>JAZONX010000019.1:0-21398 GCA_045654725.1 Eubacteriales bacterium
ATTACCAATGCTTTGAAATTCTCGGGATATGCCGTTCTTCCTTTCTTGTTTCCCATACAAAAAACCTCCTGCAGTAGATATTTCTATTCTACTACAAGAGGTTTTTTATTTCAATGTCCGTTTTTACGGGTTCAGTTCAATCCTCGTCGTTTTTTATATTAGATTAAGTGCTTTCAACACAGTGAAAATAGCAACCGAAAGAATTATCGCGGTGAGCACAATGAAAAATATACGGAGTCTTCTCATAAAAACAAATCTGTTAGCCTTGCGGGCGTAGAGAGAGATGGGATCCTTCTTCTTCTGTACAAGCTTCGCAAATCGGTTAAGCCATTGCACGTCGGCTTTCGTAATGTCGGTTATATCAGAGAGAGCACCTTGCTCATGTGCGATAATATTTCTTATCTTTCTGTACTCAACGAGCTTGGGAAGGGTCTCGCTTCTTCCGGGAGCAAATCTCTCATCAACGAGTCTGCCGATATATGCGCTTACACCACCCCTTTTAACCCCAAGGGTCTGGGCACAGATGTTGTCAAGCTCAAGATATGCGTTAAAAAAAGCAATATTAGTCTTGTTGCCCATAATCGGTCACCTCCTTGCATCACTTTACAAACTTCTTCATCTTATTTTACTACATAATCCAGCTTTTTTCAAGTCCAATTATTAAAAATTATTAAATTTTTATTGATTTTCTCTTTGAGCATCAAAAGGCGCCCCGCTTTCGTCAGGGCGCCTTCATTTTTTTATGGAACATAGTTTTCAAAAATTATACCGTCAAAACCATTCTTACGAGCAACAGCCTCATCCTCGGCAGAGCGCACAGTCCATGCAAGAGTGGGCACACCAAAGAATCCTCGAACAAACCGAAGCGCAAAGGACTTCGCGTGTCTGTGATCGTAGGCGATAAACGCCGGACGACAGAGGAAGTTGAGAAGAAGGGATTGAAGAAGGAAATAGAGAGGCTTTCTATACTTCTCGTACTCATAGTAACGCTGCGAAAGAATCCCCCTCATCACCTGGGGCATATTTTTCTTCACAGTCTTGAGCGAGAGAGGATTAAAGGATTCAACGATATAGTCGCCTTTATATTCCCTCAGCATCTTACACGCCGCCATCGAAACCGAGCTGTCACCCGCATCCTCTTTAATTTCAACAAGCAGAGGAACCTTTCCGTCAACAAGCGCAAGCACGTCGGAGAAAAGCGGAATTCCGTCAGCCGTTCCGTTAAGAGAAAAGCGAGAAAGCTCCTCCCCAGTAAAATCAATAACACGTCCTGTCATTTTGCACACACGATCAAGCGTATCGTCATGGAAAACTACAAGCTTTCCGTCCTTGGAAAGGCGAATATCAAGCTCAATTCCGTAGCCACCTTCAACCGCCGCGCGAAAAGCGGACATAGAGTTCTCTGCCCTCTCATCATTATGCAGACCGCGGTGAGCGTACATAACGGTTTTGAATTTTTTCATTTCCTTTTTGTTCTTTGGCGCTACAAGAAACAGATAAAGAGCAAAAAGGACAACAAGGATAATTGGAATTGTAATCATATAAAATTCCTCTTAATCATCGGCACCGCCAAGGGATTCGAGAGCACCCTGCTTTTCAGCCTTTGCGTCACCGTGCTTAACAAAGAACATTGTTACGAACGAAGCCGCAACGAAGATTGTACCGAATGCAAAGAATACATATCTCATACCCTCAATATCGTCACCGCCTACCATATAACCAACAAGCTTATAGATCGCGCCCGAAAGAATAGGAGCAACGATCTGTGCAGCCATAGATGCGGTGTAGTAGTAGCCTGTGTACTTACCAACCTCGCCGCCCTTGGCAAGCTCAACAACCATGGGGAAGGAGTTTACGTTAATGGTAGCCCAACCAATACCTGCGAGAATGAATACGGGATACATAGCGAGCTCGGGAGTGCTGAAGGTAATAAAGTTGGCAATAAAGAATGCGGTAGCAAGCATTGTAATACCTGCGAGGATTGTCTTTCTTCTACCAATCTTCGATGCAACGATACCTACGGGAATGTAGGCAATAACCGCCGCAGCCTGCGCGATAATAAGAGTGAAGTTAAAGTCGAAGAAGAGAATGTTGGTAGCGTAAACGGAATACTTACTTGTGATAGAGTTATATCCAACGTACCAAAGAGCAACAGATGCAAGAATGAGAAGAAGCGACTTCATCTCGGGCTTAGAGAGAGATCTCTTAGGTTCATTTGACTGAACAACAACCTCATCAAGACCAAGAGCCTTTGTCTGCTCCTCCATTTCCTCTGCCCATTTCTTTTCTCTTACGGTTGCGAGGAACACAGCAAGTCCGACGATCATAATGGTACAAACGGCAACAACATAAGAGGTATACTGCATATACTTGTTACCCGAGGTCTTAAATACCATACCAAGTACAAGCACAAGAATACCGCCGGCAGTGCCCATAAGGTTAATGATAGCATTACCCTTGGAACGAAGTGGCTTTACAGTAACGTCAGGCATAAGTGCAACCGCGGGAGAACGGAAGGTCGCCATAGAAATAAGTGTGAGAAGAAGTACTCCGATAAAGCCTACAATAGGCCAAAGATTGCCGAGGGTTATCTGAAGTGTTTCTTCTCTAATTCCGGCAATAACAACCTTATTGATATAGTCAATATTATCCTTTGCCGCAGCAATTGCCGCAGCATCGCCTGCCTTACCAGCCTCCTTGAGAGCGGTGTTTGCTTCCTTGAGAAGCCCTGAAGCCGCCTGGTATTTTTCTGCAATGCCTGCATCAAGAACGGCAGAAAGCTGATATGCATCAATAAATGTAAGCGAGATAAATGCCAAAACAGCGGCAACGGTACCTATCAAAATGAAAGGAGTACGCTTACCAAATCTCGTCATTACTTTATCCGATAGAGCACCGAAAATAGGAAGCATAAATACCGCGAGCACATTATCTATCGACATTACGATACCCGAAAGCAGCTGATCAAGGCCAAAATGGTTAGTCAAAATAAGGGGCACAATAGCATCATAAGCCTGCCAGAACGCGCTGATCAGGAAGAACGCAAAGCCCACAAGTATGGTTCTTTTGTAATTCAGTTTCATATTATTTCATTCTCCGCCTGAAATTTTGCCAAAGGCAGAGCGCATCGGCGGGAGTGCGCTGTGTTTATTTTACCATATTAATTATTATTTGTCAAATATATTTATTTAATAGAAAAAACTCCAAAATACACCATGTGGCATAAATTGGAGTTTTAGATATATTTTTTAATACGCTCTATCAAACTTCCCGATGCAATTCCAATAAGAACACCTGCAATAGTGCCTGAAAGGAAGAGAGGAATGAGGTAGTAGGCAATAGCTGCGGTTTCCATCACAATACAAGCCGCAATGATCTGACCGATGTTGTGACATACCGCGCCGACAACGCTGACACCGATAGTGGAAAATTTGTCGATTTTCTTTAGCAAGATCATTGTCAGCAGTGCGAGAGCCGCACCCGAAACAGAGTAGATCAAGCCAACCACGTTGCCGAAAAGCAGAGCCGAGAGAAATACGCGAACAACCGAAACAATTATCGCATAAGGCCAGCCGAGAGTGTAGAGGGTGAACACCGTCGCGATGTTCGACAGACCCATTTTTACACCGGGAACAGCCACAAACGCGGGAATCATCGACTCGATGTAGGATAAAATCATCGCTACGGCAATCAAAGCCGAGAGAAGCGTCAGCCTCTTCGTGTCGAGCTTACGGGAGTCGGATTTTTTCATCATATATCAACGTCCCCCTCCCCTGCTGATGCATTGCTGATTTCAACAATAAGCTTGTTAGGAAGACAAACTATGGTTTCTCTGTTTTTCGAGATAACACCCTGACTGACACAGCCTTCCTTCGAAGTCTTATCGGGACAGGTTGCCTCAAGCATATAAACCTTACCGTCTTCGATTTTGATAGTGTTTGTGCCGCCGTTAAGAACGTACACGCCGTCCTCATTCAAGGGATAACGCGCAATTTCCTCGCCGTCAACACTAACAATAACGCAAGCCTCGTTAGGATCAATGTCTTCCTTCGAAAAATGATAAATCAAAAAAGCGGAAAGGGCGATAACAAGAATAACCGATACAAGAATAATGTCTGCTTTTTTCTTGCCAGTAAAAAGTTTTTTTATCGCTTTTATTAAGTGAACGAAAAGTCCAATAATGAGAATAAGCGCCATAAGAAAGACATTTTTTATTTTCTTAGAATTAATAAATGCTTTCTTTTTCACTTTTTCTCTCCTTTCCGCTTTTGATTTATTTTATGATAATTTAATTTTTTTAAACAACTAACAACGATTTTAGAATAATTTTGATGAAATATGAGTTTAACACGCCGCCAGCCGTAGTTTCCTACGGCAAGGCGTGGAAAGCGAAATAGTTCGCAAAATTATTCAAAATTAACCAAGATGCGATCCACAGGTGAAGTTCTCCAGGTGAATACACTTAACAGGGCACACATCGTGACAAGCACCGCAACCGGTACACTTGTCGTAATCGATAACCGCGAGGTTGTTTTCAACCTTGATTGCGCCTTCGGGACAGGTCTTCTGACACTTCATACAACCGATACAACCGTTGGAGCAAGCCTTACGTGTTACAGCACCCTTATCGTGGCTGGAGCACTTAACAACAACGCGAGTGCTCTCGTTTACGATGTGAATGATGTGGTTAGGACAAGCCTTCGCACAAAGTCCACAGCCGATGCACTTCACGGGATCAACCTCTGCAACACCGTTTTCGGGGTTGATGCGAATAGCATTCTCGGGACAAACCGCGATACAATCACCGTAACCAAGGCAGGAGAAGGAACAAGCGGTGTCACCGGAGTAGCTCATCTTTGCCGCAGCGCAGCTCTTGATGCCATCGTAAACGAACTTTCTGTCGTTAGGAGTGCAGCAGCTACCGTTACAAGCAACGTGAGCAACCTTTGCCTCAACATCGCCCGCTGCAAGACCCATAATCTCGGAAATCTGAGCAGCAACGCCTGCGCCACCGGGGGTACAGAGGCTGGGATTGTCGGTCTTTCCTTCAGAAAGAGCAGCTGCATAACCGTCACATCCGGAGTAGCCACAAGCACCACAGTTCGCACCGGGGAGGCAATCACGAACTGCAGCAGCACGCTCGTCAACAGGAACTGCAAAGAAGGTTGCGGCAAGAGTAAGAACGATAGCACAAATAAGCGCAATAATTACAAGTACAATTAAAGCAGTAATAATCATTTTCGCCCCTCCTTAATTCATTCCGAGTAAGCCGTCAACTATGCCTGCAAATCCGGAGAATGCAAGAGAAACGATAGCAGCGGCAATAAGAGTAACAGGAAGACCCTTAAACGCCTTGGGAGCAGGACAGCTGTCCACTCTGGAACGAACGCCTGCGAAGAGAACCATTGCGAAGAGGAAGCCTACGCCAACTCCGAGAGAGGAGAACATAGCGTCGGTGAAGTTGTTAACGTAATCGTAGGAGAGGTTATCAATAGCGATACCGAGAACTGCACAGTTGGTTGTGATAAGAGGAAGGTATACACCAAGCGACTTATAGAGCGCGGGGATGAACTTCTTAAGCACGATCTCAACGAACTGAACGAGAGCCGCGATTACGAGAATAAATACGATTGTCTGAAGATACTCAAGGCCCTTTGCCTCAAGAACAAACTTCTGAATGGGCCAGGTAACGGCGGTAGCACAAAGCATAACGAAGGTTACGGCGATACCCATACCGCTTGCCTGATCGAACTTCTTGGAAACGCCAAGGAAGGGACAAATACCGGTTGTCTGCTGAAGAACGTAGTTGTTAGCAAACACGCCGAGAAGCATAATATAAATCAATTCTTTAAGCATTTACGCACCCTCCTTTTCTGCATCACCCTTGAGGGTGTTTTCTTCAGCTGCGGAAACGAGCTCTGCATTTTCGGTGCAGGAAACTCTACCGCAAATGCTTGCAGAGGGACAACCCTCGCAAGAGAAGTTCTTTCTCTTTTCAGCACCCTTCTTGGGACCGATAGCGTTAACGATAGCAATGAGAATACCGTAAACAAGGAAGCCGCCGGATGCTTCTTTAAGGATAGGAATATTGTACTCGGAAAGACCGGGAATAACAATGTTTTCCATCTTAAGAGCCTCAAGATTGATTACGCCGGAACCGAGAATTTCTCTGATAACAGCCATCAAGAGGAGCGCAAAGAGGAATCCAAGACCCATTCCGAGACCGTCAAGAGCAGAATCAAGAGGCTTATTCTTTCTTGCATACATCTCAGCTCTACCGAGAATAACACAGTTAACTACAATAAGAGAAAGCCATGTGCCGAGAAGCTCGTAAATCGGGAACAGATATGCTTCAAGAAGCATCTGAATGATTGTTACAAATCCCGCGATAACTACGATGTAACAAGGGATACGAACTGTATCGGGAATAATTTTTCTGAGAAGAGAAATGAGTACGTTAGAGCAAATGAGTACAAGAGTCGCTGCAATACCCATGGACACTGCGGATACGATACTCTTGGAAACTGCGAGAGCAGGACAAGTACCAAGTACAAGAACGAGAACGGGGTTCTCTGCAATAATGCCCTTGAGCACAGTCCAAAGCTTGCTATTCTTATTCATCAGTTGGTACCTCCTTCAAGTATAGTTACTGCGCCGAAGCAATAAACTATTGCCTTCTGAACGCCCTTAGATGTTACGGTAGAACCGTTCTTAAGAGTATCAAAATCAATAGCCTCACTACCTGTCGCATCCTTACCAGCAAATATTTCGTTGTAGTAACCGCCCTCAATCTTGTCCTTACCGTAGTTAGCAGACTCGCTGTGACTTTCAAACTTGATGTCGAGAAGCTTACCGTCTGCGCTGATAGAAACAATGATCATCATAGGTGTGGAGCTGTAACCGGTAGACTTGATTTCAAATACGTAGTTGCCGGTAGCAGTCTTCTTCGCATAGCTGATATTTCTGAATATTCTCTTAATTTCTCTGTCTTCGCTTGTCTGAAGATGAGCAATTTCAAGATCGGTAAGTGTGCTTGCCTTAATGGTGGCAACAGCAGCTTCAACGAGAGCCTTGTGCTCATCGCTAACCTCACCGAGAGCAACACCGTCAGCATCAACGCCAACGAATACACCGGTAGAATCTGTGCCGAATACGCAAACGTAGCCTGCGCCATTATCTGCAACGTAGATAGAGTCGATGCCCTCAATAACCTCTACTCTGAAGTACTTGGTGAACTTGCCCTCACCTGCAGGAAGGGCTGCGCTGATAGCATCTGCAAACTTCTCTGCCTCGGTACGAGTATCAACATCTTCACCACCGAGAATCTTAATTGCATTGAATGCATTGGAAACAGCCTGCTGAACACCCTTAGAGCTTATGGTAGCACCGTTCTTAAGAGTATCAAAGTCAACATCGCCGCTACCTGCTTCATCCTTGCCTACAAAGATGTCGTTGTAGTAGCCACCCTCGAGCTTAACACCACCGTAGTTAGGAGTTTCGCTGTGGCTAACTGTCTGAAGATCGATAACAATACCGTCGGCATTAACAGCAACGCGAATAACGATAGGCGCTGAGCCATTATAGCCAGTTGCCTTGGTCTCAACAATGTATGTGCCGCCTGCGGTCTTCTGAACAGAGATGATATTATTCTTAATGAACTCGTTGTTCTGATATTCAGAAAGGTCAACGTCCTCAAGTGTATTAGCCTTAACCGTTTCAATCGCAGCCTCGGCAAGAGCCTTGTGCTCTGCACTTACGTCACCAACAGCAACGCCGTCCTTACCAACACCGATGAATGTGCCGGTGGAGTCGCTACCGATAAGGCAAACGTAACCCTCGCCGTTTACAGCCTCGTAAACAGCATCAATTCCATCAAGAGTAACAACAAGGAGAACCTTGTTAAATTCACCGTTTGCTGCAGGAAGAGCAAGATCAAGCTTTTCAGCAAACTTAACCTCTTCGGGACGAGCGTCAATGTTAGCGCCGCCGAAGATTGCAACGGTTGTGATAGCATCACTAACAGCCTTCTTATATCCATTGGATGTCATAGTGGAAGCTGCAACAATGTCAACACCGTCAACACCGTCAGCACCCAAGCCAACGAACTTGTCACCGTAGCTCTTTTCAACACCGTTGGTCTCGCTGGACTCGGTGCACTTCGCGCCGGTTACAATTCCGTCGTTAGTAACGCCGACGATAACAACCATACCGGGCTTATAACCGGTTACGTTAACCTCAACGGCATAACCCATGCCGCCAACTTCCTTCTTTGCTGCAACAACAGAAGCGGGAAGATTGTTGTAAGTAGTAAGATCTACGTTCTCAAAGCCTTCTGCGCCGGGCATTACAGCAATGTAAGCCTCGTTAGCTCTGAGCAGACGTCCCTTTTCGATTATGGGAGCTGTGATAGAGTTAACGTATGCGAGAGCAAGTGCGAATACCGCACAAATAGCAACGAGAACAACAACGTCCTTTAAGGACTTTTTAATGTTTATACTTTTCATGCCTTTTTACCTCTCTTTCCGAGGGATCTGGGCTTTGTCCAGGTTTCAAAATAGGGAGTAAGAATGTTCATGAAGAGGATCGCGAAGGAAACTCCCTCGGGATACGAGCCGTATGTTCTGATGAGGAAGGTCATAACACCTGCGCCAACGGCGAAGATAATCTTACCTGTACGGGTCTTGGGAGTGGTAGCGTAGTCGGTTGCCATAAACACAGCACCGAGAACGAGACCGCCGGAGAGAATGCTATAAAGAGCAGTCATCACGTTTCCGCTAGTCGCGAAGCTGAGAACAAAAACGGTAGCGATCATAATGAGAGGGGTCTCGAAATGGATAACCTTACGAACTACGAGATAAACGAAGCCGATAAGGAGAGCCGCGATACAGGTCTCACCGATTGCGCCGCCTCTTAAGCCGAGGAACATATCAAGGAGAGAGGGAAGCTCCTCGCCTGCCTTAAGCTGTACGAGAGGAGTCGCACCTGCAACGAGATCGGGAGTCTCAGTGATCAGGGGACGAGCACCACCTGCGATGGTTTTGCTAAAGCAAATGAGAAGGAATACACGTGCTGTTGCAGCGGGGTTAGCAAAGTTTGCACCAAGACCGCCGAAGAGACACTTAACAACGATAATCGCAAATACCGAGCCGATAACACACTGCCAGATGGGAGTATCTACTCTCAGGTTAATGGCGAGGATAATACCGGTGATGATTGCGGAAAGATCGAAGATCGTCTGTTCTTTTTTAGTAATAATGTTGAACAAAAATTCGGATACTACGCATGTAATCACGCAGGTAGCAACCACGAGCAGAGCACGGATACCGAAGATAACCGCACCTGCAATTACTGCAGGAAGAAGAGCGATAATAACGTCCAGCATAATTCTGGGAGTATCATTCTTCGTTCTGATGTGAGGGGAGGAAGAAACTATAAGCTTATTCATTTTCTTACTATACCTCCTTAATCTTTTTTATCTGCGAGAGCATTCTTAAGGAAGCTCTTCGCAAGCTTGTGATTTTCAACAAGAGGACGACGAGAGGGACAAACGTAGGAGCAAGCACCGCAGGTCATACACTTGGAAAGAGACGCGCTCTGAAGCTTCTCAACCTTCTCATCCTTGCTCTCACTATTCATAGCCTTAACGAAGGCTGTGGGGTCGAGCTTCATAGGACAAGCAGAAATACACTTACCGCAATGGATACAGGGATACTGCTTCTTGGGAAGAGATTCTGCAACCGTCATCGCGATAACCGCATTTGTGTTCTTGTAGATGGGATCGTCAATAGAGGATGCCGCAACACCCATCATAGGACCGCCGTAAAGAACCTTGCCAATATTTTCAAAATCAGCATCTGCAAACGCGAGAAGATCGCGAAGGCTTGCGCCAATGGGAGCTGTAACGTTCTTGGGAGAATTAACAGCAGAGCCGTCAACAGTTACGGTCTTCCAAACGAAGGGAATGCCGGTCTCAAGATAGTAAGCAAAGAATGCAACAGAGGTTACGTTAAACATAACACATCCGATGTCCGAAGGAAGCTTGCCCTCGGGAACAACTCTGCCGGTAAGACGATAGATGAGTGTGTCCTCCTCACCCTGAGGATATCTCGCAGGGAGAACTACAACCTCAACCTTGGGATCGTTAGCAAAAATTTCCTGCATCTTCTGGATAGCGACAGGCTTATTTTTCTCGATAGCAACAAGAATCTTCTGAGGTCCGGGGATATACTCCTCGATAATCTTAACACCGCGAGCAACGTACTCCGAGCCGTCGATCATAGTACGGTTATCAACCGTGATATAGGGCTCGCACTCTGCGCCGTTGATAATAATAGTATCAACGTTTTTGCTCATAGCGTTCTCAAGCTTATTTGCTGTGGGGAAGCCTGCTCCACCAAGACCTACAAGACCACTCTCGCGGATTGCCGCGCAAAGCTCTTCACCGTTATTAACAGTAGGAGGAGCAATAGAGGGATCGAGGGTCATCTCGCCATCAGACTCAATAGTGATAGCGGGACAGATCTTACCGTTCGAAAGAAGAAAGTCGCCAATCTTCTTTACAGTACCGGAAACAGAGGAGTGAATAGACGCGCTGATCTTGCCGTCTGCCTCTGCAACCTTTGTTCCAACACAAACCTTGTCGCCAACCTTAACGATAGGAATCGCGGGTGCGCCAACGTACTGCGACATAGGAAGGGTGATGGTAGCGGGTGCTGCCATTCTGATTCCCGTCATATCGACAGTTTTCTTCTTGTGAGGAAGTTTCAGTGTTCCGAAATTAAACATTCGTTTTTCTCCATTCTGCCGATTTCTCGGCGATTTTCGACCTTTTTACAGCCGATTTTTGTAATTATATATTTGCTTAAAATAAAAACGCGAAAATATTTTGAAAAATTACAACAGATAAATCATAACACAAAATAGTAATAAAATCAAGTATTATTAGTTAATTTTACTGTAACTTTAATCCAAAAATGTCATTTTAAAAGAATTTTTGCACTATTTTGCCTAATTCTTGAGTAAAAAAAGACCCCAAGTCGGGATTTTCAAAAACGTCGAAAGACAAAAAATAAGCACCGTGAAAACGGTGCTTACAAAAAAATAAGTTAACAAATTACATGGGCAGACCGATCGAAGCAAGAAAATCTCCGAAAATCAGTCCTGCAATAGCAAAGACTATGCCGAAAATACCTATAAGAATAGAAGCAAGTGTAAGACCGTCAAAGTAGGTCAATTCTCTTCTTGACAACAAAGCGAAGGACACCGCAAGAACGCCGAAAACAAGTCCGAGCCATGAAATCCAGAAGAATATGAGAGATAATACCGCAAAAAGCAGCGCGAGAACAGACCAGGTGCGTCTGGTTTTCTTATTGGTCATAACGTTTTCAAAGGCAAAATTTTCTGTCTGCTCGGAGGCGGACTCGCTTTTTTTATTTTCATCAAACTGATTTTGCATAATAACTCTCCTAAATTTTTGTTTGATCTATTTTATCACACTTTATTGAAATAATCAATGCTTTCTTAAAAAAAGATGTTTTCAATACCTTTTTCTGCATTTTTTTGTTTAAATGAATAAGATTTGTTTTTTTGTAAAATAATGATTTTAGGACTGAAAATAGGAGTTTTTGTAAGTTTAAGTTTACAAAAAATAAATAAAAATGAATTCTGATACTAAAAAACAGCTGATTAAAAAACATTCTCCAAGTTCAACTTTTTTCAAAGATATTCTTCTCGCATTTCTGTTTGGAGGGCTGATTTGCGCTATGGGTGAAGGTCTGTTTATGCTCTATAAATACCTCGGCTTTGATGAGAAAAACACCGGAATTCTCGTCACCGTATCGCTGATTTTTGTCGCCGCGCTACTCACAGCACTCGGGATATTCGACAAAATCGCAAGGTATGCAGGGGCAGGTACACTAGTACCTGTTACAGGATTTTCAAACGCTGTCGTATCCGAGGCAATGGACTCAAAAAGTGAAGGTTACGTGCTTGGTGTCGGAGCAAAAATATATACCGTTGCCGGTCCGGTAATTCTCTACGGTCTGCTTTCGGGGGTTATTTACGGTCTGATTTACTACCTTTACGGAATATTTTTTGGAGGTTAAATGAAACGAATTACAAAAATAACAACACCTATACACTTCAAAAGTTGGGCATCGGTGGGTGGATATGAGGAAAGACGCGGACCTCTCGGCGCAAAATTTGACTTTTGTGATGACAGCGACAGCTTTGGTCAGCAGACCTGGGAAATTGCAGAGGGTGAAATGGGTAGAATCGCGCTGAACACTGCTCTATCAAAGAGCGATCTATCGCATAGTGAAATTGACCTTCTGGTCGCGGGTGACCTGCAAAACCAATGCGTTGCATCCTCCGCAGGACTCTCAAGCTTCGGTATTCCGTTTATCGGTGTCTACGGTGCCTGCTCTACCTGTACCGAGAGCATAATGACTCTCTCGGCTTTTTTGGACTCTTCTGAAAGTATAACACAAGGAGCAGCTGTAACAACCTCGCACAACTCTGCTGCCGAAAGACAATTTCGAACACCGATAGAGTATGGCGGACAGCGTCCAAAGACAGCCCAATGGACCTCAACCGCGGCGGGAGCATTTATTCTTTCCAAAGGCGAGGGTGACGTTATGATAACCGAATATATGCCCGGAAGAATTGTTGACGGCTCCACCTCAGACGGAGCAAATATGGGTGGCGCAATGGCTTTTGCGGCCTTCGACAGTATTCTCGCTTATTTTAACGAGCGTGAGGAGCCTCTGCATAACTTCGACTACATTGTTACGGGAGATTTGGGCAAGGTCGGATCAAACATTCTGAAAGAGCTTCTCGCAAAGGAACTGCCGGGTGCGGAAAGACTTCATACCGACTGCGGACTACTGCTCTACGACTTTGAAAAACAAGATGTGCATAGTGGAGCATCCGGCTGCGGAACCTCGGCATCCGTCCTCGCTTGTCACTTTTTACCTATGCTCAAGGAGGGAAAATTAAGACGTATTTTATTTCTTTCGACCGGTGCGCTGATGAGCCCCTCAAGTCTTTTACAGGGCGAGAATATCTACGGAATTGCACCGCTAATCAGACTTGAATCACGAAAGGGGGGCTAATAATGAATACACTAACTCAATTTGTTTTAGCCTTCGTGGGAGGTGGCGTGATCTGCGTTATCGCACAGCTTCTAATTGACCTAACAAAGCTCACGCCTGCAAGAATTTTGGTGCTCTACGTTTCACTCGGTGTACTGATATATGGCATAGGTCTGTTTGATCCGATGAAGGAAATCTTTGGTGCGGGAGTCACGGTTCCGCTGATAGGATTCGGCGCAAACATCGGTAAAGGCGTCAAGGAGGCGGTCGATAAAGAGGGCCTTATAGGTGTACTGACAGGCGGTCTTACCTCCTCCGCGGCAGGCATAACTTCAGCGTTGATTTTCGGTCTTCTAGCCTCAATTTTATTCAAGCCGAAGCCAAAAAGAATGTAAACAATTATTATAATTTTTATGTAAAGATTTTTTTACACCTCTCTTGATTTTTTTCGCCTTATATGTTATAATATAACATATCAACATTTAAACAACGAAAAAAGAGAGAAAGGAAATTCAAAATGAACGAGCTTTTGGAAATATCAATAGCAATGAAGGAAGAACTCAGAGCAAAAATAACGCCTGAATCCTCGTTCAATCTCTGGTTTGGAGATTTCAATCTCACCTCTCTCGACGAAAGCCGGGCGGTGTTTTCCACCCCTACTAAGTTGAGAAAGCAGATACTCTCCACCAGATACATATCGCTTATCAAGGAGGCGCTCGGATCGGTTATCGGCTTCGAGGTCGAGATAGAAATATTTTCACTCGATGAGAATTCGGGATTTGTCAGCGCACCTCAAGCACCTGTTGAGGATATGACCAAATATTTTGAAAAGGAATCTCTCAAAAAGAGCGAACAAAAGGAAAAAAAGATTGAGGAGATACTCAACACCGCGCCCGGCGAGTCGGGTAAAAGGTCCTTGCTTGACGAATACACCTTCGACAATTTCATCGAAGGCGAGTCAAACAAATTTGCAAAGGCTGTCTGCTACGCGGTTGCAAACGACATCTCCTACTGTAATCCCCTCTTTCTCTACGGTCACTCGGGTCTCGGAAAGACGCACCTTCTTTACGCTATCATGAACCACATGAAGAAGAAGGAACCCGACCTCAAAATAGTTTACAAAAAGAGCGAGACCTTCATCAACGAGCTGATCGATGCTATCTCCAATCACTCCACCTCGGAGTTCAAGGAAAAATACCGTTCGGCAGATGTTCTTATGATCGACGATATTCAGTTCATCGCGGGCAAGGAATCCACGCAGGAGGAGTTTTTCCACACCTTCTCGTCGCTTTACGAGTCCGAGAAGCTCATAATTCTCACCTCCGACCGTCCTCCCAAGGAAATTAACCCTCTTATGGAGAGACTCAGAACGAGATTCGAATGGGGTCTTATTGCGGACATTCAGCCCCCGTCATTCGAGCTTCGCACGGCTATCATTAAGAAAAAATCCGAGGATATGGGTTTAACCGTTCCACAACATCTTATCGACTACATTGCCGAGCGACTCAATAACAACATTAGACAGATTGAAGGAATTCTCAAAAAGCTCTATGCCATTCATTCCTTCACAGGCTCGCACATCACCAAGGAGTCGATAGACGACATCATCTCAATAGTCGATCCCGGCAACATTCCAAACGACGCGATGGTTGAGAAAATTCTCGGCCATGTCAGCAGAAAATACGGCGTATCGGTTGACGACATCAAATCCAAGAAAAAGACCGATAGCATCGCAAATGCAAGACATATTTCCATTTACGTTATAAGAAAGCTCACCGACCTCTCGCTGAAGGAGATTGGAAAGATCTTCGGCAGAGATCACTCGACGGTTATTTCTTCGATAAACAAGATTGAGCTTAATATAAGAACCGTAAAGAATTACGAGAGCGACATTAACCTTTTAATTAAGGATATAAAAGGTGTACAGTTTTCAAGATAAAAATGTGTAAATGTGGAGTAAATGCTGTTGATAAGGTCTTAATTTGAGGTTAGAAAATTGTCTTAAATTACACCATTTTTTCCCGACAGATTCTTCTATAATCAATGTTGAGAAAAAATGCCGAAAATCTCCAGAGTTTTCAATGACATTTCGAAATTTCCACATTTTCAACACCCCCTACTACTATTACACCTACCATTAATATAAATACATTCATTCTATTCCGCCTCCTTCGGTCGCGGAGAAAGGAAATAATATGAAATTCACCGTTTCAAAATCACTTTTCATAAATAAACTCACCCCTGCCATGGGTACGGTTTCCAATAAAGGTACCATCACCGCAATAGAGGGTGTGCTCATCGAAACCCTCGATGACGGAAAAATCAGAATTTCCACATACGATATGACTAAAGGCGTAAGATCTACCTTCGAGGCAATCTCAATTGAAAGCTACGGCAAATACATAATCAACGCACAACGCCTTTATCAGACCGTAAGAGTTATGCCCGAGGATGAGGTTACTATTGAGGTTAACGACAAACTTAACTGCACCGTTTCCAGCGGTAAGGCATCCTTCTCTATGTTTGCAATGAGAGGCGACGACTTCCCTAACCTTCCCGAGCTCTCAGGCGACCGCGGATTCGAGATATCCTGCGATAAAATCAGACTTATGATCAGCAAGGTTGCTCACTCGGTAGCAGAGGCGGACAACAGACCTATGCTTTGTGGCGCTTACTTCAAGGTTTCAAGAGATAATCTTGAGGTCGTATCCTGTGACAGCTATACACTCTCCCGTTGCTCGGTTAAGTGCAGCGTTACATCTCTCTTTGCGGCTAACGACACCGAATTTTCCTTCATTATTCCCGGCCACGCGCTTGGTGAAATGTCAAAGAACCTCGCAGAGGGCGATGAGGAGAACGTACAGTTCTACATTGCGAGAAAGCACGCTATTCTTAAGAAAGGTGAGAGCATCTTCTTCACCAGAACTATTGACAGCGAATACATCGACTACAACAGAATTATTCCCAAGGACAACGATATTATTGTAACGGTTGACAGAGAGAGATTTCTCGACGGTCTTGAAAGAGCAAATATCGTTGCAGACGAGAAGATTAAGGGTAGCACAAGAAGCTACGTTAAGATCACTACCGACGATCAGTTTATTTCCATCACGTCCGCTTCCGTAAACGGCAGAGTTTCTGACGAGATGGAGTGCGTTCACGAGGGACGCGATATTGAAATCGGCTTCAACTGCCGTTATCTCATTAACTCGGTTAAGGTAGCCGAGGGCGAGAACATTAAAATCACTCTCAAGAGTCCTACACAGGCAATCACCATCGAACCTGCAGAGGAGGATGATGACTTTAAGTACTTCTACATGATCCTTCCCGTTAGAATGAACGATCAGAGATGATAATTAAAAGATTTAAGGCCGAGAATTTTCGCAATATCGAGAAGTGCGATATAGAATTTTCGCCGGGAGTAAATCTTTTGTACGGTAAAAACGCTCAGGGCAAGACCAACGTGGTCGAGGGCATCTACTACTTTTCCAGAGGTAAATCCTTCAGAGGTCGAGAGGACAAGGAGCTTATTCGTTTTGGCAATGAGGGCTTTCGAATTTCAATGGAATTTGAGGACAACTGCGGAAATTCTAACCTCGAATACGCTATGTTTGGTAAGGAGCGCCTGAGAAAAAAGAACGGATATAAAATCAGCAAGGTAACCGAGATGCTAGGTAGCTTCAAGGCTGTATTATTTTACCCTGACAACCTGAGTCTTGTGAAGGACGGACCGGAGGAAAGACGAAGCTTTCTAAACATCGCGGCATCCGCCTGTTATCCGCTTTACATCAAGTATTACGCAGACTATAAAAAGGCTCTTGAAAATCGCAATTTTCTACTGAAAATGATGCAAAAGGGACTTTATATCGACCGAAGCGAGCTCGACTGTTGGTCCTCGTCAATGGCGGAATACGCTTCCTATATTCATATATTCAGGCTTGATTACGTCCATAGGCTGATGAAATATGCCGGCAATATACTTTCGGATATTTCCGACGGTGGCGAGAGTCTTTCTATCAAGTACGAGAGCCACATAGACGCAAGCATTAGCGACAGAGCGCAAATAAAGGCGGAATATGAGAGAATTCTCTCCGAGTCGCTTGACAGAGAGATTGCGGCAGGAGTAACGCTCTACGGTCCGCACAGAGATGACCTGGAAATTTTGATAAACGGCAAGAGCGCCAGATCATTTGCGTCACAGGGACAGCAGAGGTCCATCGTGCTTGCGTTGAAGCTTTCCGAAGGTGAGGTTATCAAGGAAATATGCGGAGAATATCCGGTATTTCTCTTCGATGACGTACTGTCCGAGCTTGATGAAAAGAGGCGAAAATACGTTCTTACCGGCAAAGGTGACAGACAGATAATAATTACCTGCTGTGATCCCGAGGAATGTCTCGGATTTACCGATAATGAAATAGAGGTTACAGGAGGAAGATATGTATCTTCACATAGGTAACGGAAAAAGCGTTAAGAAAAAGGATGTAATAGGCATCTTCGATTTAGATACCTCCACCGTCACAAAGACGGGAAAGGACTTTATCAACGGCTACGAGAGGCGTGGCGAGCTTGAGTACGACGATGACGATCTGCCGAGATCCTTCGTGCTTGTTGAGGAAGACAGTAAATGCAAAATAATGCTCTCGCGTATTTCCTCAAAGGGCTTAGGTAAGAGAGAACAATACAAACCCGTTTTAAAGAAATAAATTTAGCACAATGCTTCGGTAAAAATTCTTGTAATATTCGCATATTACTTCAAATTTTAACCTTGCCTTACACAAAATTTACTTTCTTTAAAATTCGTAGAACTCTAAAGCCTGAATTTTATAATGATTTTGGTGCTTGGCTCTCGCAGCCAAGTGCGGACTTTGCAAGAGAGATAAGTGCCTAAAGCGTTGAAAATTCACGCTTTAGAGCGAGTTCTTATTATTCTCTCTTGCCTAACGGCAAGAATAGACGAAAAATATTAAGAGAAAAAGCTTTTGAAAGGCAAAATATATGACAAACGAAATTGAAACCAAGAACTACGGTGACAGTCAAATACAGGTTCTTGAAGGTCTTGAGGCGGTAAGAAAACGTCCCGGTATGTATATCGGTACAACCTCTCTGCGTGGACTTCATCATCTTGTATATGAGATCGTAGACAATTCCATAGACGAGGCGCTGGCAGGCGAGTGTAGTTATATAAAGGTGACTATATGGCCCGACAACAGCGTATCGGTAGAGGACGACGGCCGAGGAATCCCCTCGGGTATGAACGAGAAGCTGGGTCTGCCCACTCTCGAGGTTGTCTATACCGTTCTCCACGCCGGAGGAAAATTTGGTGGCGGAGGCTATAAAATCGCAGGTGGTCTTCACGGTGTAGGTGCATCGGTAGTAAACGCCCTCTCCGAGTGGGTAGAGGTTGAAAACTGCCGTGACGGTAACAAATATACCGAGAGATTCGAAAAGGGTGCTGTAGCGCGTCCCTTCAAGTGCGAGGGCGATTCCAATGGCAGACACGGACTTTACGTTCGCTTTAAACCCGACCCCGAAATTTTCGAGGAAACCGTTTTTGATTACAACATTCTTCTCACAAGAATGAGAGAACAGGCATTCCTTAATGCCGGTGTAAAGATTATTCTCACCGACACAAGAGAGGGACTCGAGCAGGAGCAGATTCTCCACTACGAAGGAGGTATCGTATCCTTCGTTGAGTATCTCAACAACGAGAAGCGCGGAACTCCCATTCATAATGACGTTATCTATATGAAGGGCGAGAAGGACAGCTCTATTGCAGAGGTAGCTATGCAGTATAACGATAGCTACAACGAAACCATAATCTCCTTCGCTAACAATATGTCCACCATCGAGGGCGGTACTCACGAGACCGGCTTCAAGGCAGCTCTCACAAGAGCAATTAACAACTATGCGCGCAAGGCGGGAGTTATTAAGGGCGACGATAAGGGTCTTTCAGGTGAGGATGTGCGTGAAGGACTTGTTGCAATCATTTCGGTAAAGCTCACCGACGCGCAGTTTGAGTCCCAGACAAAGGCGAAACTCGGTAACAGCGAGATAAGAACTCTCGTAGACTCTATAGTAGACAAAAAGCTTGAGGAGTATTTTGAGGAAAATCCCTCTCAAGCGAAGAATATAATTGAAAAGGCAATGGCAGCTAGCCGTGCAAGAGAGGCGGCGAGAAAGGCGAGAGAGCTTACAAGACGTAAAAACGTTCTCGAGGTCTCTACGCTTCCCGGCAAACTTGCAGACTGTAACGAGAAGGAAACAAGACTCACCGAGGTCTACCTGGTAGAGGGAGATAGTGCGGGCGGTTCCGCGAAGAACTGTCGTGACAGCCGTTTCCAGGCAATTCTTCCCCTTCGCGGTAAGGTGCTTAACGTAGAAAAGTCAAGACTTGACAAGGTTTACTCCAACACCTCGATAATTCCTATTATCCAGGCTCTCGGCTGTGGAATAGGTGACGATTTTGATATTGAGAAGCTCCGCTATGGCAAGATTATCATTATGGCGGATGCCGACGTGGACGGCTCTCACATCAGAATTCTTCTTCTCACCTTCTTCTTCCGCCACATGAGACCTCTCATCGAGCAGGGTCACATCTATCTCGCTCAGCCTCCGCTTTACAAGGTGCATAAGGGCAAGCAACTCAGATATGCCTTCTCCGATGAGGAGCGCGACAGAGCTATTGAGGAGCTCGGCGTAAAGGGTGTTGAGTCCGAGAGATATAAAGGTCTTGGTGAGATGGATGCCGAGCAGCTTTGGGAAACCACAATGGACCCCGAGAGAAGAACTCTGCTTAAGGTAACCATCGACGATGCACTCCGCTGCGACGAGATATTCTCGGTGCTTATGGGTGACATGGTTGAGCCCAGACGTGAGTTTATTACACAGAACGCAAAGTTCGTAGAAAATCTTGATATATAAGGAGGGAATATAATGGAACATAATTATAAAAGCACAGACATAGAATTCCCTCAACAGAGAATAGAAAACAGAGACATGGAAAAAGAGGTAAAGCAGTCCTTTATCGAATATTCCATGAGCGTTATCACATCGAGAGCACTTCCCGACGTGCGTGACGGCTTGAAGCCCGGTCAGAGAAGAATTCTCTACGCTATGTACGAGGATAATCTCACCCACGACAAGCCCTTCCGTAAATCTGCAACCACAGTTGGTAACGTGCTCGGTAGATACCATCCCCACGGTGACAGCGCGGTTTACGGCACAATGGTAAGAATGGCGCAGGATTTTTCGCTCCGTTATCCTCTCATTGAGGGTCACGGTAATTTCGGTAACGTTGACGGTGACGGCGCGGCTGCATACCGTTACACCGAGGCGAGAATGGCTCGTATCGCGAACTATATGATGAGCGATATTGAGAAAAACGTCGTACCGATGACCAGAAACTTCGACAACACCCGTGACGAGCCTACCGTTCTTCCCTCCCGACTTCCTAACCTTCTCATCAACGGCTCTGTTGGTATCGCGGTTGGTATGGCAACAAATATTCCACCTCATAATCTCACCGAGGTTATAGATGGTATTGTTTACAGAATCGACAATCCCGAGAGTTCTGTTGACGAGCTTATGCAGTTCATCAAGGGACCCGACTTCCCTACCGCAGCTTTGATTTACGGAACCAGAGGTATCAGAGATGCTTACGAAACCGGTCGAGGCAAGGTCTACATAAGAGCGAGAGCCGTTATCGAGGATGAGCACAGAAGAATTATCTTCACAGAAATTCCCTACATGGTTAACAAGTCGATGCTTATTGAGAGCATGGCAAACCTCGTTAAGGAAAAGAAGATTGAAGGTATCACCGCCCTTCGTGATGAGTCGGGCAGAGGCGGTATGAGAATTGTAGTTGAGTATCGTCGTGATGCCAACGCAGAGGTAATTCTCAATCAGCTTTATAAGTATACACAGCTTCAGGATACCTGCTCCGTAAATATGCTTGTTATAGACGGTGGAGAGCCGAAAACGCTCAATTTGCCAACTATACTTGACAAATACATAGGTTTCCAGAAGGAAGTTATTGAAAGAAGAACAAGATTTGATCTTGAAAAAGCACTTCGTGAGATACACATTCTCGAGGGTTACAGAATTGCTACCGAGAATATCGATGAGGTAATTAAGATCATCAAGAGCTCGGCATCCATTCCCGATGCGAAGGAAAAGCTTTGCAACCGCTTCGGCCTTACCGATGCTCAGGCACAGGCTATCGTGGAGATGACTCTCGGTAAGCTTTCCGGCCTGGAGAGACAGAAGGTTGAGGACAGAATCGCCAAGCTCGAAATACTTATTGCAGAG
>JAZONX010000020.1:0-1629 GCA_045654725.1 Eubacteriales bacterium
TTCTTCATCATAGGGAGACTCCTTATTCTCATAAGCTGCAAGAATATCTTCCAATACGGATTCGATATTCGCCTTCTCCTTTTCGATTTCGCCCACGTAGTCATTTATGCTCGCTGCGCTGATTGTTGTTCCGATTACTCCAAACATCATCGCAAGTGCCATAACTACTGTTACGATCTTGAAACTAATCTGTCTTAATTTCATTTCTTTTCCTTTCCGGGAAACTCGCCCCAAGTAAATATTTTTATTTGCATATCAATCACAACAAACCAGAAAACAGGGTGTTTTTTTGATAACCATTGTCATCGCGCAGGACCCCATATTAATGATTTACATTTCATTATAACACTTTCATCAAAAAATTTCAACTACTTACCATTATTTATTTTCATAAAAAATAAAAAATATTATTTTAAAGCCAAAAAATCATCAGCAAACAAAAAGGAGGGCTACCGCACAAAGCTTGCGGTAGCCCTCTAAATAGGAAAAATTTAAAGAAGTAAATTCTAAAATTTTCCCGAATATTTATTTAAGACTTATTTGCTTGCCTTTGCCTTGGAAAATACCGCAAGGAGGTGCTCAAGAGTCTTCTTCTGAATAAGGAACCAATAGATTGCAAAGCCGCCTACTGCTGCAATCACAACAGAAACGATTGTAATAGCTGCGATAGCGCCGCCGGACAAACGTCCCTTTGCAAGCTCTCTGGTTTCGGTAAGCTGACATACAGAGCATGTGCGCTTCTCGGTCTTCTTGCCGTTCTCAACCCAATCGCTGAAGTTATGGCCCGCGGGAACAACGGAGAGACCACACTTGTCACATACTGTGGTTTCGCAACCGATGTTGTGCTTGCCTGCTTCTCTCTTCTCACCACAAACGTTACAATCGGTGTCTTCACAACCGCTATAAACGTGAGCCTCGGGATCACGGGGTTCGCCACAAACGTTACAGCTATCGTCACACGCGTTGCTGTAAACGTGCTTACCTTCTTCACGAACAAAGTCACAGCCCTCGTTTTCACACTCGGTGCCTGTGCAACCGTCGAACTTATGGCCGGGAGCCTCACGAACGTAGTCGCAGTTCACACAGTGATCATCCTCACAGCTGTGGTATACGTGATCCTGTGCGCCAAGCTCAAGGCCGCAGTAGATACAGATGCCGTCTTTGCAGTTAGCAAATCTGTGCGCGCCGCTTACTTCGCCACAAACTACACACTTGCTGTCGCACTCGTAGGAATCGAACTGATGGCCTGCGCCTTCTCTCTTCTCACCACAAATGTTACAGTACTCGTCACAAGAGTTCTTATATACGTGCTCGTCAAGGTCACGAGTCTCACCACACTTCTTACAGATTGTGGAACAAGCATATTCATACTCGTGCGCACAATCTACGGTAAGTGCTTCCTTAATGTTATCGAAGATCTGCTTCTGTCCTGCAGAGCTGATGTCGGTGATGGTAGGATCTACAAGATATGTAAGAACAAAGTCAAGAAGAGATCCGTCTGCCTCGCCGTTTGCAAGCATCTCATCATAGTTGGTCTGTGCATCGCTGATGTCAACGTAGCCAACCTTGGGAGATACAAGAGCATAGAGATAGGGACCAACGTTAGAGGTAAGTGCGATAACGCCGTAT
>JAZONX010000021.1:0-49257 GCA_045654725.1 Eubacteriales bacterium
TGGCGGATTAGCTCAGTTGGCTAGAGCGTCCGGTTCATACCCGGCAGGTCGTTGGTTCAAATCCGACATCCGCTACCATACCTCGGCCCGTTGGTCAAGCGGTTAAGACACGGCCCTTTCACGGCTGTAACATGGGTTCGATTCCCGTACGGGTCACCACAATAGCAAAAGGCACTCCACAAGGGGTGCCTTTTGTTATTGTGACGATCCCGTCGGGATCGACTCACCCTGAAAATCTTTGATTTTCAGGATATGGGTTCGCATACCCCGACCGAAGATCTGAAATCTCGCTTTCAAGGCGAAGGGAGAGGGGATATTCATCTTCGATGAAATTCCCGTACGGGTCACCAACACGAAAAGGGCACTCATTGTGGGTGTCCTTTTGTTATTGTTACGATATGCACAACCCCTTCGCACCATATTTATAGCTCAATTTTTAAAAATTGTATTGCTTTTTTTGCAAAAATTTGGTATAATTTTAAAAATAACAAACAACTGCCACCGGGTAGTGAAATGCTAAGCATTCGTTTGCACATCGTTAGGTCCTAGAAGATGTGTTTGCGAATGCTTGTTTTTTTGGAGGTTTGTATGAAAAAACTATTTGCGTATTTTTCAAAGATGGAGCTTAACTTATGGTTGCTATCCGTCATATTTATCATTTTATCATTTTTCATTTTTGACCGCGAGAGCTATCCGACTCTTGTTGCATCTCTTATTGGAGTTACCTCGCTTATCTTCAATGCGAAGGGGAACCCCATAGGTCAGGCTCTAATGATTATTTTTAGTCTGTTATATGGTATTATTTCCTACACTTTTTTCTATTACGGTGAAATGATTACATATCTCGGAATGACTATGCCGATGGCTGTTTTTGCTCTTGTAGCGTGGTTGAAAAATCCGTTTAATGGCAATAAAGCAGAGGTCAAGGTGAGTAGCATCAGCAGGGCGGAACAATGCTTGATGTGGTTATTCACGCTTGTGGTTACTTTTGTTTTTTATTTTATTCTCAAGTATTTTAACACCGCCAATATTATTCCAAGTACCATATCGGTTACAACGAGTTTTCTCGCCGTGTATCTAACGTTTCGCAGGTGTCCAAGCTTTGCTTTGGCTTATGCCGCTAACGATATTGTTTTGATAGTTCTATGGACGCTGGCAAGTCTTACGGATATACGCTATATTTCCGTGGTTGTCTGCTTCGTCGCATTCCTATTGAATGATATTTACGGATATATAAGTTGGCAACGTATGAGGAGAAGACAGTCTGCATAAATCTCACCACCGACAGAAAGCAGGACAAAAGTCCTGCTTTTCTTTTTTCTGTCGGTGGCTGACCCGTACAATTCCGCGCAAAAGCATACGGACGTTGTATTCCTCTTTTTCATAATGGATAATAATTATCTCATTATCTTGAATAATGCATATTTATATGATATAATTGTATTGAAAGCTATTTTTTGGAGGGTTTTTTATGAAAAATGTTATTGTTGGACAGTCGGGTGGACCTACTTCGGTTATCAATTCGAGTCTGCTTGGTGTCTTTAAGACCGCAAAGGATCGCGGTGCGGATATTGTCTACGGTATGGTACATGGTATCAAAGGTTTGCTCGATCGAAATATAGTTGACCTCTCGGCGCAGATTAAAAATGATCTTGATATGGACCTTCTGAAGCGTACACCCTCGTCTTTCCTTGGCTCCTGCCGTTATAAGCTCCCCGATATTGAGGGTAATGAGGATGTTTATGAGAAGATTTTCGGTATTCTCAACGAGCTTGAAATTTATGCCTTCTTCTACATAGGCGGAAACGACTCGATGGACACCATCAAAAAGCTTACCGATTACGGTCTTAAGATAAACAGCCCTATTCGATTTGTTGGCGTACCCAAGACTATTGACAACGACCTCGCTATTACAGACCATACTCCCGGTTACGGAAGTGCGGCAAAGTATATTGCCGCTACCACAAAGGAGATCATTCGCGACGGTCTTGTGTACGACTATCCCGTGGTTTCCATTATTGAGATAATGGGTCGTAACGCTGGTTGGCTTACGGCTGCAGCCGCGCTTTGCAAGGGAGAGGATTGTGAGGGCGTTGACCTGATTTATATGCCCGAGACGGTGTTTGACCTTGATCAGTTTATTGCTAAAGTTGGCGATCTTCTCAAAGAAGAGCGCTCTATCGTTATCGCGGTTTCCGAAGGTATTAAGGTTGCTGACGGTAGATACGTTTGCGAGCTCAGCGATCATATTGATTACGTGGACGCCTTTGGTCATAAGCAGCTCGCAGGCACCGCAAGATATCTCACAGCCGAAATCTCAAAGAGATTTAAGGTAAAGACTCGTGCTATTGAGCTTTCCTCTCTCCAGAGATGCGCGGCACACATGACAAGCCGTATCGACCTTACCGAGGCATTTAATTGCGGTGGCGCAGCAGTTAAGCTTGCTTTTGAGGGTGGCAGCGGTCAGGTTATTACCCTTCAGCGTGTTTCCGAGGACCCTTATATGTGCATCACTCAGCCTGCAGACGTTCATCACATTGCTAACGTTGAGAAGAAGGTTCCCCGCGAATGGATCAATGAAGACGGAACCTACGTAACCTCCGATCTTGTACATTATATCAGACCTCTCATCCAGGCGGAGATCGACCCTCTTTGGGTTGACGGACTTCCCAGACATTTGAAGATTGAAAGATAGGTTAATCTAAACGAAATTTTGCTTATCTTGATTTCGGCTCCCACAGATTATTTAACCTTAATGAGTGCGATTTTACTAACATCACCGATATCTACGGCGTGGTAGTATTCTCGGGTGTAGTAAATAACATTGATTAATATCATTTATGTAAAAAAACAGACGGATTTGATGTCCGTCTGTTTTTCGTTATTTATTCTCTCCCGAGTGCTTCGTCAAGGTAGGGGGTCAGGGTTTCTGTGAATACCATGTATCCTTCGTGGGTAAGATGTGCTCCGTCGGAAGTGTACTCGGAGTAGATTTCACCTGTTTTCTCGTTGAAGAGTGGCGTGTAAAGGTCGACGAAGGTGAAGCCATACTTGTCTGCAAGCTTTTTGATTTTCACGTTGTTGTAGGTTGCAATTTGGTTTTTGTGCGACCAGTCACCGCCCATTGCGGTCAGCGAAACAAGGATAACCTTGGTATCGGGCAGGGCATTTTTGATGCTAATGAGCATATTTTCGTAATTTTCGAACATCGTGTTGAGATTGTTTCCGCCTATAAGCATAACGGCAACCTTCGGCTTGAGGTCGAAGAGAGAAACCTGAAGTCTGTCCTCAAGACCGTGAGTTGTTTCTCCACCGATTCCTCGGTTCGCAGTTAGATACTGCGGATAATACTTCGCCAGGTCGTAGCCGTCGGTAAGACTGTCGCCAAGAAAAGCAACGTCCACCTCGTAGTCTTCATATCGCGCATTTTCTTCCTCGTAGGCCTTGAGCTTGTTGTCATAATATTCCTTAACTAGACGCGCCAATTCGGCTTCCTTTTCTCTTTCGGGCAGGTAAACCTTGAAGAAATAGACCGCACCGACAGCAAGTGCAATAATAAGAACTACGCATAATACAGTTAAAAATTTACTTCGTTTAGGCATAATGATTCTCCCAAAGTGGATTTTATTTAAGTATAGCACATAATAAAAATCAAGTCAATAACAGTCTTGTAAAATGGCGGGGTGTATGCTATAATAAAATAAAAAGCTTTGGAGGCACTATGGCTGCTGCTATTGTTTTAATTCCAATGGGCATACTTATTTGCGTGCTTGGTGTTGTTAATATGAAAGGAAATATTTCTTCTTTGCACTCCTACCACAGAAATAACGTTGCGCCCGAGAATGTGAAGCCTTTTGGTAGGTTGGTAGGTCTTGGTACGTTGATTATGGGTGTTTCGGTGCTTGTTTTTTGCGGATTTTTGATTGCCTCTCTGTTTCTTGATTTAGAAATGCTTGCTGCGGTTGGCAGCGGTGTTATGATCGCGATTATGATTGTCGGAATTGTGATCACATTCTATGCTATTAAGAAATATAATGGTAAAATTTTCGGATAAGCTGTAACCTTTTATCTAAAGGGCGTGTCTATATAGTCAGAAGGAAATAATTCCGAGAAAGGAAGGTTTTGTCATGAAGAGAATTTTAGCGTTTTTACTTGTTTTCACTCTTGTGATTTCGCTTGCCGCTTGTGATGTTTTTATGCTTAACGATTGCAAGCACACTTTCGGCGAATATCATTCGAACAACGATCAGCACTGGCGTAACTACACCTGCGGATGCGATATTGATGCCGTGTACGAGGATCATCACGACGAGAATTCGGACGGAAAATGCGACGCCTGTGGCTACGGAATGTACAACGGTATGGACCACATCTGCTCCACCGAGTATTATCGCGATGCAGAATATCATTGTCTTGTATCAGTTTGCGGTTGTCATGGATTTCCTAATTTTTATGAGCCTCACTACGATCTTGACGGTGATAAAATCTGCGATGCATGTGGCTATGAGATGACAGATGGTGAGAAGGTATTGCTGTCAGATTATGAGAGTTGGCTTAAAATCGCGAGCGCGGATGGAATTGTCGAGGTAAAGACCACGCGTGAACCCGGATGGAATTATGGCGACTTGATAACAATTCAGAGAAGCACCAACAAGGACTCAATTGCGCAGATGATTGAGGCGTGTAAAAACATAGAACTTCTTCCTGTTCCCGAATATGTGAATTTGGACCTTGTCCCCGGTTTCTTTGAAATCGAGTTTACCTTTGCGGGCGGTGACGTTGAAACAATCTGTTTTGCGGGAAGATCGCTTTACACCGATTACAGTAACAGAAAGCGTTTTACCGCATTAAATATTCCGACGCTCGAAGACTGTCCGCATTATGAAATAAGCTATTCCTTTGCAACCTACGATAAAGATAGTGGAATAGTCTATAGCCTTGATGAAAACGGAAAGTCGACCGAGTATTGCAGACTTGATAAAATCGGCAAGCTTGAGTTTGAGGCTTATCCCGATGTTTGCTATCCTGAAAACGAGCCTACTCACCTTATCAGAACAGAGTTTGGCGATATTTACGTTATGTCGCAAAAAAACTTTTTCATCACGGACAAATCAGGAAACAACGTTTGGTTTAGACTAATAAACGCCGATTTCTACCAACTGTTCGAGAGAGCTTTGCAGACCGACTTTACCGTTACTATGAACGATCCCGAGTGGCTCGCAGAGGAGCTTCAGCCGACCTATAAGGCGGGAGATACCGTTGAGGTTAAAATATCAATGGCTACCGATACGGGTTATATGTTCTTTGTTAATGGCGAGAAGATTAGAGAGTCGGGCTGGGGTGATGGACTTTGGATTTTTACCTTCACAATGCCGGAAGAGGACGTTGTGATAGACTTCAAGACCTACGACGGATTTTTGCCTGACTACAGGTACGCTGTGCTGATAGAAACCTATTGGATTGATCATTTTGAGGCTGACCGTGTTTGGGTGCAGAAATATTACGGTGAGTTCGAGAGTGGCGCTATTGTTGCCTATATGGGTTGTGATTGTTGTATGTATACCGAAGCTCTGTGGACCGAAAAAATCGGAGAGTATGAGATAAATTACTTCGACGGTCATCGAATTGAGGTGCTCTATGAGAGAGAATTTTACACGCTCACCGAGGCGTATGAGAATGGCTGGCTGACAGACGAAAATATTGCCGAAATTACGGGAAAACATAATATGGATTATTAATTACGAGCAAGGGATCGCAAATGCGGTCCCTTTTTGAATACAAACCTCGCTTTGCGTCAACAATTTCAAAAATAAAAGGCGGGGGTTATACGTGGAAGAGCGACTTTTTACCGATTATGGACAAAATATTGAGATGATGAGCAAGGCACTTCGCGTGAAGGAGAGCTTTGATATTATCGAAAGACACTTGACGGTTGCCGAGAGGGATATGTGCTTTTATTATATTGACGGCTTCGTGAAGGATGGTGAGATGCTTCGAATTATGCAGTATCTTCTTGGGCAAAAGGAGATTGCGAGCGCAGGAGAGCTTGAGAGAAAGCTGCCGTATGTTGAGGTTGAGCTGACACACGAGCCTGCGAAGATAATTCGCGCGGTGCTCTCAGGACAGACGGCAATTTTTGCCGAGAGTTTTCGTGACGAGGCGATTTTGCTCGATCTTCGAAGCTATCCCGCAAGACCTACCCAGGAGCCCGAGAGCGACAGAGTTATGCAGGGCGCGAGGGATGGATTTGTCGAAACTCTCGTGGTGAATACCGCCTTGATTAGACGAAGAATACGCGATCCAAGGCTGACGATGGAGCACTTTTCACTGGGTGGCTCGTCAGAAACCGACGTGGTGGTCTGTTACGTGAAGGGGGTTGCCGACGAGGAAACGGTTGGTGAGGTAAAAAAGAAGATAACCCTTGCTAAACCCAAGACGCTGACACTGGGTTATCAGAGCCTTGCAGAAACACTTATACGCTCGGGATGGTATAATCCGTTCCCGAAAATTCGAACCACAGAGCGACCCGACACCGCTGCGGCGCAGCTTCTAGAGGGCTCGGTTATCGTGATCTGCGACACCTCGCCGCAGGCGATGATTTTGCCTACCTCAATTTTTGACTATCTTGAAGAAACCGACGATTTTTGCTTTCCACCGCTGACGGGTACCTACCTTCGCCTTGTGCGAACAGCGATACTCTTACTCTCGGTTGTGATAACCCCGCTGTGGTATCTTTCGCTTGAATATGCAGCATTTCTGCCGGACGTACTCTCGTTTTTAGTACCGGAAGACCCTGGGGCGTTGCCAATAATCCTTCAGCTTTTTCTGGTGGAAATCGCCATTGACGGTCTAAAAATAGCCTCAATGAACACTCCCGACATACTGTCAAACTCTCTTTCGGTGGTGGGGGCGCTGATTCTTGGTGATTTTGCGGTTGGAGTGGGATGGCTATGCGGTGACGTTATCCTATATATGGCGTTTGTTGCTATCGCAAACTTCGCTCAACAAAATCACGAGCTCGGTTATGCCTTCAAATTTATGCGAATGATGATACTTGCGCTTGTATATTTCCTCGGAATTTGGGGATTTGTTGCCGGAGTTCTGCTTTTTATCTTTTTTGTGGCAACAAACAGAACGCTTTCCTCAAAGCAGCATTATCTTTATCCGCTTATACCGTTCTCTCCGAGAGATTTTTTGCGTCTTATTGTGCGTAGAAAGAAGCGTGATTTGGATAAAATGTAAACTATAATTAGAAAAAAGCAGGTAAACCCTGCTTTTTTCTTCAAAAACTATTCTTCGACTGCGTGTTTTTTCTTGAGATATTCCACGTTGGCTTCAACCTGCCTTTTGTGGAGAGGATACCAAAACCACAGCACAAGCGCGAGCAAAATAAAGCCGATTGCGGGAATTAGAGTGGAAATGTCGAAAATTCCGTTTTTCACCGAGTCGGAGAGCGGCTGACCAGCCACCTTTTCATAACCGATAATCGTTAGAAATAGACCTGTAAGTCCTGCTGCGCCTGCTTGACCCATCTTTCTTGCGAAGGAATAGAGCGCGTATATTGAGCCGTCTTCACGAATTCCGTTTTTGATTTCCGAATAGTCGATAACGTCGGTTATCAGCGCCCAGGAAACCATCGCGAATATGCCGAGACCCAGCCATGAAATTACGTTTACTCCAACGTATACCCACACATTCTGGGGTCTGACAAAGAACAAGAAAATGCAAACTATGGCGGCGAGAATATTTGAAAATGCGCTGATTTCCGCCTTTCCAAACCTTTTGGTTAGCGGTCTTGCCAGTGCTGCCGCAACTATCATGCCGCCCATCATAGCGATTGTGGATGCTGATTGCGCTGTCGTGTTTGCGTAGTAGTCGGGATAGACGTAGTTTGCCATCTGCTGCAGGGTAAATTGTGACAAAAGCATTAGCACCGATGCAACGATTATGGCAACGAGCGCGCGATTTTTCACTGCGCTGATTATCAAGCCCTTAACGCTTGTTCGTTTTCTTTCTGCCTCATCGGGAATAATTCGCTCGGTGGTCAGCGCATAGCATCCAAGGTAACAGACAATTGCCAGAGCCGAGAAAACCCCCGCAATGGCAGTAAATCTTCCGCCGTTCAACTCGGCAATTTCAACGCCGTTTACAATTCGTGTGTCATACGCCACAAGTGGTACGCCTGCACCAACGACCACACCGGCAAGCGTGCTTCCCATTGTTCTGAAGGTTGATAGCGACTGCCTGTCGGCAACGTCGCGCGATATTGTCGATGCCATCGAGCCGTAAGGAATATTGATTGAGGTATAGAAGATTGAGCCCCAGAGAACGTAGGTCACTACCAGCCAGCCGATGCGGAACCATAGAGAATAAGAGGCAAACGCCGACTGATATATCAGAAACGAGGCGATTGCAACAGGTGCGCACATCCTTAAAATCCAGGGCTTGAATTTTCCCGAGGGACGAGGTCTCGCTCGGTCACAAATGCGACCCATAGTTACGTCGGTAAAGGCATCTATAAACCGTGCCACCATCATTACTATTCCAACGACGCCTGCGCTGACATGCATAACGTCGGTATAAAATTTCAGCAAGAAGCTTGAGGAGAGAATAAAGGTGAAATCGTTTCCAAAGTCACCGAGCAGATATCCGAGCTTATCCCTAATTCCAAAGGGAGGAGCTTGTTTTTTAACTTTCATTTTTATAAAGCCTTTCCAGCCGCCGAGCCGACTAAACCTATCAAAAAAATATATATTTACTGTCTTTCGGCGGCTAATACTGTTTTTAGTATGGTTTTTTAAAGATAAAATATGAAAAAAATTAAAAATATATATAAAAAACTATTGCAATTTTGCTTTGTTTGTGATAAAATACCTGTATGCATCTTACTCGCCCCGGCGAGAAAAAATATGAAAGGAAGCGAAAAATGGTAATTCTTGAATATGTACTTCTTGTACTGCTTCTCATTTCCGCCGCATTTATCGTAGTTGCGGTTGTTCTTCAGAAAAGTAATGAGGACGGACTTTCCGGCACAATTTCCGGTGGTGCAGATACCTTCTACGGAAAAGATAAATCTTCTCACGCTGACAGAGCACTTTACAAGTGGACTCTTATTGCGGCTATAGTATTTGCTCTCGCAGTTTTGATCGTGTTCATCATCCAGCCCGATTACGGTGTTGCTTATGAATTGGACGCTTGGAAGGACCTTGTTAAGGGCGATTATTCCTGGATCACAAAGAAATAATTATATTTAAAGGTGTCGCTTTTGTCGACACCTTTTGTTTTCATACGATTTTCCTTGATTTTTGTTAATAATAATATAAAACAAGGAAGGGTTTTGTTTGATTTGATGAAAAATAAAAAGGATTTTAAAAAATTTACAAAACGTAATGTGCACAAGCGCCGTGCAAAGGAAAAGGCGCGCGAAGAAATGCTCTCTGCTATTAGCAAAAGCGGTGTAAAGTATGACCGCGTAAAGCTTTATGACAGGGTTGACGGCGGAAGATATATGAGCTCAAAGGCTGCATCCCGTAGTGAGGACATTCTCGCGAAGGGAATTTACTGTGGATCAAAAAGCAGCTTTGGCTTCGTTACCCTTGAGGGCGAGGAGAGAGATGTTTTTATTCCGGGTGGAAATTCGCGCGGTGCAATAGACGGCGATTACGTTGAGATAATCTACCATAATTATATAAACAGAGATGGCGAGGATAAGACCGAGGGTCGCGTAACGCGAATTATCGAGGTTGGCAGACGAACGGTTATCGGTACGCTTTGCGAGGATATTGTTCGACATGGACGACGTCTTGTTTACCGTCTTTACGTTATGCCTGATGATCCAAGGGTTGCAATATCGCCTCGGGTAAACGATGCCGGAGGTGCTTCGATAGGCGACAAGGTTGAGGCTCTTATCAAACGTGACGGAACTTCACATCCCGAGTGTGATATTATTCGCAGCTTCGGTTATACCGAGTCGAAGGAAGCAAATTATGAGGCGATTCTTGCCGAATGCGGAATCATCACCGAGTTCAGCAAGGAGGAACTAGATCAGGCAGAGGAGCTTTCGCACCGTGAAATATCTACCGAGGGCAGAGAGGATCTGCGCGGAGAAACAATTTTCACAATAGACGGCGAGGGCGCAAAAGATCTCGATGATGCCATCTCACTGCGCAAGCTACCGGGTGGAGGATATAAGCTTGGTGTTCATATTGCCGACGTGTCGTATTACGTTACCGAGCGCACTCCTCTTGACAGATGCGTTATGCAGAGAGGAACGAGTGTTTATTTCACAGATAAGGTTGTGCCTATGCTTCCCGCGGCGCTCTCTAACGGAGCTTGCTCGCTTAATGCGGATGAGGATAAGTATGCCGTATCGGCGTTTATTAGGCTTGACGGAGAGGGAAATATCATCGACCTGAGCCTTTGCCCATCTGTTATTCGCAGTAAGGTTCGCGGAGTCTACTCGGAGGTAAATTATCTTCTTTCGGGCCAGGCATCTGCAGAAATTAAGAAAAAATATTCCTCGGTAGCTCCAACTTTACACAAGATGCAGGAGCTTTACGAGATTTTAGCAAAAAAGAGTCAAAATCGCGGTGCGATCGACTTTGACGCAGACGAGCCCATCATTCTGCTTGATAAAGAAGGCAATCCTGTGAGCATTGAAAAACGCGAGAGAGGTCTGTCAGAGAGGATAATCGAGCAGTTTATGTTGACTGCAAACGAGGCTGTTGCGACCTATCTTAAGTCCAAAAAGATACCCTGCGTGTATCGAATTCACGAGGCGCCGCCAAGCGATAACTATGCTGATTTCCTTGTTTATCTTGACAGTCTTGGTTTTGACGTGAGAGAGCTTCGTGACAGGGAGCCTGATACAAAAACGCTCTCAAATATACTGACCGAGGCGGAGAAAAAGGGACTTGGCGATCCTGTTTCGTATACGATGCTCAGAGCCATGGCAAAAGCAAAGTATTCCGAAATTCAAAGCTTGCATTTTGGTCTCGGTATTGAGAATTACTGCCACTTCACCTCACCGATAAGACGACTTTCGGACCTCGCAACCCATAGAATCATTAGAAGAGTGCTCTTTGAGGGCAAAAGAGCGGAGAACTATACCTCTTACGCAAGACGCGCGGCGGTTGCCGCTACCGACGGTGAGCTTCGAGCAATTTCTGCCGAGCGTAAGATAGAGGATCTTTACAAGGTTATCTTTATGGCTGACCGCGAGGGTGAGATTTTCCCCGCGACCATAAGCTCAATTACCTCCTTTGGAATGTTTTGCACACTTGAAAATACCTGCGAGGGACTTGTTCCTATCAGCGAGCTTCCCGGAGTTTTTACCTTTAACGAGAGAAACATTACAATGTGTTCAAAGGATGTAATATATCATATTGCAGATAAGGTTTATGTTCGACTTGAGGAGGCAAATATTCTCCGCGGAAAGCTTCGTTTTTCTGTTATAAAAGCTGAAAACGACAACTAAACTTGACAAAAAATCTAATTTTTGAGAAAGGAGAGAAAAATGAAAAGAAAAATAAACTCGCTATCCGTGTCATATATGCTCTTCTTAATACTGCTTTTTCTCTCCGGATCAATGAGCGGTGTTTTGTCGGATGCAGTTTATATTTTAGCGTTTGTTCTGCCGTTTTTACTTACGCTTCTTGACGCAAAGGACGAGGGCGGGGATAAAATGCGGTATTTCAAGCTTGATAGCGACGGCGTAAAGCTTACGCTGTTATCTTCGGCGCCGACAATTTTGATTGTTCTCTCGCTTTCGGCATTGACCTCGCTTTTAATCAAGCTCACAATCGGCGCAACAAACTCGGTTGAGCTTGGTAATTCACCTGTTCTTGCGTTGATTTCACATGCGATTGTTCCTGCTGTGCTCGAGGAACTGCTCTTCCGCTATCTTCCTCTGCGACTTCTTACAGGTCATTCGAAAAGGGCGACGGTTTTGGTGTCGGCAATATTTTTTGCACTGATTCATCACAGCCTTTTTTCGATCCCGTATGCTTTCGTTGCCGGTGCGATTTTTATGATCATCGACATTATGTGCGACAGCGTGTGGCCTTCGGTGATTTTACACCTCTTAAACAACACGGTATCAATACTGTTTATCTTCTATTCCCACAATTCGATTTTCCTGATAACCGCATTGTCTGTGTTGGAAATTTGTGCCACCGTGTCGCTGATTTTCTTCATTTTGAAGAGAAAAAAGTATTTGCCAATGCTTCGTAAGAGCCTTTCTGTTGGCGAGAGGATGACCTTTAATTTTAATATGCTGATCTTCTCTGTGTTTGCGATTCTTGTCGCGATAATCAGCATCGTATAAGGAGATGTTATGACTAATGATTTATTGACTCAAGACGAGATATTTATGGAGGAGGCCATAAGGCTTGCTCTTCTCGCCGCTGAAAAGGACGAGGTTCCGGTTGGCGCGGTTGCCGTTCGTGACGGAGAGATTATTGCCTCTGCGTACAACACCCGCGAGGAGTCGAAATGCGCTACTCATCATGCTGAAATTCTTGCTATTGAGCGTGCTTGCGCAGCTCTCGGAGGCTGGCGACTTCCCGGTGTGACGCTTTATGTAACTATGGAGCCGTGTGTTATGTGCGCCGGCGCAATCATTAATTCTCGTATAGAGAGGGTTGTTTACGGGGCGAAGGATCATCGTTTTGGAGCATTTGGATCTGCGCTTGATATTAACGCCGCGGGTCTTAATCACAAGCCTGAGGTTGTAGGTGGTGTGCTAGGCGAAAGATGTGCTGATATACTCTCAACCTATTTCAAGGCGAAAAGAAGTAAGCAAAAAACTACATAAAACAAGACAAAACACCTCAAAATGTCATACAAACGACCATTAATTTTCTGTTTGCTTGACAAAAACTATAATTTATGATATTATTACTATGTATGGGCTCTTTAGCTCTTATATAAATTTTCAAGGTGTTTATCAAGAGCGACCGATGCAGCACTTCCCGACATCCCCCGATCCTGGCGGGCTGCTGTGCGACAGATTTTTGGTAAAAGGCCGCGAAACTAAAGTGAAAGGTATTATTTATTATGAAAAAAGCACAGGCGTTAAGAGAAAAGAAAGAATATCTTAACATACGTGAAATGGTAGAGGATATCGGCGAAGTCTACAAGGGTAAAGTTGCTTATCGCTACCGTGTGAAGCCCCATGACAAGGAGGCTGTAAAGGTTACCTACGACGAGATGCGCGATCACGTAAGAGCATTCGCTACCGAGATCGTGGCAAGAGGTCTTCAGGGTAAGAAGATCTGCGTTATAGGTAAGCACAGCTATCAGCTTATTCAGAGCTACTATGCAACAATGGCGATTGGCTCTGTGTGGGTTCCTCTTGATCGTGACTGGACAAAGGAGGATCTTCTCGAAACCGTTAGAAGCGGTGAGTGCGACTACCTTATGTGCGATCTCGATATCAGAGAGAAGTGCGAGTTTATCACCACCGAGCTTGGTATGCCTGCGCCTTTGTTCCTTAACGGAGAAGGCGAGGATAGCCTTATTGCTTGGCGTGAGGCAGGCGCGAAGAAGTTTGCCGAAAACCCCTCCCTCTACTATGACGCCCCCATTGATCCCGACGCACTTGCAGAGCTCGTGTTTACATCGGGCACCACCGGTCAGGGTAAGGGCGTTATGCTCTCCCAGCGCAACTTTATGTCCGACCTTGCAGACGTTATCCCCTTCATCGATTTCTCGGTTAAGTGTATGAACGTGCTTCCTCCCCATCACACCTACGGCTCTTCTGTTTCCATCTATGGACAGAACTCTATCGGTTGTGACATCTACATCTCCTCGGGTGTAAAGTACATCCTTAAGGAGCTTGCAGAGCATAAGCCTGGTCACCTTGTTGCAGTTCCTCTTTACGTTGAGACCTTCTACAGAAGAATTCTTAAGGGCATTGATGCCAAGGGTAAGTTCGTTGCAGGCATCGTTAAGGGACTTATTTCCTTCAACAAGGGTTGTCACAAGATCGGCCTTAAGCCCTTCGACGGTCTTTTCAAGAAGATGATTCTCTCTGCTTTCGGTGGTGAGCTTAATATGATTATTTCCGGCGGTGCTCCTCTTAACCAGGAGATGGCGGAACTCTTTGATGGTATCGGCGTTAAGGTTCTTAACGGTTACGGTATCACCGAGTGCGCTCCCATTATTGCCGTAAACCACAACAATTACATCACTCCCAAGAGTGTTGGTCCCGTTCTTCCCATTGTTGACTGTCGCATCGCAGATGCAGACGACTCCGGCGAGGGTGAAATTCAGGTTAAGGGCCCAAACATTATGTTGGGTTACTATAAGAATGATGAGGCCGATGCCGAGGCATTCACCGATGACGGTTACTTCCGCACAGGCGACGCAGGTAGAATGGAGATCACCAAGGCCGGCGACAGACTTCTCTATATCACAGGTAGATTTAAGAACATCATCATTCTTTCCAACGGTAAGAACGTTTATCCCGAGGAGATTGAGGATGCTCTCAGCGCAACTCCCGGACTTGTTGATATTGTAGTTTACGAGGGCAAGTCCCGTCGTGGAATCGCGTTCAACACTATTGTTGCCGAGATCTATCCCGATAAGACCGTTCTTGAGGAGAAAGGTATCACCGATCCCAAGGCATACTTCCAGAAGTTCGTAAACGAGTATAACAAGACCGCCGTTCCTTATAAGAAGATCGGTCTTCTCAAGGTTCGTGAGGAGGAGTTCCCCAAGAATACTCTTCGTAAGATACTGAGAAGAAAGATGGATATGACAATTGATTGATAATCAATAAAATTATTAAGACCGAGAATAATTTCTCGGTCTTTTTTCTCAATTTTTCCTATCTCAAAAGCCAAGTTAATCGAAAATACTATAAAGCAATATTTTAGGACCGCCTCTCTGGGCGGTTTTTTGCTTTTTTTTAGCAGCTTGTGGTTTCAAAAAAACGTTTTTTGCATCAAAATTCGCCTAATGATCTTAATTTATGCAAAACCTATTGACAAATACTTTCGATAAGAGTATAATAAATATAAATTGTATACAAGTATACAAACTCATCTTGCCGAAAGGAAGCGCAAAAATGTTAAGTAAGAACAGACACACAAACCTGCTGGAGCAGTCGCAGTATAAATATTCTCTTCAGGACGTTGATGAGCCCAATCTCTACCGTGAGATATATCCTTACGACGAGATTCCGAAGGTTGCATTTAACCACCGTCGCGTGCCTCTCTGTGTGCCCGAGGAGATTTGGATCACCGATACAACCTTCCGCGACGGACAGCAGTCGCGTGCACCCTATACTGCACAGCAGATCGTCGATCTCTATAAAATGCTTCACCGTCTTGGCGGTCCGAAGGGGATTATCCGTCAGTCGGAGTTCTTCGTTTATACAAAGAAGGACAGGGAAGCACTCCTCAAATGTATGGATCTTGGCTATCAGTTTCCCGAGGTGACTACATGGATTAGGGCGAAAAAGGAGGATTTTGAGCTCGTTCACGATCTTGGAATCAAGGAAACGGGTATTCTTGTGTCCTGCTCTGACTATCACATCTTCAAAAAGCTCGGCCTTTCGAGAGGTGAGGCTATGGATCACTATCTGGGTGTTGTAAAGCGTGCTTTTAATGCCGGTATACGTCCGAGATGTCATCTGGAGGATATAACGCGCGCGGATTTCTACGGATTTGTTGTTCCGTTTGTAAATGCTCTTAACGATCTGTCTTGCGAGGCGGGTATACCTGTAAAAATCAGAATGTGCGACACCATGGGCTACGGAGTTTCCTATCCCGGTGTTGCCCTGCCTAGAAGCGTTCCCGGTATCGTTTACGGTCTTCATCACTATGCCGACGTTTCGTCGGATATGCTCGAGTGGCACGGTCACAATGATTTCTATCACGGAGTGACTAATGCGGTTAATGCTTGGCTTTACGGTGCGTCGGGCGTTAATTGCTCGCTGCTAGGAATTGGCGAGAGAACGGGAAATATTCCTCTTGAAGCCATGGTTATGGAATACGCGGCTATTCGCGGCACGACCGACGGAATGGATACTACTGTTATCACAGAGATCGCCGAGTATTTTGAGAGGGAGATGAACTACAAAATTTCTCCTATGACTCCTTTCGTTGGCTCTGCCTTTAATCTTACGAGAGCGGGTATTCACGCCGATGGAATTATGAAGGATACAGAAATTTATAACATTTTTAACACCGAAAAAATACTTAACCGTACTGCCGAGGTCGCGATTTCCAACACTTCGGGCACTGCGGGAATTGCATATTGGATAAATAAGCATATTGATTTGCCCTGTGGAGAGGTTACAAAGCAATCGCCTCTGGTTCAGAGCGTGAAGGAGGAAATTGACCGCCTTTACGAGGATGGAAGAACTACTCTCATGGGCAATGATGAGCTTCGTGAAATTGTAAACAGACACATAAATGGGGAGAAAAAGTAAATGATAGTTGACAAAAATGCACATTCTCTCGAGGAAAGCGTGTTTTTGACGCTCGAGGAAGAAATATTATCCGGTCAGCTCGTCCGTGGCGAAACGCTGACAGAGACTTCTATTTCTGCCCGTCTTGGTGTTAGCCGTACACCTCTTCGAGGTGCTCTGCACAGACTTGCCGAGGAGGGACTTATAGAGATAGTTCCCAACCGCGGCGCGGTTGTTCTTGGTATTGGCGAGGAGGATCTTGTTGATATTTATAAGATCAGAATGAGACTTGAGGGTCTTGCATCTGCCGAGGCGGCGATAAGAATTTCCGACGCAGACAAGAAAACACTTCGCGAGAACGTTGAGCTTGCCGAGTTTTATATGTCGAAGAAGGACAGCGAGCATCTCAAAGAGCTAGACTCGGAGTTCCATAACATTATTTATAAGGCATCGGGCAACCGACTTCTTAACAAGACGCTCTCCGAGCTGCATAGAAACATTCAGTTTTATCGCAAACGCTCGCTGGCAGTTGCCGACAGACTCGAAAAGTCCACCGCCGAGCATAGGGAAATTCTCGCAGCGATAGAGCGTGGTGATTCCGAGGCGGCAGACAGACTCACCTATGCGCACATTGAGGCTGCGCTGAACAATCTTCTTGCGGTAGCAAAGTAATGAGGTAGATATGGGATACACGATAGTACAGAAAATAATTAAGAGTCATCTTTTAAGCGGAGATATGACTGTTGGTGGCGAGATTGGTTTAAAAATCGATCAGACGCTCACCCAGGATGCCACCGGCACGATGGCGTATCTTCAGCTTGAGGCTATGGAAATCAATAGAGTAAAAACCGAGCTTTCCGTGGCTTACATAGATCACAACACACTTCAGTCGGGCTTTGAGAACGCCGACGACCACAGATATATTCAGACCGTTGCGAAAAAGCACGGCGTGAGATTTTCGAGGCCCGGAAACGGCATCTGTCATCAGGTGCATCTCGAGAGGTTTGGTGCGCCCGGAAAGACCTTAATCGGCTCGGACAGTCATACTCCCACCGCTGGCGGCATTGGTATGCTCGGTATGGGCGCAGGTGGACTTGATGTTGCGGTAGCTATGGGTGGCGGAGCTTATTACATCACTATGCCGAGAGTAATAAAAATGAATCTAGTTGGATCTCTTTCGGATTACGTATCGGCAAAGGATGTGATTTTAGAGGTTCTTCGTCTGCTCGGTGTAAAGGGCGGCGTTGGTGCGGTTATCGAGTATGCGGGGGAGGGTGTGAAGAGCCTTTCCGTACCGCAGAGAGCAACAATTACGAATATGGGTGCGGAGCTTGGTGCAACAAGCTCGATTTTTCCCTCGGATGAGAACACACTTGCCTTTCTTCGCGCACAGGGTAGAGAGAGCGATTATGTCGAGATTTCGCCCGACCGTGATGCCGTTTATGATGCAGAATACACGATTAACCTCTCTAATTTGAAGCCTCTTGCGGCATGTCCGCACAGCCCCGACAACGTGAAGGATGTCAGCGAGCTTTTAGGTATGAAGATTGACCAGGTTTGTATCGGCTCTTGCACAAATTCCTCTCTTTCGGATATGCTCACTGTGGCGGCGATGCTGAAGGGAAAAACAGTTCATCCCGATGTTTCGCTTTCGATTTCTCCCGGCTCGAAGCAGGTTTATACAATGCTTGCCGAGTGCGGCGCGCTTGCCGACCTTATTGCTGCGGGCGCGAGAATTCTTGAATGTGCCTGCGGACCCTGTATTGGTATGGGCTTTTCTCCCAAGTCGGGCGGTGTGAGCCTACGCACCTTTAACCGTAATTTTCTTGCTCGCTCGGGCACTGCTGATGCGAGCGTATATCTTGTTTCTCCAGAAACTGCAGCAGCATCTGCCATTGCGGGTGTGTTTACCGACCCGACTGCGCTTGGAAATGCGCCAAAAATCAGCCTTTCCGAGAACTTTACCATAAATGATAACCTTATCGAGCTTCCCGCGACGGAGGATGAGGCAAAAAATCTTTCTGTTGAGCGCGGTCCGAATATCAAGCCTATCCCGAAGGGCAAGGCACCCGACATCGACCTTGAGTGCGAGTTGATTTTGAAGGTTGGTGACAATATCACGACCGACCATATCATGCCCGCCGGCGCAAAGATTTTGCCATACCGTTCCAATGTTCCGAAGCTTTCGGAATTTTGCTTCACTGTTTGCGACCAAACCTTCCCCGAGAGGGCAAAAGCATCGGGTGGTGGAGTAATTCTCGGTGGTCACAACTACGGTCAGGGATCGTCACGTGAGCACGCGGCACTTGTTCCGCTTTATCTTGGTGTGAGGGCTGTTATTGCCAAGAGCTTTGCTCGTATCCACGTAGCAAACCTTATAAACTTCGGTATAGTTCCGCTTACGCTGAAGAATGAAGATGATTACGACAAGGTTCGGCAGGGCGCGAAGATTAGGATCGAAGGCTTCCGTGAGGCTATCGAAGGTAGCGATGTTGCTATTCTTACAGTTGATGGCGAAAAATACGCCCTAAATCTTAATCTCTCTGATAGACAGCGCGAGATACTTCTCGCCGGAGGTATGCTGAATTACACTAAAAACAAGGGATAATGTAAAGAAAGGTTGACATATTATGACAAATTACAACATAAATCTCGATGAGGCCTGCTTAAAATTCAGAAAAATTCTTGAGAGCCAGCTTCAGCGAGTTGAGGATATGAAGGCGCAGGGCGACTTTACCGACTATTCTGCGCTCAAAACCATCAGAATTGGTGTCTGCGGCGGTGACGGAATTGGCCCGATAATCACCAAAGAGGCTGCTCGCGTGCTTGAATTTATGCTTTCCGACCTCGTGGAATCGGGTAAGGTCGAGTTTGTACCCATAGAGGGACTTACGATTGAAAACCGAATCGCCTGCGGAAAGGCTATCCCTGATGATGTTATGGCAGAGCTTAAGTCCTGTGACGTTATTCTGAAGGGTCCGACTACCACTCCTCAAAAGGGTGACGGAATGCCGAATATTGAGTCTGCTAACGTTGCAATGCGTAAGGCTCTCGACCTATTCGCCAATATTCGACCTGTAAAGGTGCCCGAGGAGGGCATAAATTGGTGCATCTTCCGTGAGAATACCGAGGGCGGTTATGCCGTTGGTTCTTCGGGCTTTAATGTGACTGAGGACCTTGCTGTCGACTTCACTATCACCACAAAGCAGGGCTCTGACAGAATTGCAAGAATTGCCTACGATTACGCAAAAAAGAATGGACGTACCCGCGTTTCTCTTGTCACAAAGGCGAATATTATAAAAACCACCGATGGTAATTTCCTTGAGGATTGCCACAAGGTTGCGGCGCTTTACCCCGAGATTACCACCGACGAGTGGTATGCTGATATTATGACCGCGAAGCTTGTTGATAAGAAGCGCAGAGCTGATTTCCAAATTCTTCTGCTTCCCAAGCTCTACGGTGACATTATCTCCGACGAAGCGGCTGAATTCCAGGGCGGAGTTGGTACAGCCGGCTGCGCCAATATCGGTAAAAAGTACGCGATGTTTGAGGCAATTCACGGATCTGCACCCCGAATGGTTCGCGAGGGCAGAGATATTTATGCCGACCCTTGCTCGATGCTTCGCGCTTGCGTGATGCTTCTTTCTCACATCGGCTACCAGGATAGAGCTGACAGACTCGAGCGCGCTCTGGACATCTGTACATTTGAGGAAAAGAAGCTTGTTATCACCGGCAGAAATACCGGCGCAACCTGCCGCGAATTCGGCGATTACGTAATGGAAACTCTCTTATCAATATAAAAGAAGAGCGAAGCTACCATAAAATCGGTAGCTTCGCTTTAAATAACGACAAATTATATTATTTTTCGGTGATATTTTCCTTATTGCTTTCTCGTTTTGCCTTGGTATATTCTTCATAGTCAAAGACGTCTATATCGAATTTATTTACCAGCTTACACCACTCGAGATCGAGGGGATCGGTAGCGCTCAGGTAGTAATAAATTATCGTATTGTTTGACTTGTCGAATATTATTTTTCCGCAGGAACCACCGGCAATCCAAACATCACCTTCATACTCGTCGGCGCTAAAGTACTCCTCTCCGAGATTAACCTCCTCGTACTGTTCACCGAAATAAGAAGATTCCTTCACCTCATACTCGGAATAAATGCGTTCAAATTCCTCGTCGCTGTATTTTACCTCTAAGTAGATCTCCCAAATGCTATCCCAATAATACTTGTAATAGTAGCTGAAGTCTATGACCTCACCCTTTACCTCTTTCGGGAAGTGCATATAATCTCCATCCCACTCATCGTTCATAATATCGTGATAGTTAGCAAAATCATCGGTATGAGAAACGAAGTAATCCTCTCTGGTTCCAAGGCCTGCAACAAACATTAAGGGAACGTAGCTGAAGCATAAAAGCATCATTATGAAATCTCTTACGGGATTGTGTTTGTTCTTCACTAACAGACCGATGACGGTTACTAGTGCGATACCTAAAATAACCCAGAATGAAGCATATTCGTACGGTTTTATGTCTACTATCGGGTATTTAGGAGGATTCCGTGTTATCTCTATGAGAATCAAAGGTACGAGCTCAAAGATGGCAACAAGTATCAATGCAACTCTCGATACTGTAGCCTGTTTTTTCATAAGCTTCTCGCTGGGAGCAAGCAGCTCACTGTAATAGCTACGCGATGAAAAATAAGTAACAAAATTTTCGGGAATAATGTAATTATACTTAAAGAAACCAATCCTCGTCTTGTCAAATATCCTTCCGCCGTTATCGATAATGACTATCGCTTTACCGAGGAACACCTTACGAATCTCAACTCTATAAATGTTTTCAAAGTTGATTTCAGTTTTCTTAAATAATGTTCTGCGGATTATAACTCGCTTTTCTGTATCAACAGTGAGTCCGATCCTCATTGCGACAAGACAAAGAATAGCGGCAAACGTAGATTCTGCCAGCACAAGTCCCCAAAATTCGATAGCCCATTGGCTGATAACATAGATCAGCGAAATTCCTACCCCCAGAAGACAGAGCGCAAATAGAACGCCCATGTCCTTTTTAGCCGTAATTTGAACCTTCTTTTTCATTCTTACTCCTTATCAGACAATTCAAGAAATAGAGATTCTGTTAGTTTTCATATTATTCTAATTGCATTATAGCACAGGATCTTCTTTTTTGCAATATTTTCGGGTTATGATTTTATAATTCGATGAAAACAAATTTGTGTTTGCCTCTTTTTTGTAAAAAAATATAAAACCCCCTTGACAAACCCAAAATTGTTTGCTATAATTGTATAGCATTTGACGGAAGGTTAGCTCAGTTGGGAGAGCATCTGCCTTACAAGCAGAGGGTCACAGGTTCGAGCCCTGTACTTTCCACCAAGGCTTGGAGTCGCAAGGCTTCAAGCCTCTATTTAAACTACCCGGCTTGGTAGCTCAGTTGGTTAGAGCGCTAGCCTGTCACGCTAGAGGTCGTGGGTTCGAGCCCCATCCGAGTCGCCATTTTTAAGTTGAATATTCACTACGCGGATTTAGCTCATTTGGTAGAGCGCCACCTTGCCAAGGTGGAGGTGGCGGGTTCGAGCCCCGTAATCCGCTCCAAGACAAAAGGCAGACCCTTGTGGTCTGCTTTTTCTTTTGATTCTTCGTATTCGTTTCAAAATTCTTTGTGTTTGACATCATCGATATTTTGTGTTATACTAGAATTTAGAGGTAATTATGCATGGAATTTGTTATTGATATTATCATGGAGTTTATCATCGAGTTTTTTGGTGAAGTATACGTGACACTAGCCACTTCTTTAATGCCAAACAAGGCCTTATCCAAAAGACTTGAAAAGACTTTGACCATTATCTTCACGTGTGTCGGTATCGTTTTCTTTTCTCTTTTGATTGCTGGCTTGATTCTTCTTATAGGAAATAAAGGCGTCAGTACTTTAGGGTGGATATTTACAGGCTTTGGCCTCGTTTTTTTGGTTATCTCTATTTTATTAAGGTTAAAACAAAGGTGAGCAATGAAAATTTACGAGAAATTATCTTTTGATGAAGAGCGTGCGCTGTATGGCGAGCGTGGAATTTACATAAAGAACTGTGCCTTTGACGGGCCTTCCGACGGTGAGAGCGCGCTGAAGGAGGCAGGTGATTTTACGGCGGAAGGTTGCTATTTCAATCTTCGCTATCCCATTTGGCACTGTAACGGCGTGAAAATCGAAAATTGCGAAATGACCGAGCTTTGCCGAGCTGCGCTTTGGTATTCGAGCGATGTTAATATTAGCAATTCGAAGCTCCACGGCATCAAGGCGGTGCGTGAGTGTCAGAGCGTTCGACTTGAAAATTGTGACGTTATCTCGCCCGAGTTCGGTTGGTTTTCCTCGGAAATAATCGCTCGCAACAGTAAATTTGTCAGCGAATATTTTATGCTCCGCGCGAAAAATCTTGATTTTTCGGGTATTGATTTCAAGGGAAAATATTCCTTCCAATACATCGAAAATTCGGTGTTTGATAACTGTAATTTTGATACGAAGGATGCATTTTGGCACGCAAAAAACGTCACCGTTCGCAACTCTGTAGTGAAGGGCGAATATCTCGCCTGGTATTGTGAGGACGTGACATTCGAGAATTGCAGGATTATCGGCACGCAGCCGCTTTGCTATTGTAAAAACCTAAAGCTTATCAACTGCGAAATGCAGGATTGCGACCTGTCATTTGAAAAATCCAGTGTTGATGCGAATATCAATGGTCATATCGACAGCGTAAAGAATGCGGAAAGCGGAAGCATTACAGCCGACTCTATCGGCGAGATAATTATGGAGTCCGGTTCCTGCACAATCACAGAGAGGATTAGAGAATATGCAACAAACTAAAAATAATGACTTTCTCGGGCGCGATTCGCTTGGTGGACTTTTATTTAAATTAGCTCTGCCTACGATAACCGCGCAGCTGATAAATATGCTTTACAACGTGGTTGACCGCGTTTATATCGGTCACATGGAGAACATAGGCGACCTCGCCTTGACGGGTGTTGGCGTTTGTATGCCGCTGATTATGATAATCTCCGCATTTGCAGCTCTTGTAGCAGGCGGCGGAGCTCCGAGAGCATCTATCTTTATGGGTCAGGGTGACAACGATTCTGCCGAGCGCACGATGGGATCTTGCTTCAGTCTTCAGTGTATTATTTCGCTGATTTTGACCGTCTTTATGCTTCTGTTCCACAAGCCTCTGCTTCTCGCCTTCGGTGCCAGCGAAAACACCATTCAGTACGCAGCCGATTATATGCAGATATATTCCATTGGAACGATATTTGTTCAGCTGACTCTGGGAATGAACGCCTATATCACGGCGCAAGGCTTTGCAAAAATGGGTATGCTGACCGTGATTATCGGTGCAATTGCGAATATTGTTCTCGATCCGCTATTCATTTTCGCATTTAATATGGGCGTGCGCGGTGCGGCACTTGCAACCGTGATTTCGCAGGCGATTTCCTGCGCTTGGGTTATCATCTTCCTCGCGAGCAAAAAGAGCATCCTGCGCCTTAAGCTTAAGACGCTCAAAATCAGTCCGAAGCTCGTGTTTCCTTGTGTGGCTCTCGGCTCTGCTCACTTTATTATGCAGGCCAGCGAGAGTGTAATTTCGGTTTGCTTTAACTCGTCGCTTCTTGGCTATGGCGGAGATATTGCTGTCGGCGCGATGACGATTTTGACCAGCGTTATGCAGTTTGCGATGCTTCCTCTTCAAGGTCTTGCCCAGGGCGCGCAGCCGATCATCAGCTACAACTACGGAGCGAGAAATAAGGATCGAGTGAAGGCGATTTTCAGACTTCTTCTCACCTGCAGCCTAATTTATTCAATGACGATTTGGGCGGCGGTTATGATATTCCCGAGAGCTTTTGCCTCGATATTTACGGCGGATGCCGCGCTGCTTGACTTTACCGAAGGCGCTTTGCGAATTTATTGCGCGGTGCTCGGCATTTTTGGAATACAGGTTGCCTGTCAGATGACCTTCGTTTCTCTCGGCAAGGCGATCTCCTCAATGGCGGTTGCTATTATGCGTAAATTCGTTCTGCTTTTACCATTAATTTATATTGTACCGTCCTTCTTTGAAGGTGCGGCAAAGACTACCGGTGTTTATCTCGCAGAGCCTATTGCCGACACGCTCGCCGTGACCTTTACGGCAATACTGTTTGCTATTCAGTTCAAAAAGGCTCTTAAATCCATAGACAGCTAAATAATAAAATTTTATAAACTATTGACATTATTTTAGCCTTGTGCTATAATAACAATGTTAATCTAAAGTAATCGGAGGATTATAAAATGAAGAGAATCAATACTATCGAAACTAAGGATATTGCAAAGACCGCTACAAACGGTGGCTGCGGCGAGTGCCAGACCTCCTGCCAGTCTGCTTGCAAGACCTCTTGCGGCGTTGCAAACCAGCAGTGTGAGAATCAGAACAAGTAATATTTGATTTTCAAAGGGCGTCGCAAAGTAAGCGGCGCCCATATTTTTGTTGAACGGAGAATGAAATGGTACATCAGTATAAATTGAACGGATATAATATAGTCCTCGACACTGCTTCCGGCTCTGTACATACCGTGGATGAGGTTGCATACGATATTATTGAAATGTATAAGACTCACTCTCGCGAGGAGATTGTTGACGAGATGATGAAGCGTTATGGTCATCTTGAAGATGTAAACGAGGCTGAAATTCTCGAGTGCATTGATGATATTCGCTCACTTGAGGAGGCGGGAAAGCTTTTCTCGCACGACACCTATGAGAATCTTGCGGTAAGCTTTAAAAACAACAGTAAGGTTGTAAAGGCACTTTGCCTTCATGTTGCACACACCTGCAATCTCAACTGCTCCTACTGCTTCGCGAGTCAGGGAAAGTATCACGGTGACAGAGCGCTTATGTCCTTTGAGGTTGGAAAACGCGCGCTTGATTTTCTCGTTGAAAATTCGGGAACCAGACGCAATCTTGAGGTCGATTTCTTTGGCGGCGAGCCATCGCTTAATTTTGACGTGGTAAAGCGTCTTGTTGAGTATGCCAGAAGCATCGAGGGCGAGAAGAACAAGAACTTCCGCTTCACATATACCACTAACGGAATGATTCTCACCGACGAAATGATCGAATTCCTTAATAAGGAATGTCACAACGTCGTTCTTTCGCTTGACGGACGAAAGGAGATCAACGACCACTTCCGTGTTGACTATGCAGGAAAGGGAAGCTATGATACCATCGTTCCCAACTTCAGACGCATCGTTGATAGTCGCGGTGGTAAGGGCTACTATATGAGAGGCACCTTCACTCATAATAACGTTGATTTCACTAACGATATTATTCACATGGCTGACCTCGGATTTACCGAGCTTTCTATGGAGCCTGTTGTTTGTCCTCCCGGCGATCCCTACGCGCTGACGGATGAGGATTTGCCGAAGCTCTTTGAACAGTATGAAATCCTTGCAAATGAGATGATCAAGAGAAAAAGAGAGGGACGTCCCTTTACTTTCTATCACTATATGCTTGATTTGAAGCACGGTCCTTGTATTTATAAGCGAATCACAGGTTGCGGCTCGGGTACCGAATACATGGCTGTTACACCCTGGGGTGACCTCTATCCATGCCATCAGTTTGTTGGTGACGAGAAATATCTTCTCGGAAACGTTTGGGATGGTGTAAAAAATATCAAGGCGCAGGATGAATTCCGTTCCTGCAACGCTTATGCACGCGAGGAATGTAAGGAGTGTTGGGCGCGTCTTTATTGCTCTGGCGGTTGTGCAGCCAACTCCTATCATGCGACAGGAAGTATTAACGGTGTTTACGAATACGGCTGCGAGCTCTTCAAGAAACGTATTGAATGCGCTGTTATGCTGCAGGTTGCCGAAATAGAAGAATGAAAACACCCATCTTTGATTTTGTGAAAAAATACGCCGATCGTAAATCAAGCCGTTTCCACATGCCGGGTCACAAGGGCGAGGGAAAACTTGGTTGTGAGGTGTATGACATAACAGAGGTTTCGGGCGCGGACGTGCTCTATTCTGCCGACGGAATCATAAATGAGAGCGAGAATAATCTGACGGCTCTCTACGGCACGGCTCATAGCTATTATTCGACCGAGGGCTCGACTCTTGCAATAAAGGCAATGCTTGCGTTAGCTTGCTCGGATAGACGAGAGGGAAGACCACTGATTTTGGCGGCGAGAAACGTTCATACCGCTTTTATCAAGGCTGCGGCATTGCTCGATATTGACGTTGAGTGGATTTATCCCCATAATTTCACGCATCTTTGTGCCTGCAATATTGGTGGCGAGGATGTTAGACGCGCCTTGTCTAATCTTGCTAAAAAGCCTTGTGCTGTGTATGTGACTTCGCCCGATTATCTTGGAAATCTTCTGGATATTCGCGCTATTTCTGATGTCTGTCGCGAGGGGGGGCTTCCGCTTCTTGTGGATAATGCTCACGGTGCGTATCTTAAATTTTTGGAAGAAGATATTCATCCCATAACGCTCGGTGCGGCTATGTGTGCCGACTCGGCGCATAAAACTTTGCCTGTTCTGACCGGTGGCGCATATCTTCATATTTCGCGCGACTATTCGTATTATACCGAGCGAGCGAGAGAGGCTTTGTCGCTTTTTGCTTCGACGAGTCCGTCGTATTTGACACTTGCGTCGCTTGATCTTTGTAATGACTATCTTGCTGACGGATATACCGAAAAACTCGCTACTTGTGCGAGAAAAATTGACAAAATTAAGTCGGAAATCGCTTCTCTTGGCTTTGAGGTTGTAAAATCCGAGCCTTTAAAAATCGTTCTCAAGGCGGACGAAAGTTTTGTTGATTTTTTGAGGGAGCAGGGAATTGAACCCGAGTTTGCAGACGGTGAATATCTTGTTTTGATGGCTACTCCCGAGAATAGAGATGAGGATTTTGCAAGACTCATTGATGCGCTGAAATCGGCGAAAATCCCGGAAATCATAATAAAAAACTCTGCGGCAATGATAAAAAATCATAAGCGAGAAATGAGCATTAAAGATGCGATTCTCTCTCCGAGCGAAACTCTGTCAATAGATAAGTCGCTAGGTCGCATTTGTGCTGCTCCGACAGTTTCCTGTCCGCCCGCTGTGCCGATAGTTATCAGCGGTGAGGTTATCACCCAGGAAGATGTAAATTTATTTAAATTCTACGGCATTAAAACCGTAAGCGTAACAAAAACCGGCCCAAATTGAGTCGGTTTTTTATTTGTCCTCATTTTCGTTAGCAAATCTTCTTGTTAATTCATACTCCGAATTGCGTACGATAACACCATCCTTGGTCAAAATAACTTCAACCTTTTTTCTAATTTTAATCTTTCACGAAATTCTTTTGGAATAACTATTCTTTCTAGAGTGTCGATTTCTTTTATTACTCCAACCTTATCCTTCATTTCTTCCCCTACAAATACTGTTTTGTTTTTATATTGACATTTACAAGATGTCAACAAGATTATTATAACACATTATAATAGTTTTGTCAATCACTGAATGTCAAAACTGGGAGGAAAAGGGTATGTTCAAGAACAAGAACGAGGGGAAGAATAATCTTTGCGGTGAGAAAATCCGTGCGCTTCGCTTGGAATATCCTTCAAAGCTTTCACAGAGAGCGTTGGCTGATAAAATGCAGTTAATAGGAATTGATGTTGATAAAAATGCAATTCAAAGAATAGAGTGCGGAAAGAGATTTGTGACCGATATTGAACTGAAAGCTTTTGCCGAGATTTTTAACGTAAATATCGCTGATTTAGTTAATTAACGCAAAAAAGACGGAGAGATCTCCGTCTTTTTATATTTTCAGGCTGATTTCTCCTGTGAAAAGGCGCTCTTGAATGCCGTTGTGCTCTATTTGAAGCGAAAAATCGGGGTTTATGTCAAAAATTTTTGCCTCGTAGCTTTCGGTGAGCTTCATTACGGTGACGTTTTTGCCAATGATGAAGGAGCGATTCTTGTATTCGGTGTAGAAATCATTATTGTTGCAGAGAAATTCCTTGATTATTCTCGCGGCGAGAGTAGACCTATCTGGAGCGCAATTACATTCATCATCGAGTGAGGTTGCGATGTCGGAAATTTCATTAGAAATCGCATTTTTGTAAACATTTATTCCCATTCCGACCACTTGATAGGCGATTTTGCCATCATTTGTCATCTCGCATTCGGTCAAAATTCCTGCGAGCTTTTTGCCACCGAGGTAAAGGTCGTTAACCCACTTTATACCGATTTTACAGTCGCAGACACTCTCTATCGCTCTCGATATACACACTGCTGCTTTTGCGGTGATAGCTGTGGCATCAAAACCTTCCTTGTGGGGATAGGAAAGAATTGTGAGGTAAATTCCCGCGTTTTTTTGCGAAACGAAGCTTCTGCCTCGTCTTCCACGGCCTGCGGTCTGCTCGTTTGCAATGAATATTACGGTAGATTTGTCGTTTGGATGCTCCTTTGCATATTCCTTCGCCCTTGTGTTGGTAGAGTCGGTGCAGTCATAAAACAGAATTTTTGGAGAGGCGATATCAAGCGATATAAGTTCTTCTTCTATTTTTTGTTTACTTAACATCATTGCCTCCTTTTTTGTTTTTAAGTATAGCATTACGAACCTTGGTTGTCAAGGAGAAAAAATATTTTTACCCGCGGGTATTGACTTTTTTGTTCTTTTATTTTATAATGTTTAAGTAATAACTGTGACGGAGACAGTAGCGAGGATAAAAGCGCACAGAGAAGCGGCGGTTGGTGCGAGCCGTAAGTGAGTAATCCTACGTGAATATCACTCCCGAGTTGCGTGGCTGAAACTAAGTAAGCCTCGCCGTGTGCCGCGTTAAGGCATAATGAGATGCGAACTTTGTTCGTAAGCTCGGGTGGTACCGCGTTTTTTGACGTCCCGACGGTTTTTCGTCGGGGCTTTTTTATTTGAATTTATTATTTTTTGGAGATAAACGTTATGGAAATCTACGAAAAGGTGTCAACGAACCTTAATTTCGTTGAAAGAGAAAAGCAAACAAGAAAATTCTGGGAGAATAACGGCGTTTTTGAGAAGAGCATTGAACTTCGTGAGGGTGGCGAAAACTACACCTTCTTTGACGGCCCTCCTACCGCTAACGGTAAGCCTCACATCGGACACGTTCTCACCAGAGTAATTAAGGATATGATTCCCAGATACCACACCATGAAGGGCAGACGCGTTCTTCGTAAGGCGGGCTGGGATACTCATGGTCTTCCCGTTGAGCTTGAGGTTGAGAAGAAGCTTGGCATTGACGGAAAGGATCAAATCGAGGCATACGGTCTTGAGCCCTTTATCGGTCATTGCAAGAAGTCTGTTTGGACTTATAAGGGAATGTGGGAGGACTTCTCCGGCACAGTTGGATTCTGGGCTGATATGGATAAGCCCTATGTTACCTATACTAACGATTTCATTGAGTCCGAGTGGTGGGCGCTTAAGAAGATTTGGGATAAGGGTCTGCTCTACAAGGGCTTCAAGATCGTTCCTTATTGCCCTCGCTGTGGCACTCCTCTTTCGAGCCACGAGGTTGCACAGGGATATAAGGCGGTGAAGGAGAGATCTGCCGTTGTTCGCTTCAAGTGTGTTGACGAGGACGCATATTTCCTCGCTTGGACAACCACACCCTGGACACTTCCCTCCAACGTTGCACTTTGCGTTAACCCCACCGATACCTACTGTAAGGTAAAGGCTGCCGACGGTTACGTTTACTATATGGCAAAGGCTTTGCTTGACTCCATTCTTGGTGGTATTAAGCGTGAGGAAGGCACTCCCGCATACGAGATCCTCGAGGAAATGTGTGGTCTTGATCTTGAGGGCAGAGGCTATGAGGCGCTTTGGTCTTGCACCAAGGAGTCTGCCGAAAAGCAGGGCAAGAAGGCTCATTATATCACCGCAGATAACTACGTTACAATGTCCGACGGTACAGGTATCGTACACATCGCTCCCGCATTTGGTGAGGACGATAACAAGGTCGGCAGAAGATACGGTCTTCCCTTCGTTCAGTTTGTTGACGGTAAGGGTGAGATGACAAAGGAAACTCCCTACGCAGGTCTGTTTGTTAAGAAGGCTGATCCTGTGATCATCGCAGACCTTGAGAAGGCAGGCAAGCTCTTCTCCGCGCCCAAGTTTGAGCACGATTATCCTCACTGCTGGAGATGTAATACTCCTCTTATCTATTACGCTCGCGACACCTGGTTCATCGAGATGACAAAGGTTCGTGACAACCTTATAAAGAACAACAACACCGTAAATTGGATTCCCGAGAACATCGGTAAGGGACGCTTTGGCGATTGGCTTCAGAACGTTCAGGACTGGGGTCTCTCTCGTAACAGATATTGGGGAACTCCCCTTAACATCTGGGAGTGCGAATGCGGTCACAAGCACGCGATCGGCTCTATCGAGGAGCTTAAGTCGATGAGCGACAACTGTCCCGACAATATCGAGCTCCACAGACCCTTCATCGACGCTGTCACAATCAAGTGTGATAAGTGTGGCGGACATATGAAGCGTGTGAGCGAGGTTATCGACTGCTGGTTCGACTCGGGTTCTATGCCCTTTGCACAGTGGCATTATCCCTTCGAGAACAAGGAAGTTTTCGAGAGTCAGTTCCCCGCGGACTTCATCTCCGAGGGTGTTGACCAGACTCGTGGTTGGTTCTATTCGCTTATGGCTATATCTACTCTCATCTTCGATAAGGCTCCCTATAAGAACGTTCTCGTTCTCGGTCACGTTCTTGATAAAGAGGGTCAGAAGATGTCGAAATCCAAGGGCAATGCTGTCGATCCCTTCGAGGCTCTCGAGCAGTATGGTGCAGACGCTATACGTTGGTACTTCTACTCCAACTCTGCGCCCTGGCTTCCCAACAGATTCTTCGGTGATGCGGTTGTTGAGGGACAGAGAAAGCTTATGGGTACTCTTTGGAACACCTATGCCTTCTACGTTCTTTATGCGAACATTGACGGATTTGATCCTACAAAATACAGCCTTGACAGATCCACTCTCTCCGTAATGGATAAGTGGTTGCTTTCCAAGCTTAACTCTACTGTAAAGACGGTTGATAACTGCCTTGCAAATTATAAGCTTCCCGAAGCTTCCCGCGCGCTTGAAGGCTTCGTTGACGAGCTTTCCAACTGGTACGTTCGTCGTAGCCGTGAGAGATTCTGGGTGAAGGATATGCCCACCGATAAGGTGAACGCTTATCTCACTCTTTATACCGCGCTTGTTACTATCGCAAAGACCGCTGCGCCTATGATTCCCTTCATGACAGAGGATATTTATCGCAACCTCGTTTGCTCGGTTGACAAGTCTGCGCCTATCTCCATCCACCTTTGTGATTATCCCGAGGTAGACGAGAGCCTTATCGACAAGGATCTTGAGGAGAATATGGATGAGGTTATCGACGTTGTAGTTCTCGGTCGTGCTTGCCGTAACGCGGCGGCTATCAAGAACCGTCAGCCTGTTGCGAAGATGTACGTTAAGGCTGATAAGACTCCCGATGAGAGCTTCATCTCGGTTATCGCAGAGGAGCTTAACGTTAAGTGTGTTGAGTTCACCGATAACGTGAGCGATTTTACCACATACAACTTCAAGCCCCAGCTTCGTACGGTTGGTCCTAAGTACGGTAAATATCTCGGCGGTATCAGACAGACTCTTACCGAGATTGACGGAAATGCTGCTTACGCAGAGCTTAAGGCTAACGGCTGCATCAAGTTCACCGTAAACGGTGATGAGATAGTGCTTATCGAGGAGGACCTTCTTATCGAGATGACCAAGAAGGAAGGCTACGAGAGCCTTGGCGATCGCGGTGTGACCGTTGTAATCGACAAGAACCTCACTCCCGAGCTTATCGAGGAGGGTAACGTTCGTGAGATTATCTCCAAGATCCAGACAATGCGTAAGGACTCAGGCTTCGAGGTTATGGATAGCATCAAGATCGCATTCTGCGGCAACGACGTTATCGCAGAGATCGTAACTCGCAACGCAGAGGAAATCAAGGATGAAACCCTCGGCGTAGAGCTTACCGTTGGTAACACCTTGACTCATTCCAAGGAATGGAATATCAATGGAGAAAAAGTAACTATCTCGGTTGAAAAAATATAAATAATTTAAAAAGCGGCGAGGTAAACCTCGCCGTTTTGCTATGCAGTTATTTTTTGGTAGCAGACTTGAGTGCTGACTCAACTTCGGTGTAAGTTGTTGCTCGATTGATTTCGGCACGAATTCGCGCTGCACCGTGGAAGGAGCGAATATAGAGGGCAATTTGCTTTCTTGCCTCGGGAATGGCAATTCGTTCACCCTTTTCCTCTATTGAGGTTTTTAGCTGAAGAAGTGCGATTTCTACGCGCTCCTCAAGAGAGGGCGGTGTGTAACTTTGATTTTCGAGAGCTCGGGTTATTTCCGAGAAGATAAATGGATTGCCGACAGCCCCTCTGCCGACAGCAATTCCGTCAGCGCCGGTGTCGCGAAGCATGGCGAGCGCAGACTCTACATCTACTATATCTCCGTTGGCAATTAGCGGTATATGCAAACTGTCCTTTACATTTTTAATGATTTCGCGGTTTGCAACGCCTCCGTACATCTGTTCTCTTGTTCGACCGTGTATGCAGATTATTTCTGCGCCACCCTCCTCGGCGGCGAGAGCACACTCTATCGCGTTTATGCTATCCTTGTTGATTCCGCTGCGGAGCTTTACGGTGGTAGGGATGCTGATTGCTTGTGAAACTGCACGTGTGATGCGATTGATAAGCTCGGGGCTTTTCATCAGCGCTGACCCTTCACCGTTGGAGAAAATCTTGTTCACCGGACAGCCCATATTGATGTCTATTGCAACCGGAGGCATACCGTCAAGGGTGTTTGAAAGGGTATATGCCGCCTGTGCCATAATTTCGGGCTCACTGCCGAAGATTTGCACCGAAACAGGTCCCTCGTCGGGGAGTATTTTCGCCAGGGCGAAGGTTTTCTTGTCGTTGTAGACCACGGCTTTTGCGCTCACCATCTCGGTCACCGAGTGCTCAGCGCCGTATTTGCTGCAGACAAGTCGCATAGCTCTGTCGGTATATCCCGCCATTGGCGCGAGAAAAAGTCCGTACTTGAACTCGTATTGACCAAGCTTTATTCCCATAGGTATTCCTCCTTTCTTTTTTATACATTTTAGCATATAATTTTCTCTTTTTCAAGGCAAAAACACGGCTTTCTATTGAAATGAGCCTTATTTTATGATAAAATATTCTAAAACACAGAAAGGAGATGCGCTATGGCAGACGTTAGATGGACAGACCAGCAGCTGAAGGCTATCGAAACGAGAGATAAAACTCTGCTTGTATCTGCGGCGGCAGGCTCGGGAAAAACGGCTACACTTACCGAGCGAATTATTCGCTCGCTTCTTGACGAGCGCGCTCCGATGAATATTGATTCCCTGCTTGTGGTGACCTTTACCAATGCGGCTGCGAGCGAGCTTCGTGCAAAGATTTCGAAGGCTCTCACCTCTGCCGTTGAGGCAAATCCTGACAACGCTCACCTGAAAAGACAGCTTTATCTCCTTCCTTCGGCGAAAATCCGCACGATAGACTCCTTCTGTAATGAGATTTTGCGCGCTAATTGTGACAGAGTGGGACTCACTCCGGGTTATAGAATTGCCGACACCGCCGAGTGCGAACTTCTTGCGATCTCGATTATTGAGGATCTTATTGAGGCGGTTTATAACGGCGAGCTTCCCCAGGTGGCGTCTCCCGAGGAGTTTGAGCTGCTGGCGGATTGTCTTACCGACTCCAAACGCACTGAGGAGCTTGCCGAGGTGTTTAGATTTATTCACCTTCGATGCGAGAGCGCAGAGGAGGGTATTGAGCTTCTTGCAAAGCTTATTGATAATTACACTCTCATCGATGCGCCTGTTGAGAAAAATGCTTTCGGCGCTTATCTGATGGACAGATACCGCGATATGGTCGGTCATTACGTCGGTGCATATTCTCGATATATTAAGATTTTTTCATCAGGCAATGATGCCGAGCTTAAATATCTCGGCACGGCTAACAGCGATTTAGACCTACTGAAGCGACTTGAGGCTGCCTTGGGATACGACGAGGCTCGAAGCTCTATTTTGGGAGCAAGTCTTGTTCGTCTTGCATCGGTTAAGAGTGCTGATAAGACCGCAGATATGGAAAGCTTCGCGGCTCTGCGTAAGATGATGAAATCGGATATCGAGGATATGAAAAAATTCTTCGGTTACACCTCCGAGATGTGGCGCGAGCTATTTATTTCGCTACATAAGACACTTTCGGTTCTTTATCGCTTTGAGGTGAAATTCGATTATCTGTTCACCGAAGAAAAGCGTCGCCTTGGCGCGCTCTCTTACGCTGATATTGAGCGTTACACCTACAAGTGCCTTATCAAGGATGGAGAGCCTACCGATATTGCTATAAATATTTCGCGTCAATTTGACGCGGTTTATATCGATGAATATCAGGACGTAAACAGTCTGCAAAATCGCATTTTTGAGGCGATTTCCCGATCTAACAACCGATTCATGGTTGGCGATATTAAGCAGAGTATTTACGGATTCCGCTCGGCGCGTCCTGAGATTTTTGCGTCTATGAAGAACGCCTTTCCGCCTCTCGAAAGTGCCGACGGTGACGTTGCATCTATTTTTATGTCGCGCAATTTCAGATGTGACGAGGGCGTGGTTGACTTCGTAAACAATATTTTTGACAAGGCCTTTGGCTTTGTGGCCAAATCTATTGGATATAGCAGTGGCGATAGACTCGGTTATTCGAAGGATTATAAGGGAAATGAGCCGAAGTACAGCTATCCGGAGATTTGTATGGTCAGCAAGCCGGTGGGTGATGATGATCTCTCGCCTGAGCAGGTTGTTGCCTTGAAAATTAAGGAGCTTCTTGATGGTGGCAGGCTGAATAACGGCAATCCCATTCGTCCGTCGGATATTGCAATCATTTTGCGAAATGCATCAGGCAGGGATGATAAATATGCCACGGCACTTGAGGATCAGGGAATACCCTCCTGTATTTCGGGTGCAAAGGATTTCTTCCTATCCCCCGAAGTGCTCCTGGCACTCTGCCTTTTGAACTCCATAGACAACCCGCGAAGGGATGTCTATCTTGCAGGTCTTATGTGCTCGCCTCTCTTTGGCTTCTCCGCTGACGACCTTTACAGTATCAGAAAATACGAGGGAGATACCCTCTATGAGTCGCTTGTAAGCTATGTAAATGTAAACCAAGAGTTTACAAAAGGTGTTGATTTTCTGAAGAAATTGAGATATTATCGCTCAATTTCCGAGGGTGTGGCTGTTGATACGCTTATTTATAAACTTTACAACGAAACCGGTCTTATGTCACTTGCCTCTCGCAGCGGTGGTGGCGAAAATCTAACGCTTCTTTATGATTTTGCCCGCGGATTTGAGGTTGGATCATTCAAGGGACTCTACAACTTCATTCAGTTTATCAACAGTATTATTGATAAAAAGACCACCTTTGACGATGCGAGGGCGAGAACGGGTGTTGATGCGGTGAAAATCGTCACCTGCCACGCCTCAAAGGGACTTGAATATCCGATCGTTTTCCTTGTTGAGGCCGACGGAAGAATATATAACAAGGATAGAAATTCCCGTCTTGCAATTTCCGAGGATCTCGGCATCTCCTTGAGGCTCCGAACTCCCTCGGGTCTTGCGGTGGTTAACAATCCTGTGCAGGATATTATTAATCATAACATTCGAAGAAAGCTTTATGAGGAGGAGCTGCGCGTTCTTTACGTTGCACTCACCCGTGCCAGAGAGCGACTTTTTGTTGTGGGCGAATGTCCTACCGTGAAAAGAGATGAATACGAGCTTACTCTCACCACAATTCGCGAGAATTTGTCCGAGTACAGTCTTCGTGAGCTTTCTTCCTATCTTGAAATCGCGCTTGTCTGTGACGGCAGACGTCCTTTGAGCGAGGATGAATTTCTTGCGACTACCACCTTCGGCGATTTACCCCCTCAGTTTGATGACACCGAAATGACAGAGAATCGTAATGACGCGTGGGATAAAATTGACGAAATTGTCAATCTAAATGTGGACAATAGCAGTCTTGCGGACGAACTCTATGAAAGATTTGTTTATTCCTATCCCAACGATTATTTGACCGATCTTCCCGAGAAGATGTCGGTGTCCTTGATGTCACCCACTGTTCTTGACGGCACAGATGCCGAGGCGGTGGTCATAGATAAGAATGATGAGGAAGAAAAACACTATCTTCCCGCATTTGCAAGCGGAAGCATGATTGAAGAGAGCGCGAAAAAAGGTATTGCGACCCATCTTCTTCTCCAGTTCTGTGATCTTAAGGCTCTGTCAAAACATGGTGCAAATGCGGAGATAAAGCGTCTTAAAGATAGCGGATACATATCCGCCGAGGATGCCGAGCGCGTTAGAGTATACGAAATCGAGCTCTTTAGAAGGTCCAATCTCTTCAGAGAAATGCTTGCTGCAAAAAAGCTCTATCGCGAACTTCGATTTAATGTGCGCCTGCCCGCCTCCTCCTTTACCGAGGAGCAGGAAAGAATCCTTGCGTATCAAGGAAAAGAGGTGTTGGTGCAGGGTGTTATCGACTGTATAGTAGAGCGCCCTGACGGAAGCCTCGCTTTGTATGATTACAAAACAGACAGACTCTCAAAGGAGGAGCTTGCAGATCGCAGTCTTGCGGAGAAAAAGCTTCGCAACAGCCACAAGATTCAGCTTGACATCTACTGTCTTGCTATTGAAAAGATCTTTGGAAGGACGCCGGTTTGCTCGGCGGTTTACTCACTCCCTTTGGGAGATACGGTTTCCATGAAATAAAAAAAGCGCATATTTGCTAACTAAACTTTGCAAATATGCGCTATTTCTATCTTTTTAATTGATTTTTGATATGGCAGAGGATGTAATTTCAAAGTCGATTACGAGTTTTTCTTCGCCTCTTGTTACGTTAAGCGAAACTATGCTACCTTCGCGGGCGTTAAGCATAATATCGGTTACGTGGTGCATCCTGGTCACCTCAACGGTCACACCATCAAGGGTTATGGAGTTGATTATATCACCAATCTGAATTTTGCCGAATGCGAGAGAACCGAGAGAAACGTCGATTACTTCAACCAGCTCTGCCTGCTTAACATCGCCTGTTTCGGGATCAACAACAACACCGATTGTGCTGGAAGAAATAGTAATTCCCATGAGGGCTTTTTTAATCTGGGTGTTGGTTACGCCGTCGCAATTGTCAAGAATGTTATTTACAAGGTAATAAACAAGGTTAGAGGGGATTGCGTAACCCATATTGTCAACGTCCGAGCCTACTCTTTTTGCCGAAACAATTCCGATAAGCTCGCCGTTTTCGTTGAAGAGCCCGCCGCCCGAGTTGCCGGAGTTTACCGCAGCGTCTACTCTAATTACTCGAAGCTGGATAGCCACGCCCTCTGCGCCTTCAATAACGATTTGCTCGCTCTCTACACTAACGATACCCTTTGTCACTGCGAAACCGTGTCCCTCGGGATTTCCAACGGTGTATACCGTGTCAAAAACTCTGACGTCGTCCGAGGAGGCGAAGCTTACGGTGGTTGCGTAGCTTTGCTTCAAAATCTCGCTATCCTCAACGCGAAGCACGGCTACGTCGTAGGTTGACGAGCCACCGATGAAGGTTGCGGGGATAGCATAGCTTTCAAGGAGCATACCATAAAGATAAACCGTAATATCCTCGCAAAGCCCCGTGAATTTGTCGTAAACAACGTGGTAATTTGTTATGATATAGGCATCGCCATTTTCCTTGTCGATCTGATAGAATACACCCGACGCAGTCGAAGGAGAACTTGAATTTGCATAAACGATAACAGTGGAGAGCAGGGTTTTGCTCAATGCGCTGACGTTTTCAAGTGAGCTTTCTCCGCTTCCTGGATACATCTCACCGATCTCAATTTCTTCCTCTTCTTCATCATCTTTGATGATGGGATCATCGTTGTCGGGGTTTTCCTCCTCGTCTTCTCCGTCGTTTACGTCGGGAGATTCATCGGGAGAGGGGGTCTTGTTCTCCTCTTTATTTTTGGATTCTTCCGCCTCCATATCCTCCCAAATATCTCTGTAAATTCCTACGTCAAAAAAGCAGGAGGAGAGCGAGAAGGTGGTAAAAAGCACCAACATCAGTGCGACAATGCTTCTGGCTATTCTTGTTTTTGCGAGCTTCATTTGTTGATTTTCCTTTGCTAATAATGGTTTGATTTTCGCATTTTTTACGAATTTATATTGACATTTCCTGCGTAAAATGCTAAAATTATTACAATTATTATAGCAAAGCAAAATCGAATAATCAATACTATTTTTATAAAAAAATAAATTTGGAGGATAAATATGTCTATTGCTATCATCACAGGCGCATCGAGTGGTATCGGTGCGGAGTTTGCGAAGGGGTATGCCAATAGAGTGGACGAGCTCTGGCTCGTTGCGAGAAGAAAGGAAAGAATGATCGAGCTCGGTGAGAGTCTTGGTGTAAAATATAGAGTGATTTGTGCTGATCTTTGCACGAGGGAAGGGATAAACGAATTACGTGATGCTCTCGAGAGCGAAAAACCGAGCGTAAAATATCTTGTAAACGCTGCGGGATTTGGCGATTTTGGTGCGTTTGATCAGATCTCCGAGGAAAAGGTTGAGATGATGATCGATCTTAACGTAAAGTCGGTTGTTCTCATCACGCACATGACTATTCCTTATATGGAGCGTGGCGGAAGAATTATCCAGCTCGGAAGCGGATCCTGCTTTACTCCCCTTCCTTATTTTAACGTGTATTCCTCGGGCAAGGTATTTGTCCTTCATTACACAAAATCTCTCAATTTCGAGATTAAGAAGTATGGCTTGCGCGCAACCTGCTTCTGTCCCGGTTGGGTTCATACCGAGTTTTTGGGCAAGGCTACCGCGAAGCAGGGAGTTACACGTCCTCGCGATAGCGCGATGAAGCCACTGCTTAATTGCGAGAAGGTTGTAAAGGGTTGTATCAAAGCTGCCGACAAGGGTAAAACGATGTACGTGACCAATTGGTACACCAAGCTTCAGCATCTTCTCTTTAAGGTAGTTCCTGATCCTATTTTGACACACCTTTGGCTTGGTATGTTGGAGGGCAGAGATGAAAAATAAGAGAAAATTCTTGACCCCCGGCACATTGACTGCACCGGTACCTCCCGCTTTGGTTACGGTGGGTGATTTTGATAATGCTAACATTATTACCATCGCCTGGACGGGAATTCTTGCGAGCATTCCTCCCAAAACCTATATTTCTGTTCGTCCCTCGCGTCATTCGTACGGAATTTTGAAGGAGCACGGTGAGTTTGTAGTTAATCTTCCCTCGGTTTCTATCGCCAGGGAGGTTGATTACGCAGGCATTTATACTGGCGCGAAGGTGAATAAGTGGGAAAAATGTTCCTTTACGAAGCAAAAAAGCGAAAAGGTTTCGACTCCGACCATCGCCGAGTGTCCAATCGCTCTCGAGTGTAAGGTCTGCGAGATTATTCCTATGGGATCTCACGACGTTTTCGTTGCGGATATTGTTGGAGTTTCCTGTCACGAGGACATTATTGACGAGAAGGGCAGAATGCAGTTTGAGAAGGCTGATCTTCTAGCTTACGCGCACGGTGAGTATTATGCTCTCGGTGAGGTTGTCGGAAGGTTTGGATTTAGCACGGATAAAGTGCAAAAATGTGACAAAACAAAGAAAAATGACGTCATAAAGCCTGAAAAAGAGGTAAAAAACAAGCCTTTTTACGAAAATGCGCCAAGATCAAAGGTGAAGAAAAAGACCTCAACCGATAAAAACAAGGGTGCGCCTCACGGAAAGCGCAGGGCAGAGAAAAAATGAAAAATAATACCGAGAAAATAAGAGATCGAATTTTGTCGCTTATCGATGCGGAGTTCAAAAGCGATGCCGCCTTCGAGCGAGCAATGAATCTTCCGCAAAAAACCGTCAACAATTGGCGCAGGGGCAGATCGGCGTCCTTTATGCGAATACTACCCGCACTTTCTGAGCGATTCGGAGCAAATCTTGGTGAGCTTTTCGATATGCCAATTCGCCTAGACACCTCCGAACTGTCCGACGAGGAGCTTGAGCTTCTTACCATGTACAGAAAATCGCACGTTTTACCGAAAGGTATGCGTAGGGCATTGAAAGAAACACTGGAGTCTACAATAAACATGTACATTGCGGCTGCGGGAAGCAGCAGGAAACGCGCGAAAAAGTAACACAGAAACCTTGACAAGTAAAAAGATTTGTTGTATAATCTAAATATGTTCGTCCGAGGGGACACCCCCCTATGATCCAAGCAGGGAAAGCGTGGTGAAAATCCACCGCAACAGCCATTGCCGTAATAAAGTAATCAGCCATTTGCTTTTGAGTCGGAAGGCCTGCCGGACGTCCTATGCATAATCCTTGGGTAAATGAAGGAAAAATGTAAATTCGAAATTTAAGGCTCGAAATTCGAAACGATCTCTATGATTTTTTGAGTTCCGAATTATTTTCGCGTTTATATTTCCGCCCTTCTTTGAGGGCGGTTTTCTTTTTACCACGTTATGCTTTCCAAGAAAGAGAAGAGGTAAAAGAATGAAAAAAAGAATTTTAGCATTGGTTTTGTTGGCAGGGCTTTTGCTCTCGCTGTGCTCCTGCGACCTGTTTTTTGGCAAGGTTGAGGATAGCGGATCGGTCACCGTTGTGATTGAAAACGCCGACGGGAGCCATGAGGTTTTCGAGGTTGATCTCATGAGTGTAGAGAATAAATCTGAAGGTGCGAAGGGATTGCTTGAGCATCTCTCTCAAAGAGAGGACAGACTGTACGTTGAGATGATCGACAGCACCTATGGTGCTTACGTTGAAGCAATTGGAAATCTTCGCCAGGATAGCTTTGCTGGTAAATATATTGTGGTATATACCTCGGTGGCAACCGACGGATACGAGGGCGGATCAACGATTGATTACGAAGGTAAAGAACTTTATATGTCCGGTGTTGGGCTTAGTGGAATGAATATCGAAGCCGGAACGATCATACTGTTCAGACTTGAAAAATCCCCCTATTAATCTGTTAAATTTAGAAAGAACTGCCTATTTAGTATGAAAATTGGAAAAAATAGTCTATTTAACGCAAAAACAGTAGCATTTGTTGGTATTATGGCTGCTATCATAGAATGTGGAAAGCTCTCGTTGGCGTTTCTGCCGAATATTGAGGTAGCAAGCCTCTTTGTGGCTCTTTTTGGTTATCTTTTCGGTTGGTACGGTGTTGCAGCGGCGGTGGTGTTTGTATGTATTGAGCCTTTAATATGGGGTTTTGGAAGCTGGATTGTAACTTATGTGATATATTGGCCGACTCTAGCAATTTTATTTATGATGCTCGGTAAAATGTCAGTGAAAAACAGATACGTTATAACAGCTATTGCCTTTGGATCCACCTTCCTATTCGGGGTTTTGTCCGCTCTTGTGGACACCGCGTTTTTGCTCGGGGTGAACGGTAGATTTTTAGCGAATTTCTTTCTCTACTATTTTCGCGGTATCATCTTTTATACAATACATCTCGCTTGCAACGTTGTTAGCTTTATTCTTCTGTTTCCTTATCTTTCCAAAAAGCTTCAAAAACTTGGAATTTTGGATCAAATTAGATGAAAATGTAAATAATAGTATACAAAAATCGCCATTTTCTTTTGATTCTGGCGATTTTTTCTTTTGCGTTGAGATTGATTTTTCGGGAAAACAAACCGTAAAATTCCAAAAAGTCCCTTCATTGCCTTTTATTAAAGAAAATTAAAAATTAAAATTATATTGACATATAAAATAAAATATGGTATATTGTAATAGACGAAGATTACAACTTTGTCCGATTTCGTCAAGAAGTCGTAAAGACGGACATTGTTATTCGGCTTTGGAGATCAAAAAATAACGGATATCCAACAAAAAGAATGGTGAAATTATGTCAACAATCAAAAAAACCATAAGCCAGGAAAAACCCTGGATGAAATATTTTTCGGAGGAGAGTAAGGCTGCTGAATTTCCCAGAATGAAGGTCTACTCTTACTTCAAAGAGGTAAATAAAAATCGACTTAACCAAACGGCTTTATATTACTATGGAACGAAGATCACGGTAAAGAAAATGATCGAAAAGATCGATCAGGTTGCTGACGCCTTTGATGCTATTGGCGTAAAAAAAGGCGACACCGTATCTCTTGTTTCCGCATCCACACCAGAGTCCATTTTTGCCTTCTATGCGCTCAATAAGATAGGCGCAACAATGAATGCCATCGACCCTCGCCTTGATAAGAAAAGCGTTGCTCGTATGATAAAGAACTCCGGCTCAAGGGTGCTTATGGTCATTGATATGGCTTATCCACTGATTGCCGCGGTTAGATCCGAGATTGCGCAGGAGCATATAATCGTACAGCAGTCGAGCACCTCGCTTCCTCCCATCAAGAAGTTTGCCCTTAAGCTTTTTATGAAGAGCAACATTCCCTACGGTAAGGGGGGGACAATCAGCTGGGACACCTTCATTAATGGTGCTAAAAACGGTTCGGCACAGGAGGCCGAGTACGTTGGCGATGCTACCGTAGCTATTACATATACTGGCGGTACAACCGGGTTCCCCAAGGGAGTTATGCTTACAAACGACAGTATCAATTCGGTTGGCTTCAGCTTCCTTCACGCAGGTATCGTGTATAAGCCTAATACGAGATTCCTCGGCATTATGCCAATCTTCTCGTCATACGGTCTTGTTTGCGGAATACATATGCCCATGATAATGCAGCAGGAGCTTGCGTTGATTCCGAGATTCTATCCTGTAAAAATGGGCGAATACGTCAGAAAATACAAGCCCCAGCACATGATTGCAACCCCTGCTTTTTATGAGATACTCATAAACAGTGAGGAAATGCGCGACTTTGATCTTTCGTTTATGCTCACTCTCGGTAGCGGTGGTGACTCTATGAACGCCGGTCTTGAGGATAAACTCAACGAGTTTATGAAATCGCACAATCTTAGATATCCCCTAGCTCAGGGATACGGTATGAGCGAGGTTTCAGCGGCGGCAACCTTCTGTGTAAACGACAGATATAAGAGGGGTAGTGTTGGTGTTCCTTGCATCTCCACAACAATAGGTATTTTTGATCCAGAAACCGGCGAGGAGCTTGGCTATAACACCCCCGGCGAGGTCTGCATTTCCGGCCCTTCTATTATGAAAGGATATTATAATAATAAGGAAGAGACAGACCACGTGCTGCGCAGGCACGCAGACGGGCACATATGGGTGCACTCGGGCGACATAGGAACGGTCGACGAGGACGGTTTCGTTTATATCCATGGCAGAGTTAAACGTATGATCACCCGCTTTGACGGACATAAGGTGTTCCCGATTACTATAGAAAGCTATATTTCGGAGAACGAATATGTGCAAAGCTGTTCTGTAATCGGAGTTGATGACCGCGAGCGTATGCAGGGACAGTATCCTATGGCTGTCGTTGAGCTGAACTCCCGTATTGACGTTTCCAAGAGGGATGAAATTTGTCGCGAAATATATGCGAATTGTCACAGAGATCTCGAGCAGCGAGGAAGACCTGTTGCGGTTGTTTGCGTAGATGAAATTCCTCTCACCGGTATGGGTAAAAGCGACTACCGCAAGCTTGAGAAGGAGTACAAGTACTTTGACTATCTGGCTTGGGAGAAGGAAAACGCCAAATGATTTTATTTTTTGCCGGCGTTCGCGCATGGCATCTACAATAAAGCCTCGTCTTGAGGCAGCCAAATTTTTTATCGGGCGAAAGCCTGAGAAAGGAAAAAAAGATGAAATTAAGAAAGATTAGTTTCAAAATCGCTTCCATGGTAATGGTTTTGACCATGATGTTCAGCATTTGCGCTACCACAATCAGCGCAGTTGCTACTCCTGCCGGCGAAGGTAAGAGTGCGGGAAGCGAGTCCGCAAAAAACAAGATCACCTATGTATCCATAGGTGACTCTATGACCAACGGCTACGGTATTGACGGTTATGACGGCGAAAGCGGTATTGTAAACTATGCTATGGACACCTATTCCAACAAGTTTGCTGCTTGGCTTGCAGGTTATAACGGAGTTGTAGCAGACGATCAGGTCATCTTTGAGGGCACTAACGCCATCGTTGACCACAGACAGCTTGCAATGAGTGGTCTTCGCGCAGAGGACTTGAATTGGATTTTGAATCTCGATTACGAAAATAGCGAGCTTATGGAAGAAATCTTCAACAAGTGGGGCGCGTCCTGGCAAAATGAGGTTGTCGATCTCTGGTACGGTGATTGGGGCTTCACTACAGGTGACTACCGTACTTGGAGCGATTTCTGTGACTGGGATTACAGATATGCTGACGGTGCGGCAAAGATTCTTGCTACATATCACGGCAATGCTGCGAACTCCTCTTACTATCAGTCCGGTTATGCAACCGATGATGCTGTTCAGAAAGCTGTTGCGGGACTCAATGCTAATAAGAGATATCCCGCAGGCAAGACTCAAGTTAATGAAATTGGCGGATATAAGTATCTTCAGATATCTACCGAGTTCTTCCAGGAATCTGTGAAGGATGCTGACGTTATCTCGCTTGCTCTTGGTAACACCAATTTCGGTACCTATATGCTCAATGAGATCATGGAGGTTGTAATGTATAACAACCTCACCAGGTTCCCCAGCAGATTTGATATCGAGAACGTATTTACTCTTGCAGATATGGATCCTCAGCTCGAGTCGAATGTTCGCAAGCTTATTGATGAGAGCGACGTTCTTATCAATCAGTATTTTGAAGGTCTTGCGGGCGGCGATGAGGAAAAGATGGAATGTATCAGAAACATCATCGTTTACTGTATCGTAAGCTACATCGTAAACTACATTGATTCTGTGGAGACCATCCTCACATTGAATGAGAACGCTCACGTTGACATCATTCAGGTTGCTTTGATGAACGCGTATGCTGTTGAAGATGATGAAATTGATGGCACTACACTCGGTGACGTTGTTGGTATTCTTTATACCCCCATCAATGGTTTCATTGCTGCGCTTCCCACTTACATGAAATTGAGTGGCAACGATCTTTACGACAAGGCGACCTTCTATTATGCAGAGGCTGAGGCCGTTTCATGTATGGTAGACGTATATGGTGGCGACTTCTATAAGAATGCAGAGGGCGAGTACGTAGAATATAACGGTTTCCTTGACGGCACCGAGGGTTACACCGCTAACCTTAACTCTACCGTTCGTGACCGCTTTATCGATAACATTGTAAAGGGTGAGACCTTTGCGCTTATTAACTCCTTCTCCGCGGTTGATACAAGCATCACTATCGAAGAAATCGCAAATTATGATATGATGACTCCTTCGGAAAAAGCAGCATATGCCGCAACCAATGTAACCAAAGCAAAGTCTATTGCGATTTACCTTGCTTTCGAAAAGGCAACTATAGAGGCGGGCAGAGGCACCGTTACCATAGAGTCCCTTGCCGCGCTTGGCGTTGACTTGTATACCGTATTCTACGGAGTTATAGGTTCTCTTCAGACCAACGCTACTCAGTATGGCAAGGATAATTATCTTGACGCTGCAGCCGCTGTTGTTGCTGCACGTATAAACGCTAAACTTGGATCAAACGCTATGACTGCAGATTACGTTAAAGCAATCTATCAGTCTGCTGATCGCACCGCAACCGCTAAATATATGATCGCAGGTCTTGTTAAGGCGGGTGTAGCTGCAGATAGTTCGGCTCAGCCCATTATTAACGGCTACCACGGCGGAGATGTTGATGCTACTTTGGCTTGTACCAACACTGCCCATCCTTACTGTTCCGCTGTTCTTAACGCTTATAATACAACTTTAAACACAAAAGCAGCTGCTCTTGTAGAGGCTGTTGCAAATGTTGATAGCCTTTGTTACCTTCTTGGTGTACCTGAGATTTTGAGCACTTCTATGACCAACGACTCTACATTGTCCGGTATTCTTTGCATGAATTCTCGTTGCTTGATCGGTACCGGTATCGGCGGACATCCTTCACAGGAGGGTCACAAGGTTCTCTTCGATTCTGTTGTTAAGGCTTATTCCGAGGAATATACTTCTATCAACAAGACAGCTGAAGACGTAATTGAAGTAGCAAAGATCCTTGCAGAGCTCGTGGCAGAGTATTACAACGAGGCTTATGAGTATACATACGCAGAGCTTAAGGCGGCAGGATACATTGAGGCGGCGAAGGAGTCTCTTGAAGATCTCGTTGTTGTGCTTGGTGATCTTGCGGTTGAACTTGATGATACAAAGGTTGATCCTCAGTACGAGGACCTTAAGGCTCATCTTGTAGATGAAATCTACAACACTATTGACACTATTGACGCTCTTAATGAGCTTCTTGATACAGAGGCTCTTGATGAGGTTGAGGCTGAAAAGCTTGATAATCTTCTCAATTCTCTCATCAACCACGGTGAAACACTTGTGCTCATCGCAATTGAGCTTGTTAACAACGCTCTTTCCAGCAACTTTACTCCTACCAAGGATACCAATTACGTTGCAATTAATGGTGGTAGCGCAGTATATGCAAAGAAGCTTGCACAGTATATCTCCAAGAACGTTGGAAAGGCTATCATTCCCAACTACATGACCTGGGATGCACTTGACTATGACAAGCTTGCAGAGGCAGACCTCATCACTATCGGTTATGATGAAAACGAGATTTCCGGATTTGCAGTAGAGCAGCTTCTTGCATACGTTGCAGAGCATGCAGATGAAGATATTCTTAACAACGAGTACGTAGACCTCGCGGGTAGAGAGGTTGCAGAGATGGATTGGGCACAGTTCGTTGGTGCTGATCACGTTCATTACGTAGAAGAGGCGCTTGAGCTTGTAAGAGAAGAGATCCTTGCAAATGGTGATTTCTCTAACGAGGAAATTCTCGGTGTTCCTGCTATCGACGTTGTTATGTTTGCTGTTGAGTCCTACCTTTACAGCTACGTAAGCTTCCAGGCAGAGTATGCAGAGCTTCTTGTTGATCTCTATGAGATTAACCCCGATGCTACTATCATTCTTCTTGGTCAGTATAATCCCTTCGACGTAGAGTTCACCGTTGGTGATTACACTCTCGATCTTGGCAAGGCTTACGGTTACATCGCGCTTGTATCCAATGTGCCTTCTTACCTTTACGCTCTTGTATCTCCCAAGGTTGGTTACGTTGACATCAGCGATGCACCTACCAAATATGATGAGATGCTTGCAAACGGTGAGACGGACGGCACTCTCCTTGACTTTGCTCTTATTTATCTTGTAGATAGTACCATCACCGATATTAGCTCGGCAGGACAGGATTACATCTTCGAGTGCATTAAAGAAATGCTTATTGTAGGTTGTGATCACAGATATGATTACGATTGCTCCACAATCTGTAAGAAGTGTGGTGAGGTTCGTGACCTTGACGAGCACGTATACAAGAATTCCTGCGACGAGTACTGTAACATTTGTGGTGAGAAGAGAGAGGGCGCAGGCCATCAGTTCGATTCCTACAAGTGCGATAGCAAGTGCGTGGTTTGTGGCGAAGTAAGCGGTGCGCACAGATTTGCTAACTGCGAAGACGCTGTTTGTATCTACTGCGGCGTTGACGTTGGAACAAAGAAGCACTTCTTTGACGGTTGCTTCGACGAGTACTGTCGCAACTGTGATTACGTTCGCGAGGCTCCCGGTCATACCTTTGACGACTGCCTCGACACAAAATGTAACGGTGATAACTGTGATTTCTCTCGTCCTATGCAGATGCATACTTACAGCTACGACTGTGATATGATTTGTAACAATTGTGGCTTCGAGCGTGATGAATTCTACGGTCACTACTACAACGGCTGTGAGGATACCAAGTGTAAGTACTGCGGTTATCCCTTGGAGCCCGGAAAGCACGTTTACGACAACTGTGCAGACTATACATGTAACAACAGCATGTGTGGACAGACAAGACAGCCTCTCGCGCATCAGTTCAGCGCATGGAAGGTAAGCGTTGCTCCTACACAGACCGTTTGCGGTGCGGAAAAGCGTACCTGCTCTGTATGTAAGGTTACTGAGGTTAGAGAAATTGCTGCTCTCGGTGACAATGGCGCGATCGTATTCATTGTTATAGGTGCGGTTCTCGTTCTTGACCTTGCTGCATTTGCAATTTACTGGTTCGCAATCCAGAAGAAAACTCTTAATCAGCTTCTCGCTGTGTTTGGCAAAAAGACTGCTCCCGTAGCGTCCGAAGGCGATGCAGTAGAGGCTCCCGAGGCAGAGACCTCTTCGAAGAAGAAATAATAGCTGTTAACACCAAAAATAACATTAATTTCCAGAGGCTGTCGCTCTTGTGACAGCCTCTTTTTTTGCTTAAAAGTCCACCGTCAAGGGTGTAAAATAAAAAAATAAAAATATTTTGTCCTTTTTATAAATATTTTTTGGTTTCTTGTTGATTTTTCTAAAATATGATGTTATAATAGAGTGTAAAACTATAAAGTGGGGTTGTGTACAATAACGGCAATGCCGATGATATTCACCCTATTGGCGTTTTTTCATATCTTGGTTTTAAATCAAAAAAATATTTACTTGGGGCGAGTTTCCCGGAAAGGAAAAGAAATGAAATTAAGACAGATTAGTTTCAAGATCGTAACAGTAGTTATGACACTTGCAATGATGTTCGGAGTAATCGGAACAACAATCAGCGCAGCGAGCATAAATGACTACGTGGGCGAAATCGAAAAGGAGAAGGCGAATATCGAATCCGTATTGGAAGATATTCTTGCAGCTTATGAGAATAAGGAGTCTCCCTATGATGAAGAA
>JAZONX010000022.1:0-16796 GCA_045654725.1 Eubacteriales bacterium
AACGTATTCAACTAAAAACAAAACTGACACCGTATGAGAAACGATGTCAGTTTCAAGAAATAACGAGCTTTTAAGAGCAAATCAAAGCTATTCTATGAAATGTTTTTTTATTTCGTGTCTATTGCCTTGGGTTCAGTTCAGATTGATCTCGTCGTTTTTTTACGCCCAAAATTAAATTTTTACGTCGAAGCGATTTTTACAGCAGGGACATACAACGGTGTGCTTACCCTTTTGCCTTGGTAGACGAAGGTTGTTCTTGCAGGACGGACATCTCTTGTAAACGTGGGTTTTTCTGTCACGTCTTTTGCATTTTTGGAGCTTAAAATGATTCTTCGGCTTTTTGGTTAAATTGATAAATTTTGCATTTTCCTGCTGTCTTTTGTAAATATTTTTTGACATTACGCGGTAAAACGCATAACAAAACAGCAGAGTTTCGATTGTAGAAATAATAAAATAAATTGGTGACGGTACAAACAGACTGACAATTATCAGAATTAGGCAAAGAGCCATAAGAAAATAATACAGTCTGTCGATTCCGTATCTTCCGATCATAAATCGGGCTATTCTCTCTCTTAAATATCTCATTTTCACCATCCGTAGTTTTTGAATCTTAATTAAATTATATCGTCAAAAAACATGATAGTCAATAATAAAAAAACAATGTTTACAGAGTTGTGGGGAAAAATTTATTATTTGGTAAAAATTAAGGAGTCTTTTTCTTTTTTGACTCAACAATTCCGAAAACGATAGCAAGTAGGCTAAGCAAAATTATAGAGGAAAGGATAAGAATAGCGCAATTCATAAAGAAATCCTGCGGGAGAATACGAATTATCGCGTCTTCATACCAGTCGAAAATCCAATTATCCTTTCCGGGGAAGAAGAGTGTGTGGAAAATCTCGAAGGATTTATCAAAATCTATTGCAGCCAACCCGCCGATAAGAGCAAATCCGCCTAAGGTATATACGCCCGAGGAAAATGCAATATGCTTGTTGAATGGACGCCAGAGCTTAAAGACTTTGCATTTATTGAGCAGCGAAAGGAGCACAATTCCCAGAACCGAGATTATGAGAGCGGTTATATTCAGGTCAAAGAGGACCTTGCAATCGACGAAATGCGACTTACCCGCCTCGCTGTACTTGAAATCGCCTGTGCCAAACTCTCTGCCGGGCAGAGTGAGATAGTCCAGCAGCTCGTTGTATGCCTCGATAATTGTTTCGCGGTCGGCTTCCGAATACTCTTCAATATCCAGCACGTCAATCTGCATATAGTAAAAAGGTCTAAAGTAGATAGGAAGACCGATCGAGAAGGTTGTTATAAAAATCGCAATAAATATACCCAAAAGTGCGGTGAGTAGTTTGTTTTTCATAGCTAAACTTCCTTATTTATTATATAGCTATTGTATCATATATTTTCCGGGATGTCAATATTTTAACCTTCGCAAATCCTAAACTTCACATTTAATCTCTTGGTGAAGTAAAAAACACCTACTCAATACGAGTAGGTGTTTTTGGTGGTGTAAACCGGACGCTTACACGCCCGAATATGCAGCGAAGCCGCAGTCGATGGGAAGTACTACGCCGGTAATAGCAGAAGCAGCCCTGTCATCTGTGAGGAAGAACAGACCGCCGAGCAACTCCTCGGAGTCAACGAAACGACCCATGGGAGTTCCGCCCAGGATCTTTGCGCTTCTCGCGGTGGGAGTTCCGTCCTCATTGAAGAGGAGCGCGCGGTTCTGGTTGGAAACAAGGAAGCCAGGAGCAATAGCGTTACAACGGATGCCTGTTCCTGCAAAGTGTGTAGCCAGCCACTGTGTGAAGTTGGAGATACCTGCCTTCGCCGCAGAGTATGCGGGGATCTTGGTAAGAGGAATGTATGCGTTCATAGAGGAAATGTTAAGAATGTTGCCACTCTTACGAGCAATCATATCCTTCGCGAAGGTCTGTGTGGGAAGGAGTGTTCCCTGGAAGTTGAGTTTGAATACGAAGTCAACACCATTGGGATCGAGATCGAAGAAGGACTTTCCGCCTTCCTTTGCTTCGTGGTGATACTCGTTATCGGTGGTGGCTCTGGGGTTGTTACCGCCTGCACCGTTTACGAGAATGTCGCAGGGACCGAGATCTGCAAGCACAGCCTTGTGAACAGCCTCAAGAGCTTCGGGATCAAGAACGTTTGCCTTGTAGCCGATACAGGTGAAGCCCTCTGCAGTAAGCTCGTCTGCGAGCTTCTTAACAGCCTCCTCGTTAAGGTCGAGAGCTGCAACCTTTGCGCCTGCCTGAGCGTATGCGCGAGCCATATCGCCGCAAAGCACACCGCCTGCACCTGTTACAACTACAACCTTGCCGGAAAAATCTACGTTAAGGGGAAGATTGATCATTTTTAGTTTCCTCCTGAATTAGTTATCGAGTTTGTCGAGCATATCCCAAACGCCGAGCATATACATAATGCCGAGCGCTCTGTCATAAAGTCCATAGCCGGGGCGTACGTTTCCGGGACCTTCATCCCAGAGATGTCTGCCGTGGTCGGGACGAATATAGCCCTTGTACCCACAGTCGTGGTATGCCTTGAGAATATCGAGAATACCGGTGTCGCCGTCACAATCCCTGTGGCTCGCCTCGGAGAAATCGCCGTTCTCAAAGTGCTTTACGTTTCTGATGTGAGCGAATGCGATTCTGTCGCAATGCTTTCTTACGATCTCGGCAACGTTGTTTTCGGGATTTGCATTAAGGCTTCCCGAGCAGAGAGTAAGGCAGTTGTAGGGATCATCAACCATAGAAAGGAATCTGTCGATGCTGGGACCGTCAACAAGAAGACGGGGAAGACCGAAGATGTCCCAAGGCGGATCGTCCATGTGAATAGCCATCTTGATGTCACACTCACGGCAGGTGGGCATAATTGCCTCGAGGAAGTACTTGAGATTAGTCCAAAGCTTCTCGTGGTCAACGTCGGCGTAAGCCTTGTAGAGCTCGTCGAGCTTTGCCATACGTTCAGGCTCCCAGCCGGGGAAGGACATATTGTACTTCTCGGTAAAATCGAGAATATACTTTGCCATTGCGTTGTAATCGTCCTGGATCATATTCTTCTCGTAGAAGAGCGCAGTCGAGCCGTCGCCAACCTCGTGGAAGAGATTACTACGAGTCCAGTCGAAGATGGGCATAAAGTTATAGCAGATAACCTTAACACCGAACTTTGAGAGATTGCGAATGGTCTGCTTGTAGTTTTCGATATACTGATCGCGAGAGGGAAGACCGATCTTAATGTCGTCGTGCACGTTTACCGACTCAACAACGTCGATGTTAAAGCCGTACTTGTCGCACTGTGCCTTTACCTCTGCAATCTCCTCAACGCTCCAGATCTCGCCGGGCATCTTGTTGTGGAGAGCCCAAACAATACCCTCTACGCCGGGAATCTGCTTGATGTCCGAAAGCTTGATACGGTCGTTGCCTTCGCCGTACCAACGAAAGGTCATTTTCATATTTTTTCTCCTTCAGTCGCTGGGAGCTACCCGAGCGACAGATTATTATTTATCTTTCTTAGGCTGCTTGATTTTGCTGAGCTTCTTATTGAGAGCGAGAAGATCTTCCTTGGTGAACTCTGCATTCATCATACCGCCCGCCATGGTGAGAAGACGAAGAACGGTAAATCCACCCATCATCGCCATCATATCGGGAGTAACATCAAAGCCCATAGCCTTCTTGGGCTCATCCTTCTTGCCGCCCATCATCTTGGACATAAGCTTGAAGAAGATAAGCTTACCGCGAACTGTACTGATAACGTCGCTCATCTTAGAGTTAAGAGAAAGACGTCCGGGCTTCTCCTCAATGTCGAACCAGTTGAGGATAACACCCTTTTCTACAAGACGGTATTCCTCGTTGAACTTGTCAACCTTTCTGATGAGACTCTCGTCGGTGTGTTCGCCGGCCTTCGCAACAATTTTGCTCTCGCCTACGTTCTTAACGTCGAAGTAGAAGAAGTGATCGGGTGCGCTCTTTTTGCCAACAGACTCGCCGTTTACAAAGAGCTCAACCTCGGGAAGGTTGGAGTAAACTGTGATCTTTGTAACGTCCTCAACACGGTCAACGTATCTCTTGGAGCAGATGTGAAGCACGGGAGCCTCTGCGGGATCGCGGAGCCATGCCTTGTAAGCGTAGAAGGAGTCCTTCTTGTACTTACGGTCCATGGTCATAAGACCCTTGTGGTTCTGTCCGTTCTCGCCGCCCTCGTTTCTTGCATCAGCGCCAAAGTCGAACATATTCCAAACGTGGGTAGACCACATATATTTTCTCGAGTAAAGCTGCTTGATGAGCTCCTCGTGATAGTATGCCTGATATTCCTCGGTGTAGTCGCCCTGACGAGGATCGGAGGTGTGCCAGTTGAGAGCCTCGCATCCGTACTCGGAGCAGCCGATCGGAATGTTGGGATGAGTTGCATGGAACTTGTCGAACCAAGGACCGTTCATGCTTGTTTCGCCGCCGTACCAGCCGAAGTAGTGGTTGTAGGAAACAACGTCGGGAATCTGAATGTAGGGATCGTCGATCTTACACATAGAAACCGCTGCGATTGTGGTAAGACGGGTCTTGTCCATCTCATGGCAGAGGTCGTTTAAGATGTTGTGATTTTCAAGAAGGTCGGGTGTAGAGCCGCTGATGGTAATCTCGTTGGAAAGACCCCAAACTACGATACAGGGGTGGTTGTAGTTCTGTGAAACAAGCTCCTTCATCTGGCTGATGGTGTTCTCGCGACCGGTGGGCATGTGCTTGGAGATATAGGGAATCTCTGCCCAGATAACCATACCGTACTCATCACAGAGATCGTAGAAGTACTGATCGTGCTGATAATGAGCAAGACGGATTGTGGTGCAACCAAGCTCGTGGATAAACTCCATATCCTCCTTGTGATGCTCGGGAAGGAGAGCGTTACCGAAGCCGAGTCTGTCCTGATGGCGAGATACGCCGTGGAGAGGATACTCTACGCCGTTAAGAATGAATCCGTTGTTGGGATCAATCTTGAAGGTACGGCATCCGAAACGGGAGCAAACGTTATCAATAACTGTATCGCCCTCAACAATCTCAGCCTCACAGCAGTAGAGGTAAGGGTCGATGCGACCGTGCCAGAGATGAACGTCCTTGATCTTGAAGGTTACAACCTTGTCGGTGCTAACGATCTTCTGAAGCTCGTTTTCCTCCTTATCGTAAAGGGTGTATGCGATCTGCTGGCCTGCCTTAAGTTCGGTTGTGTAAACCTCAACCTCAACCTTCGCATCCTTACCCTCAATATTAGGAGTGATCTTGATACCGGGTGCACCGTAGTAATCGAGATCAAAGTGAGTCTCGTTAACTGTTACGATGTAAACGTCACGGTAAAGACCGCCGTAGAAGGTGAAATCAGCCATCTGGGGATAAACGGTCTCGTTGGGCGCGTTGTCAACAACTATAGAGAGCGCGTTATCGCCGCTTACAAGATCGCTTGTAAGGTTTACTCTCCAGGTGGAGTAACCGCCGTCGTGGTGAGCAAGGTGCTTGCCGTTAAGGTAAACGTCAGCAGAGGAGTTTGCGCCACGGATCTCAAGATAGTGAAGACCCTCGCCAAGCTCATCCTTGTTGATGCTCTTGGAGTAAACGCAGCTGCCGCGGAAGTATGTACCTCCGTCATAGCCGTCCTCGTTGTTCCAGGTGTGGGGAAGGGTCACCGAAACCGCGCCGTCCTTTGCGGCGGGATCCGCACAGTTCTTAATAAACTGCCAACCCTCGTTAATTTTAAGTATTTTTCTCATAAAATGCTCCTTTTTAGTGCTCGCTTTTATTTATCATTTATTGCCACTCTATATTATACCAAAAAACGAGCTTAAAAATCAATAACAATATGTTAATTATCTTATTACTTAATAAAAAAGCGGCATCCGACGGTGTTTGTCGGACGCCGCAAAACCACTCGTCTGAGTAGAATGTTATTAATTATGCGTTTTCAGCAACCTCTGCCGCAGCGCGACGCTCAGCAAGCTCAGCGTTCATCTTAGCAAGAGTCTTCTTATCAATGTTGTAAACGATAGCAACGCCTACAAACTGACAAACTGCGCTGAAGAGGTAAAGACCTGCAACGAGCCAGCAAAGTCTTGCTGCTGTATCTGCAGACTGACCGATTGTACCGAGCTTTTCGTTGTAACCGATAAGGGATGTACCCATGATAGCGATAACAGCTGCGGGACCAACACCCTGAGCGAGCTTTCTGAAGAAGGAATGAAGCGCGTAAACAACGCCCTCTTCTCTCTTACCGAACTTCCATTCCTGGTAGTCGATAGCATCACCCATCATAGCCCAGGATACACAGTTGTAGAAGCCAAGACCCAGGCCGAAGAATACAAGACCTATCATATAAATGATAAGCTGAATGTTCTTGGGGCAGAGAGGGAAGATGAGAAGAATAGCACCACCAACAAGACCTGCGATAGATCCGATGGAAGCAACTTCCTTCTTACCGTACTTCTTAACAAGCTTGGTAGCGAAGGGCATGAAGATGAACATAGGAAGGTAACCTACCATCATTACAAGACCGGACATAGAAGCGTTACCGAAGTGGGTAGCGAACATGATAGTGTTAGCTGTAGATGCAGACTGCATACCAAGGAACATACCCATAGCAGCGATTGTACAACCAACTGCAGGACGGTTCTTCATAAATGTGCCGAAGGATTTGAAGAAGTTAACCTTTTTGCCTTCTTCCTTGTTAAGCTGAACATACTCGTTACCACGGATGGTTACGTTCTTGATCATGAAGATGAAGAATACGAATGCAAGAACACCCATGATAAGTGCTGCCCAGAATACTCTCTCACCAAGGAGATGTTCGAGCTGTGCACCGGTAAGGGGGCTGTAAACCTTGTCACCAATCTCGTAAGCCTGGCCTGCCTTGTCTTTGAAGATAACCTCATTGTTAGGATGAGCAATGAAGTCCTTCTCTGTGAGACCTGTGCCTTCAAGAGACTTGGAAATCTTGTCCCAGAAACCTGCTGTACCCTTTTCGGTCCAGAAGATCTTTTCCCAAATAAGCATAGGAAGAATTATACCGGGAAGCAAACCGCCTACCATACCACCAACGGATCTGAATACAGAGAGAGAAGCTCTTTCTTCGTTGTCATCAGTGATGAGGTTAAGCATTGTACCGTAGGGAACATTAGCCATTGTGTATGCAGCATCCCAAATTATGTAACCCAAGATGAAGAGAATGGACTTAATAACGGGGCCTGCATTGGGGAAGGGAAGGAATACTGCCGCTCCGCCTATGAGAAGGCCAAGAGCGCCGATAAGGATGTAAGTCTTGTACTTACCGAGTTTATACTTTCTTTTATCGTTATCGATGAGAGTACCGATAATGGGATCGTTGATTGCGTCCCAAGCCTGAACGATAAGAAGAAGGATTGCGAAGAGACCGGTTTCCATGGTCATGAAAACAAGCCAGAAGGTCTGAACTGTGCTCTTAAGACCAAAGCTCAAGTTACAGCCTGCATCACCGGCAGCATAAGCCAGCTTGTCGCGAATACCAAACTTGCGGTTGCCATTGGCATCGAGCTGAATGGGTTTCTTTGCCATTTGAATTTTCCTCCAAATATTTATTTTATTTTTGCTGTTAATATTATAACAAAAATTCAACACGCTTTGGAAGACCCAAAAGTGCCACTTTTGTGACACCTGATAACAAATTATTCGATAAATATTTATGCATCTTTTACAATAATATTTTATTTTTTTATAATATTTACCAAATCTGTAATAATTTGTTGACTCTAAAAGCAGAATATTGTATAATATATTCAACTACAAAATGACCATTGAGAGGTAGGTTATGTATAAGCTTTGCAAGACCGAGCAATCGGCAAAAAGGCAAAAGGAAATAGAAAATTGCCTGTTTGAGATACTTTGTCAGAAAAAATACGAGGACATTACGATTACCGAGCTCTGTGAGAAGATGAATATGCCGAGAAAGGCATTTTACAGATATTTCGACAGCAAGGATGATGCTCTGTCAGCCTTGATAGATCATTCAATGTCGGAGTATAGTGGTTTTTCTCTCGATAGAAGTCAAGAGAGTCATCGTTCGTTAATTCGAGAACTTGAGGAATATTTCAAATTTTGGCATGAAAAGCGAGATCTTTTGATCGCCCTTGATCGCTCCGGCCTTATAGGAAATCTTATTGAAAGGACTGTAAATTATCCGATAGGCGATCATATTCTCATAGAAAGATTCTTGCCGGATGATGGCGAAAATGACAGAAAAAGAATTTTTCAGTTTGCTTTCTCGGGGCTTGTCTATACGATGGTCACCTGGTATCGCGACGGCTTTAAGGCTTCAACAAGAGAGATGGCAGAGAGTGCATCCCGCATGCTTCGCGAACCCTTGTTTCCTGCATTGGTTAAGCTTGGAATTGAATAAAAATGTAAAAAAGTAAATAAAAGGTTGCAAAATCGAGCATTTTGCAACCTTTTCTAATGAAAAAAACAATTATTTGTTTTTGAAAAATTGGTATAGATAGCAGGGAAGCATGCCGTTGTAAAGCTTCCTCACCTTATCTGCTTTTCTACCATAAAAGCGCTCAAAGGATGGGTGGGAGGTAATGATATAAACCTGCCAGGGCGAGAGCGAACGGAAATGAACGCCGATTTCCTTGTAGAGTTGCTCCACCTCACGGAGTGTGCCGAGTCTTTCGCCGTAGGGCGGATTACAAACGATTGTTCCGCGTCTGCCGTCGGCGGAAATCTTTCTTGCATCCTGGCGGAATACTTTTACCACATCCGAAACGCCTGCAAGACGGGCGTTTTTTTCTGCAAGTGCGACTGCAGAGGGGTCAATATCCGAGGCAAATGCTTCAAAATCGGTGGGATGCTCGAGGTCGAACGCCTCTTCACGGGCGTTTTTCCATATTTTTTTATCGATAAAGGGAAATTCCTCGGCTGCAAAATGTCTTTCTCTGCCGGGTGCGATGCCCTTCATCATCATTGCAGCCTCGATTGCAATTGTTCCGCTGCCGCACATAGGGTCCCAGAGCAGAACGTTCTCACGCGGACGGGATGTTGCCGCAATTGCCGCCGCAAGCGTTTCTCTTATTGGTGCGCCGAGAGAATCCTTTCGGTATCCTCGCTTGTGGAGAGCCACGCCGGAGGTGTCTATCATAAGGGTTGCGACGTCATTGAGAATAAAAAATTCTATCTGGTATTTCACGCCCGTTTCGGGAAATTGCTCGAGTCCGTATACGTTTCCCAGCGAACGTACCACGGCTTTTTTTACAATAGCCTGACAGTCGGGGATAGAATGAAGCTGTGATTTAATTGCGTGTCCCTTTACGGGAAAGGCATCGTCCTTGCCTATAAAATCCGACCAATTCAGTGCGCGAGTGCCCTCAAAAAGCTCCTCGAAGCTCTCCGCACGGAAGGATCCGAGCTTAATGAAAACGCGCTCTGCGTATCTTAAAAATATGTTCGAAAGCGCAACAGCCTCCTCATCGCCAAGGAAGGTTATTCGTCCGTCAATGGTTGATACTCTCTCGTAACCGAGCGCATCAATCTCCTCGCCGAGAAGCTTCTCTAAGCCGAAAAGACAGGTTGCAACAAGCTCAAATTTCATTTTTTGTCCTCTGTAATTTATTTATTAACATTATAACATCAATTTTCGATGTAGTCAAGAAAAAAGTGAGCTTCTCGCACGCATAAAGTATTGACTTTTTTATAAATACTGTGATATAATTAAGTGTTTAATAAAATTTAGGAGAAATTTTCCAATGAAATGGACATCACTTAATGATTTAAGAGAAAAATATCTCGCTTTCTTCGAGAGCAAGGGACATATCAGACTCCCTTCCTTCTCGCTTGTACCTAATAATGACAAATCCCTGCTTCTTATAAACTCGGGTATGGCGCCTATGAAGAAGTTCTTCACAGGTGAGGAGCAGCCTCCTCGCAACAGAGTTTGTACCTGCCAGAAGTGTATCCGTACTCCCGACCTTGAGAGGGTTGGACACACCGCGCGTCACGGCACATACTTTGAGATGCTCGGTAACTTCTCCTTCGGAGATTACTTCAAGGAAGAGGCTATTCCGTGGGCATGGGAGTTCCTTACCGAAACTCTCGAGATTCCCGCAGACCTTCTTTGGCCCTCCGTTTACGAGCAGGATGACGAGGCTTATGCAATCTGGCGCGACAAGATCGGCGTTCCCGAGGAGCATATTGTAAAGCTCGGCAAGGCTGATAACTTCTGGGAGCACGGCTCCGGTCCTTGCGGCCCTTGCTCGGAGATCTACTTCGACCGTGGTCTTAAGTTTGGCTGCGGCTCTCCCGACTGTAAGCCCGGCTGTGACTGTGACAGATTTATGGAGATCTGGAACAACGTGTTCTCGCAGTTCAATAACGACGGTAACGGTAATTACACCGAGCTCGCGCAGAAAAATATCGACACAGGTATGGGTCTTCTGCGACTTGCTTGCGTAATGCAGGGCGTTGGCAACCTCTTTGAGGTTGATACAGTTAGAGCACTTCTCGACCGCGTTTGCGAGATCTCCGGCAAGACATATGGTGCAGAGTGGTCTAGTGACGTTTCTATTCGTGTTATCACCGACCACGTTCGTAGCTCGACATTTATGATTTCCGACGGCGTTATTCCTTCTAACGAGGGTCGTGGATACGTTCTTCGTAGAATTATCCGTCGTGCTTGCCGTCACGGTAAGCTTCTTGGCATTAACGGAATGTTTCTTCGCGGACTTTGCGAGATCGTTATCGCGCAGAACGAGGGTGCATATCCCGAGCTTAAGACAAAATATGACTATATCCTTAAGGTTATGACCCTTGAGGAGGAGAGATTTAATGCGACTATTGATGCAGGTCTTGGCATCCTTAACGGAGTTATTGCCGAGGCAAAGGCAAAGGGTGAGAGCGTAATTTCCGGTGCTGATGCATTCAAGCTTTACGACACCTTTGGATTCCCTGTAGACCTTACTCGTGAAATTGCCGAGGAGGCAGGACTTTCCATCGATGACGATGCTTTCAAGGCTTTGATGGACGAGCAGAAGCAGAGAGCAAGAGCGGCGAGAGGCAACATCTCCGGCTGGTCGGATAGCTCCAAGTCGCTTCTTGAAAACCTTCCTGCAACCGAGTTCCTCGGCTACACCGCTTACGAGTGTGAGGGCAAGATTCTCTCTATCTTTGTGGATAACGAGGCTGCGGAGAGCGTTTCCGAGGGCGAATGTACTATCGTTACAGATAAAACCGTATTCTACGGTGAGGGCGGCGGCCAGGTTGGTGACAGTGGTGTTATCACTCTCGGTGAAACCAAGCTTATCGTTGTTGATACAAAGAAAACAAACGGCATCTACCTTCATGAGTGTCAGGTTGAGTGTGGCTCTGTTAAGATTGATGACGTTGTTACACTCACTATTGACGCGGCTCGCCGTGATTCTATAAAGAGAAATCACTCTGCCGCACATCTTCTTCAGGCGGCTCTCCGTCAGGTGCTCGGCACTCACGTTGAGCAGGCAGGTTCTTATGTTGACGAGAACAGAGTTCGCTTTGACTTCACCCACCTTGCGGCTATGACCAAGGAGGAGATTGAGGCTGTTGAGGCTCTTGTTAATAGCTCGATTCTCTCTGCCGAGGGCTGTGAAACTATCGTTACCACACCCGATGAGGCCAAGAAAATGGGCGCAATGGCGCTCTTTGGCGAAAAGTACGGCTCTTCTGTAAGAGTTGTTAAGATCGGCTCTACATCTACCGAGCTTTGCGGTGGTACTCACGTTTCTTCCACAGGTAACATCGGTCTCTTTAAGGTTATCTCCGAGTCCAGCGTTGCTGCAGGTGTAAGAAGAATTGAGGGTACAACTGGTTTTGGTGTGCTTACACTTCTCGGTGAGCGCGATGCGCTTATTCGTGAGACCGCGAGAGAGCTTAAGTCTCCCAATCCCAATGCTATCGCAACTAAGGCTGCGGCAGTGCAGAATGAAATTAAGGAGCTGAAGCGCGAGCTTGAAAGCGCAAATTCCCAGATCGCGAACGCGAAAGCAGATGCGCTCTTCTCGGGCATAAAGACTGTTGGTAAGTTCAAGCTTCTTGCGGCAAAGGTTGAGATGCGTCCCGACCAGGCAAGAGGACTTTGCGACACAGTTAAGGAAAAGTATTCTGACGCGGTTGCGGTATTCGCGGCTGTTGCCGACGGTAAGCTTAACTTTGCGGTTGCTGTAGGCGCAGATGCAGTAAAGGCAGGCGCTCACGCAGGAAACATCCTTCGCGAGGTTGCGGCTATCTGCGGCGGTAAGGGCGGCGGACGTCCCGACTCTGCAATGGGTGGCGGACGTGACATCGATAAGATTCCCGAAGCTCTCGCAAAGGCTGAAGAAATTCTCGCTAACATTTAACAATCCTTCCCTTTGAGGGAAAGGCTCACGAAGCTCTCGCAAAGGCTTAAGAAATTCTCGCGAATATCTAATATTTGCTAACTAAAATTTACAAAACACACATGAAAGGAGTTCTTGAGAGCTAAACACAGCTTATCTTGAGCTCCTTTTAGTTTTTATATAGGAGGATAATTTATGACAGTATACGAAAGATTTTTGAAGTACGTGTCTTATCCCACGACTTCGGACGAAAATAATGAAAATTGCCCTTCGACCGAAGGGCAGAGAGTTCTCGCAGAGGAGCTTGCACGTGAGCTTTTGGAGATCGGTGTTGCTGATGCGAGAGTCGATGAGCACGGTTACGTTTACGGCTCCATTCCCGCAAATTGCGATGGGTTACCCGCGATAGGTTTTATCGCTCATATGGATACCGCTTCGGATGCTCCCGGCGAGAATATTAAGGCAAAAATGATCGACTATCAGGGTGGTGACATTACTCTTAACGAGGAGCAGGGAATTGTCCTTTCTCTTGGGGATTATCCATACGTGGGCGAGCTTTCCGGTCAAAGACTTATCGTTACCGACGGAACAACACTTCTTGGCGCAGATGACAAGGCGGGTGTTGCGGAGATTATGGCGGCGGCAGAAATACTTGTTAATGCCGACTTCCCTCATGGTAAAATCTGCATTGGCTTCACTCCCGACGAGGAGATTGGCAGAGGTGCCGACCTCTTTGATGTAGAGGGCTTTGGAGCAGATTATGCATACACTCTTGATGGTGGCGGACTTGGTGAAATTGAGTATGAAAACTTCAATGCCGCATCTGCGGTTGTTAAGGTGCATGGCAGAGCTATTCATCCCGGAAGTGCAAAGGATAAAATGATCAACGCTGTTCGTATTTCTGCCGAGTTTGATTCTATGCTCGAACCCGATGAGATTCCCGAGAAAACCGAGGGATATGAGGGATTTCATCATCTTCTTTCAATAGAGGGAGAAACCGAAGAATCGGTGTCGAAATATATCATTCGCGACCACTCGAAGGAAAAATTCCTCGCAATCAAGGAAGAATTTGAGGCGGTTGCTGCGAAGCTTAACGCAAAGTACGGAGAGGGCACTGTTGAGCTTATTCTCCGCGATTCTTATTATAATATGAAGGAAGTTCTGGAGGACAAGATGTACGTTGTTCAGCGTGCAACCTCGGCTATGGAGCGACTTGGAATGAACGCGCACGCAGTTCCGATTCGTGGCGGCACAGACGGAGCAAGACTCTCCTTTATGGGTCTTCCTTGCCCCAATCTTCCCACCGGCGGTGGAAATTATCATTCGCGCTTTGAGTACGTTTCGGTTGACGCGATGGAAAAGTGCGTAGAGTTGGTTGTTGAAATCGTAAAAGGTTAAAAAAAGCACCCAAACGGGTGCTTTTTCATTATCAATAGTAATTATACTTCGCTGAAGAGTTCTGTGCCAACGCCGCAAAGGGGACATTCAAAGTCCTCGGGGAGATCCTCAAATTTTGTACCGGGCGCGATGCCAAGATCGGGTGCGCCAACCTCCTCGTCGTATTCCCAACCGCAAGCGTCACATACGTATTTTGCCATAATATTTATTTCCTTTCAATAAATCAAATTTGTTTTTGTGATTTTATTATACTATAAATTATGGCATGTTTCTGTGATTTAATCACATTATTTGGAAAGTTCTTCCGCGAGAGCTTCAATCTGTGCTCTGCTCGCATCGTTCAGCGCGGAGATGATCTTAACCTCGGTTTCCGCATAGGTGAGGTTTTTGCTCTTTTCCAGCATAGTCTTCATTATCTTTGTTGCCATAGGCGCCCAGGAGCCGTTCTCAATGAAAGCAACTCGTCTGTTTTGATAGTTTCTCTCGGTGAGATGGTTGATAAATTCCTTCATGAAGGGGAAAATATCTGCGTTGTAGGTTGTTGTTGCGAGAACGAGTCTGTCATATCTAAAGGCGTCCTCAATAGCCTCGTGAATATCACATCTTGCAAGGTCGCTTATGGCAACCTTAACGCCCTTTTCTTCGAGGCTAGCTGCGAGAAGCTCTGCTGCAGCCTTTGTGTTTCCGTAAACCGAGGTGTATGCGATGCAAACGCCGGACTCTTCGGGACGGTAGCTTGACCAGGTGTCATAGAGCGAGATGTAGTGTCCGAGATTTTCGGTGAGAACAGGACCGTGGAGAGGGCAGATTATCTGAATATCAAGTTTGGCGGCCTTCTTTAGCACAGCCTGAACCTGTGCACCGTATTTTCCCACGATGCCGAAGTAATATCTTCTCGCCTCGCAATCCCATTCGTCCTCGTAGCAGAGCGCACCGAACTTGCCAAATCCATCAGCAGAGAATAGAACACCCTCGGTAGACTCATAGCTCATAATTACCTCGGGCCAATGTACCATAGGTGCGGTGATGAAGTTCAGCTCGTGCTCGCCAAGGTTAAGCTTGTCACCCTCGCCGACAACGATTCTGCTCTCAATAAAATCTCTACCAAAAAAGCCGTTCATCATGCTGAATGCCTTTGATGAGGAAACGATTGTTGCGCCGGGGAAGCTCTCCATAAATCTAACGATACTGGAGGAGTGATCGGGCTCCATGTGTTGGATCACGAGATAGTCGGGCTGTCTTTCGCCAAGTGTGAACTTGATGTTCGCGATCCACTGGTCTGCAAATCTTATATCAACGCTATCCATTATGGCAATTTTCTCATCGATTATAGCGTAGGAATTATATGCTACGCCTGCAGGTATGTCGTACTGACCCTCAAAAAGGTCGAGCTCTAAATCGTCTACACCGATATGTTTGATGTTTTTTGTAACTGTCATTTTCATATCCTCGTTTTTATTTTTCCTTAAAGATTATACCCTAAAGAATGAGAAAAATCAATATCTAATCAAAATAAAAAACGCCTACTCAAGAAAATTCTCGGGTAAGCGTTTGTTTTTTATTGGTATAAATACTTACTAAAGCCTGCGGAGTAATGAATGGTCTCTTCCTCTGTCACCCAGAGAGCCTCGACGCCCTCAAGAGAGTTGACAAGTGCCATTCCATCCTCAAGACTCATACAGAACAGTGCGGTGGAAAGACCGTCGCCGTCAGCAGAGTTTTCACAGATTATAGAAACAGAGAGAAATCCTTTGGCGGGCATAAGAGTTTCGCCATCGATGATGTGATGATAGGACTTTCCGTTAACGATGTAAAATCTCTGATAGGATCCACTGGTAACGATGGCCTCGGTTTCAAGACCGATATACTCGATATAGGTTCCACCGTCAATTCCGGGGTTTTCAATACCGGTTTTCCATCTGTCGCCGTTTGCCTTTTTGCCGGTTGTACGAATGTTACCGCCCACGTTAACGGCGTATCCGTCCTTGCCCATGCTTTCAAGAAGCTGTGCAACCATTTCAACGGCATATCCCTTTGCGATAGCACCAACGTCGAGCTTCATCTGCGGGTCGGCGATATAAACGGTGTTGTTTACATCGTCGATGATGAGGTCGTTGATGTCGGTGTGCTTTGCAGCCTCTTCAAGAAGCTCCATAGGGGGAAGCTCGGCCTTTGCGGGATTGTCAATACCTACGGTACGATAGTCATGCCAAATGGAAAGCACGCTTCCCATAGCAATGTTCATCTTGCCGTCGGTCACCTCGTACATCTTCTTCGCGTAAAGGAGCATATCAATAATTTTTCTGTCAACGGTAAACTGTTTGTGTTCGCCGTCGTAGAGCTTATTGATAGTGCAAAGATTTACCATTCCTTCGTACTCGTTATAAATATCGAAGAGCTTGTGATACTCACCGAGAGCCTCCACTGCCTTTTTATAGGTTGCAGAAAACTCCTCCTCGGTCGCCTCATAGCCGACAATCGTAGTCACGGTGTCGAAGTAATTGAAGGTGTAGCCCTTATAGGAGGTTTTGTTTACTTCAGACGTATTATCGGTGCTGTCGCTCGGAGTATTGTCTTTGTTGTTATCGTTTTTATCTTTGTTTTTACATCCTGTAAGAAGCATTGAAAAAATCAAAGACAGTAAAACAAATAATGCAATTAATCTTTTGTTCATACTTTTCCTTGTAACCAAAAAGGGAGGATGTCCTCCCTTTCTAGTATGTACAATTAATTTGTAAATTAGTTAGCCTTTTCAACTGCCTCAGCAACAACAGCCTTGATACCGGTGATCTGGATGGTACAACCAGCGGAAAGGAGAGCGTCGTCAGTAGAGATGAGGTGATCGTTTACTTCGGTAGTCTCGAGAGCGAGAACCTCGTCAGCGGTAAGACCTACAACGTACTTGGAGAATGCAGCGGACTGAACGTACCACTCAAGAACTCTGCCGTCGCCATCGTTATCAGGGCTATAGGGCTTGCCACCCATGCCGTAGTCTTCCTTGAGTTCTCTCTTGGTCTTGAGAATGTCAGCG
>JAZONX010000023.1:0-20969 GCA_045654725.1 Eubacteriales bacterium
CCTCATTGCACAGACCACTGTTAATGCTCTCGGCCACACCGAGATTATCGACAAGGCAGTAGCTCCCACATGTACTGAAACCGGTCTTACCGAGGGTAAGCACTGTGACGTATGCGGCGAGACCCTCATTGCACAGACCACTGTTAATGCTCTCGGTCACACCGAGATTATCGACAAGGCAGTATCGCCCACATGTACTGAAACCGGTCTTACCGAGGGTAAGCACTGTGATGTCTGCGGCGAGATCCTCATTGCACAGACCACTGTTAATGCTCTCGGCCACACCGAGATTATCGACAAGGCAGTATCGCCCACATGTACCGCAACCGGACTTGAGGAAGGTAAGCACTGCTCGGTATGTGGAGAAATCACCGTTCCTCAGGAAGTAGTTGCACCCAAACATACCGAGGTAGTAAACGCAGCAGTTCCTCCTACATGTACCGATTCCGGATATACAGAAGCAAAGTATTGTGCTGTATGTGATGAGATCCTTGTAGAAGCAGAGATTATCCCTGCACTCGGACATACCGAGGCTGTTATTCCTGCGGTAGCGCCTACCGAACTTCAGACAGGTCTCACCGAAGGAAAGTACTGCTCTGTATGTAACGAAACGCTTGTTGCACAGGAAGTGGTTCCTGCGCTCGGCGTAAGCAAGGAATTCAAGATTAAGAGCGCAAGACTCAGTCTTGATAGCAATATCAACATAGTTTATACTGCGCAGATTCCTGACGGATATGTTGATCACTTTATGGTATTCACCCACAACGGTGTAGAGTATCGTGTGGATGGCATAGATAACGGTAACGGAACTTATTCCTTCCGCTTCGAGGAGATCCTTCCTCAGACCGTTGGTGATAACATCAAGGCTACTCTCTATGCTATCAATGCATACGGTGAATTTGTAACAACCTGTATTGAAAAATACAGCGTACGTCAGTATTGTGTAGGTCAGCTCAACAAGTCTTCTGATGCTAAGCTTAAGACTATGCTTTCCGACCTGCTTGTTTATGCAGCGGAGACACAGCTTTATTCCGAATACAAGACCGATGAGCTTGTTACCGAGGGCCTTGAAGCGATCATGACTCCCAGCGTGTACACATCGATTGACGAGTCTGCGAACAAGACAGAGATTACCGGACCCGTTGACAGTAGCGTGAAGTGGCGTGGTGCAGGTCTTCGTTATGAGAACGCAATGGCTCTATACATCAACTTCAATGCGACCGATCTTGAAGGAATGGAGATCAAGGTGGCCATGAATAACTATACCATGACATACACCGCTGATGACTTCATCCAGAATGCGAACGGAAGCTATAGAATTTACTTCCGCGGAATTCATTTCTCGCAGTTCGATGAAACGATTACCGCAACCTTCCACCGTGACGGCGAACAGATTGGTGAGACCCTGACATATTCTGTAAACTCTTATATTTACAAAAACCAGGACAGCTCCAATACAGCTTTGCGCGATCTTCTTCGTGTAACATATCTGTACGGTGAATCGGCGAAGGCATATAAAAACAGATAAAAAGAGTCATTGACTCGGAAAGGAAATAATATGAAAAAGTACGAATCTCCTAAGGCAGAATATATTGAATTCTATTCTGTTGAGGAAACTACAGGTGATAACAGCACCAGTGCTGTTGAGACTCCTGAAGAAGAATTCTAAGTTTCAATTCATGTCTTCATAAACGAAGACAACCAAACGGTTTATTTGATTAGCAAATAAACACAATTCCGGCATCCTGCTTAAGCGGGATGCTGGAATTAAACATGTCCCGACACCTAGTCGGGGGATGCTTAATTCTATAAACCATAGGAGTAATAGAATGAAGGAATTACAGGTATTAGTAGCAACGATGAAACAAACGGATTTCTCGCTTGCAGAAAAAATGAATATTAAAACCAATGCCATTATTGCAAATCAGCATGATGCCGAATCTATTACAACCAAGTTTACGGAACACGGCGAAATCAAGATGATTACCACCGCGACCAGAGGTGTAGGGCTTAATAGAAACATTGCCCTTATGGCAGCCGATGCAGAAATTCTGCTTTTCGCGGACGACGACATTACATATTATGACGGCAGTTTAGAGGGAGTAAAAGACGCTTTTCGACAACTCCCGGATGCCGATGTGATCATTTTTAGCACGGACATTACACGAGAAGGAGTTATTGTCGAGAAGAGATACTCTCCTATCAGGCGCCGTCGCATCTGGAATTCGCTCAAATATGGAACTTATGCTATTGCTATTCGCAGAAGCGCGCTTTTGAGATGCAATATCACATTTAACCAACTCTTTGGTGGCGGATGTATATACGGTTCCGGTGAAGACTCGCTATTCATCATTGAGTGCTTTAAGAAGGGATTGCATGTTTATACCCACGATTACGTTTTAGGCGCGCGCGCAAAGGATTCCTCAAGCTGGTTTAACGGATATAACGAAAAATATTTCTTTGATAAAGGCGCGTTTTCAAGATTCGCTTTTCCAAGACTGAAGCTAGCATTTATTTTTTCTTTGTCTTTTAGGATGAAGATGAGAAAAAAGACAGAACTTTCATTCTGTCAGATGGTATCAAGTATGAGAAAGGGTGTAAAAGCCTCCAGAAGGCTTATATCGTATAAGGAGTTTACAGAGGGTGCTAGACGATAAGTCAATACTGTTTATTTCGCATCTTATTCCTCGTGAATGTTATGATGAGGTTATCAGTAATTCAAAAAACAATATGCAGGATGCCGCAAACGCGCTTCAATGGCATCTGGTAGAGGGATTTAGCCATAACTTGAGAGGTAATTTGGATATTATCAATTTTATGCCTATTGCTAGCTATCCTCAATATTACAAAAAAGCGTGGATAAAAAGCAACAGTTTTAATGCTGACATAAACACACCGGCATTCAACATTGGCTTCTGTAACGTTAAATACATAAGACGACAGAGTATTGCAAAGGGCTTATTTAAAAGTGTAGATAAGTGGTGTAAAAAAAATGCAAATACAGAAAAAATCATTATCATTTACACGCTTAACTCTATTGTTCTCAAAACTTTATCAAAAATAAAAAGCTGCTTTTCCAATATTACAATATGTGCTATTGTGGCAGATCTTCCCAATATGACAAATTTGTCGAGCAGCAAAAATCTTATAAAAAAGGCTGCGGACAAGAATGTCGCCGCAGCATCATACGCCTATATAGATATAGTGGACAAGTTCGTTTTCTTGACGAAGTATATGTCTGACTATCTAAACAACAAGAAGCCTTATTGTGTTATGGAGGGGATTGCTACCGATCATTCCAAAGAGATAGCGGACGGAGAAGAGTGGGAGTACTCCGACTATAAAACGGTACTATACACAGGAACGCTTCATAAAAGATTTGGCGTTATGCATCTGGTAGATGCATTTTCTATGATTAAGGATCCCGATTATAGGCTTGTAATTTGCGGTGTAGGAGATAGTGAGAGGGAAATTCGCGATGCAGCGAAAAAGGATTCGAGAATTGTTTGTTTGGGTCAGTGCAGTAGAAACGAAGTTTTGCGTTTTCAAAGATTGGCAACCGTTCTCGTAAATCCCAGAATGAACAACGAGGAGTTTACCAAGTACTCCTTCCCATCAAAAAATTTGGAGTATTTATCTTCAGGAACACCATTGATAGCGTATAAGCTTGACGGTATTTCGGATGAATATGATGACTATATTTCCTATGTGTCCGAGAATACCGAAAAAGCATTAGCGGGCACTATTATGTCAATATGTGAAATGTCTTTGGATCGAAGAAAGGCATTGGGCGAAAAAGCCAGGAGCTTTGTGGTGGACTACAAAGATTGTTTATCGCAAACGCAAAAAATAATTAATTTAATCCATATATGATTGATTAGGGAAGGGGATACAAAATGAAAAAGAAAATATTATTTGTCTACCCCTCTATGCTTATCGGTGGCAGCACAACGAGTATGCTAGCATTTATGAATTGCCTGGACCCTGAAAAGTATAGCATAGATTTGCAGTTATATAAAAACGAGGGCCCGTTGTTGAACGTACTACCGGAATATGTGAATCTGTTACCTGAGGCACAAAAGTATACGGGCGCAACCGCGCGAATTAATAAATTAATCAAGTTTATTATCAAAGGTTATTTTTTGAAGGCTTTCTTTCGAAAACTTAAATTTGGGAAAATAGGATTGAGCCAAGAAGTTCTTGGATATTGCAAGGCAAAGGAATTTAGCAAGAAAAATTCAAATCACTATGATTATGCCATCGGTTACTTGGAAGGATGGAGCGATAAATATTTGGCGTGGGGAGTGAATGCAGATCGAAAATACGCTTGGTTGCACTCGACTTTTGCTAATATCACAGGAGATCCTGATATTGAACGCCCATGGATGAAACTGATGGACAAGATTGTTTTCGTTGCTGATGCTTGTCGCGATGCATTTAACCAAGCTATGCCTGATATGGCTTCTAAAACATTAACAATTGAAAATATTACAGATAGCTCCTTGATAAGAAAAAGAAGCGAACAGGTGGATTTTTCGGATGAAGCTTATGCGCGCTTTGTTTTCTATCAAGGACAGAAGATAGTGACCGTTTGTCGTTTAGACGTTAATACCAAGGGTTTAGACAGGATAGTTGAGTGTGCCAAGAGGATGAAATCGGAGAACAGAAAATTTCTTTGGTACATTATTGGAGACGGTGAAGGTAAGGAACTGTTAGAGCAAACAATTCAACAAGCAGATGTTGCTGATGTTCTTGTTCCTGTCGGAAAGAGAATGAATCCTTATCCGTTCATCAAGGCGAGTGATGTTATGTGTATGCTTTCGCGCTATGAGGGGAAGCCAATGATAGTGACTGAGTGTATGATATTGGGTGTTCCGTGCGTTGTTACTGAATACCTATCATCGCGTGATCAAATAGAAGATAAAAAAGAAGGCTATATCGTACCAAATGAAGATAGCGTAGTTGTTGACGCCGCTACCAGTTGTATCAATAATTATGATTGCTTGATGCAAATGCATAATTATTTATCAAACAACGAATATGGTAATAGCGATTACATTTCTGTGATTGAAGAAAAATTATTTAGCCTCTGAAGGAGATAAAATGACTTTAACCTTGAGTTCAAAATTAAAAGATCAGAAACTCAATATTACTGATGCGATAATTGCGCTTATGCTATTTTTGTCATTGTTGGTAGGAATTTTACCTCGGACAATAGTATCATTTTTAATCGTTGCGCTTTGTGCGGTTTTAATGGTTAGAGACGAACTTTATATCGCGTTTCCATTGATCATTTTTTATAATGAATGGTATGGACTTTTGTTTGGAATGTCGGTAAGCCGATGGTTTTCTGTCCTAACGGTGCTGTTGTTTATAATAAGACTTGTAAATGGACTTAAGATAAAAAATATATATTTCGCTCCTCTGCTAGTATATTTCTTTTATTCTTTGTTTGTGATTACTCAATATAGCGTTCAGCGTGCTATATTTTCCATCGTAGACGTACTGTGTTGCGTGTTCTTGGTATCCAGATATTTGGTTGATTCCCCTGACAAACTTAAGAAATTTTTCTCCGTATATGCAATGGTATGTGTGTTTGCCTTCGCCTCCGGAATTTTACTGGGAAATACATTAGTATATGCTTCTGTACCACGTTTTTTGTCTACATTTGAAGATCCAAATTATATGGGGTATTTCTATACGTTAGGTGTTTTCCCTTTGATAATACTTAAATTGTTCAAACCATGGCTTAGATACACGTTAATTGCTTTGCTTTATGCTGTTATTTTCTCATCCATCAGCCTTTCAGCTATATTAGTTAACGTAATATTATGGCTTGTGTATTTCGCTATCAAGAGAAATATAAAAACAAAAACCTTTATTATATGTATCTTGGGAATTATTGCTCTAATAATTATATATAATTTTGCGTTAGCTCATCCAAACTTGGAAATAGTAGGACCTCTAGTTAAACGCATAGATAATGTTATGAAGGATTTCTCGGCAGGAGATGTAAATACCGCAACCACGGGTAGAAGTGGTCTGATATTAGAGCACTTTAATTATTATTTTAATCAATCCTTTGGAAAAATTCTTTTTGGCGGAACTGCGGTGAATACACATTATATCTCACGCCCATTTGATGCGGTTGCACACAATGAATATGTGGACATGCTATTGAATGTAGGACTAGTGGGCACATTGGTTCTTATTGGTTTTACTGCGGTAAACTTTATGGATTATCTTAGAAAATATAGTAAAGACAAGCAAGAACATTATTTGTGCCTGGTAATGGTTAAGAGTGTGTGGCTTATTTATTGTATGTCCTTAACAGTTTTAATGGATTATCGATTTATGTTGCCATTCTTTATTTAATTGCTATAACACAAGCAGAAAACAAATATACATTTGTTTTTTATCGTGTAATGTCTTCTTAAATTTGGAGCAAATTGATGAAAACAAGTAAAATAAAAGGGGCTACGTGGGATTCGCTGTTTTTGACATTCGCCAAAGTGCTAACAATGCTATTTGGCATTGTTCTGTCAAAAATAATGTCTACCGGACTCTCTTTGACTGAATATGGAACGTATGCGCAGGTCAATTTAGTAGTTTCTATAGGAACATCTGTTATTCTTCTAGGAATGCCGGATGCAATTAATTATTTCTTTAATAATAAAACGGAAAATGATGAAATAGCGCGACAGCGTATAGTTAATACTGTGTTCCTGCTAGAACTAATTGCTGGTATTCTCTTAGCTATAATTGTTGTTCTTGGACGAGGGTGGATAGAAACGTATTTTGATAATTATGCATTGCACAGTGTATTGATCGTTGCATCTGCACTACCAGTATTGGCCAATCTAATATATTTCTATCAGATGCTATATGTTTCCGCGGGTAAGGCCAAGCTTATGTCTCTGTACAATCTCGTACTTATGATATTAAAGATCATATCTGCATACGTGGCTGTTTATATCTTACATAATATTTTATGGATTTATGTTGTACTGATAGCGCTTGACTTGATACAGATATTGGTTTTTAAAACAACGCTCTTAAAACAAAACATTAAGGTTAATCCATTTAAAATATCTGCTAAACACATTCGTCCTATTCTGGTTTACGGCCTTCCAATGGGAGTTTATGCTATGACTAACATTCTTAACCGAGATGTGGACAAGTTGGTTGTTGGACGATTGGCGGGCACCGAAACATTAGCAATATATACTAACTGTTCAAAAATATTGCCCTTTGATTTCTTAGCGGTGTCTTTTGCTACCGTATTGATTCCATATATTGTGAAATATGTAACAGAGGAGAATAAAGAACAAACCATAAAACTTTTTTCTGGATATGTGAAGATAGGATATTACAGTGTATGGATACTGGCTGCAGCAGTTTTGATCGCTCCGGAAACCATGATTAGGTTTTTGTATGCCGAGGAGTATACCGCCGGCCTCAATGTGTTCATTATCTATATTTTTGACAGTATGCTTCGTTTTGCAAGTATGCATTTGATATTGACGGCAGCAAATAAGTCGAAAAGCGTTATGATATATTCGCTTTTGTCGCTTGGATTAAACGTTATTTTAAATATCGTTTTATATTATCTATTAGGAATGATAGGGCCTGCGATTGCTACGCTAATCGTATCACTCCTTTATACTTACCTTATTCTTAACAAAACAATTAAGGTTGTTAAGGTAAAATGGACAGACATTTTTGATATTAAAGAAATTGCATATCTTTTACTATCGCTAATTGTTTTCTGCGTTGGCTCTAGCCTACTAAACAAGGCGATGGTTAGTATAGGAATGAACCAATATTTGTCCATGATTTTATTTATGTTTATTTTTGGATGCTGTATGCTTTTACTGCACCATAAAAAAATATTCGCGGTATTGAAAGAGATTAATTCTTTCAAGATATAAATCGCAAAGAATAAAACGAGGGGTTATTATGTCACTTTTTAAGGACAAAACATTAATGATCACCGGCGGTACCGGTTCTTTTGGAAATGCCGTAATGAATCGCTTTTTAGCTACTGATATAGGTGAGATACGCATTTTCTCGCGTGATGAGAAAAAGCAGGATGATATGCGCCATGAATTTCAGGCAAAAATGCCTGAGGTGGCGAATAAAATAAAATTCTATATTGGAGACGTGCGCGATATTCAATCGGTTCGCAATGCTATGCACGGTGTGGATTACATATTCCACGCTGCTGCCTTGAAGCAGGTTCCTTCTTGCGAGTTTTTCCCGATTGAGGCAGTAAAAACTAATGTTCTCGGTACCGAAAACGTGCTGACAGCCGCTATTGAGGCAGGAGTAAAAAATATTGTATGTCTTTCTACGGATAAGGCAGCATATCCCGTTAACGCGATGGGTACATCAAAAGCGATGATGGAGAAGGTTATCGTTGCCAAGTCCAGAACAGTCGATTCTAAAAAAACCAAGATCTGTTGCACTCGTTACGGCAATGTAATGTGTTCTCGTGGATCGGTTATTCCTCTTTGGATCGATCAGATCAGAAGTGGCAATCCTATTACTATCACTGATGGTAATATGACTCGATTCATAATGTCTCTTGATGAGGCGGTTGATCTTGTTCTCTTTGCCTTTGAGCATGGTGAAAGCGGCGATATTCTTGTGCAGAAGGCTCCCGCGTGTACTATTCAGACTCAGGCGGAGGCCGTATGCGAGCTCTTCGGTGGAGATAAGAGCAATATTAAGACCATCGGTATTCGTCACGGTGAGAAGATGTATGAAACTCTTCTCACAAACGAGGAGTGCACCAACGCTATTGATATGGGCAATTTCTATCGCGTACCTTGCGATAAACGTGATTTAAACTACGACAAATATATCAACAAGGGGGATGCCAAGAGAAATCCTCTTACCGAGTTCAACTCCAATAACACAAGGCGTTTGACACTTGAGGAGACCAAGGAAAAGATAGCTTCTCTCGCTTACATTCAGGACGAAATTGCCAAGGGTAATAAATGATGATGAACATACTCATAACGGGCGCCAAGGGCTTCGTAGGAAAGAATCTTGTGTGCGCGCTAAAAAACATTCGTGACGGTAAGGACAGAACACATCCCGAACTTGCAATCGGCGAGATTTTTGAATACGATATCGACACGCCGAAGAACAGGCTTGACGAGTATTGTGAAAAGGCGGATTTTGTCTTCAATCTTGCGGGAGTGAATCGTCCGGAGAATCCTGATGAATTTATGAAGGGTAACTTTGGCTTTGCAAACGAGTTGCTTGACACCTTGAAAAAGCACGGAAATACCTGCCCTGTAATGCTATCTAGCTCTATTCAAGCCACGCTAATCGGCCGCTACGATAGCGATTACGGGCGCAGTAAAAGAGCGGGCGAGGAACTTTTCTTCTCCTATTCGGAGGAGAATGGAGCGAAGGTGTTGATTTATCGTTTTCCCAATCTGTTCGGCAAATGGTGTAGACCAAATTACAATTCAGTTGTAGCAACCTTCTGTAATAATCTTGCGAATGACTTGCCAATTACAGTAAATGATCCTGCGATTGAACTCGAGTTGCTTTATATTGACGATCTTGTTGATGAAATGCTTCTTGCACTCTCCGGAAAAGAGCATCATTGCGAATTTGAAGGCATAAATACCATTCTTTGCGAAGGAGGTAGATACTGTGCTGCACCTGTGACTCATAGAGTTACACTGGGTGAGATTGTCGCTCATCTCGAGAGCTTTTGCAATCAGCCGAGCACCCTCTTAATGTCGGAAATTCCATCGGGCAGCTTTGCGAAAAAACTTTACAGTACGTTTCTATCCTATCTTCCAAAGGAGAAGGTTGCTTTTCCTTTAAAGATGAACATTGATGATCGTGGCTCCTTTACCGAAATTCTGAAAACCCAAAACTGCGGTCAATTTTCTGTTAACATCTCGAAGCCCGGCATAACCAAGGGGCAACATTGGCACAACACAAAGTGGGAATTTTTCATTGTCGTATCCGGTCGCGCGCGCATTGAACAACGCAAAATCGGCTCCGATGAGGTTCTTGAATTTGAGGTATCGGGTGACAAAATTCAGGCGGTACATATGCTCCCCGGATATACCCATAATATTATAAATCTTTCGGGCGGTGAGGATCTCGTGACATTGATGTGGGCAAACGAGAGCTTCGACCCGACAAGACCTGACACATTTTTTGAGGCGGTAAAATAAATGAAAATCAAGCTTGATTATTCTAATGTAAAATTTAAGAATGACGGCAGATTGAAGCTGCTTATTATCGTTGGTACACGTCCCGAGATTATTCGTCTTTCAGCGGTTATTACTAAGTGTCGCAGATATTTCGACTGTATTCTTGCTCATACAGGGCAGAACTACGACTACAATCTGAACGGAATTTTCTTCAACGATCTCAGCATTGATGCCCCTGAGGTGTATATGGACGCTGTGGGCGATGATCTTGGCGAGACGGTTGGCAATATCATCAACTGTTCTTATAAGCTTATGAATGCGATTAAGCCTGATGCGCTTCTCGTTCTTGGTGACACTAACTCCTGCCTTTCCGCCATTGCGGCGAAGAGATTGCACATTCCGATCTTCCATATGGAAGCAGGTAACAGATGCAAGGATGAGTGCCTTCCCGAGGAAACAAATCGTCGAATCGTTGACATTATTTCGGATGTAAATCTCGCTTATTCCGAGCACGCTCGTCGTTATCTTCATGAATGTGGCTTACCTAAGGAACGTACGTATGTAACGGGATCGCCGATGGCGGAGGTGTTGCATAAAAATATTGACAAGATTGAGGCAAGTGACATTCATAGCCGACTTGGGCTTGAAAAAGGGAAGTACATTCTTCTTTCAGCACACCGAGAAGAGAATATAGATACCGAAAAAAATTTCCTTTCGCTCTTTAATGCAATAAATGAAATAGCGAAAAAGTATGATATGCCCATACTCTATTCCTGTCATCCGAGATCGAGAAAACGCCTTGAATCAACAGGTTTCAAGCTTGATAAAAGGGTAATAAAACAGGAGCCCTTGGGCTTTAATGACTACAATTGTTTACAAATGAACGCATTTGCGGTGATTTCTGACAGTGGAACACTCCCTGAGGAAAGCTCGTATTTTGCCTCGATTGGCAAGCCTTTTCCTGCGGTTTGTATCAGAACTTCAACCGAGCGTCCCGAGGCGCTTGATAAAGGCTGCTTCGTTCTTGCGGGCATTGATACCAACGGATTGCTTGGCGCGGTAGAGCTTGCTGTTTCTATGAATGAAAATGGCGACTATGGTATTCCTGTTCCTGACTACGTTGAAGAAAATGTTTCCACCAAGGTAGTTAAGATTATTCAGTCCTACACCGGAATTGTGGATAAGATGGTTTGGAGAAAAGGATAAATAGAAAAAGAGGGCAACTTAGGTTGTCCTCTTTTTGTTAGAAGTAGGTTGTTCGCCAAAGGCGAAGCTTTTTTCGATTAGCTGTCCGTGAACAAGTTCCAGACGGCTGCGGATAGGGTATGCTAACCAGCGCACTTGCAGAGCAAGTGCCCGATCCGGATCGCAAGCGGTCCACACACCATAAAAAAACACCGACACAAGGTCGGTGTTTTTTTATGGTGGGGGAAGCTGGATTCGGACCAGCGAAGTCAGTGACAACAGATTTACAGTCTGCCCCCTTTGGCCGCTCGGGAATTCCCCCATAAAAGATGGAGCTGGTGAACGGAGTCGAACCATCAACCTGCTGATTACAAATCAGCTGCTCTGCCATTGAGCCACACCAGCATGTGTCACGGTCTATATTATAGCAGAACCAATTCGGTTTGTCAACCCCTTTTTTAAATTTTTTTATTCTTTTTTATTTATTTTAAAAATACAGCCTATGTCTTGATTTTTCTAAATATTACAGCATTTTTGCTACCACATAAATATGAAAGAGAAAGAACGGTATCTTTGCGACACCGTTCTTATGTCGGCTGAAAATTATTTTTCAGCAGCCTCGTTCTTTGCGATGATTTCCTCACCCTTGTAGAAACCGCATGCCTTGCAAACACGGTAAGCAAGGATAGGCTCGCCGCACTGAGGGCACTTAACAATGTTGTTAGCGGGGCTCTCAAGCTTCCAAACGCTGGAACGTCTCTTCATCTTTCTCGAGTGGGATGTTTTTCTCTTCGGTACTGCCATTTGATTTACCTCCTAAGTTGAGCATGCTATGAGCAAAAAGCTCCACGCATTCTCTGTATGTTATTTTTTATTTTCTTCGTTTTTCATTTGCTCAAGTAACTTGCGAAGGGGCTCCATTCTGGGATCAAATTCCTTATGGTCGCAGTCGCATTCACCTTCGTTCAAATTCTTTCCGCATTTGGGACAAAGTCCCTTGCAGTCCTCTTTGCACAAGAAGCGCATAGGGCACTCCATCTCAAGCTGTTCGAGCTGTTGCTCGTCCATATCAAGGAATCCGTCCTCGATGATGGCAAATCCATCAAGCTTGTCTTCATCAAGATCACCAAGCAGATTTCTCGGAGCAACGGTTTTCTCAAGGTCAATGGTAAACTCGCCGCTAACGGGTGAAAGGCATCGCGCACATTGCGCAACGTATTCCACAGACGTGGTAAGTGTCATTCGCATATAGCCTGCAGTGTTGGTAATTTCACCTTTAACCTTCATGGGAGAAGGAAAACCGACGCCGGAGAGATAGCTTCCGGTGTCCTCGGAGGTGTCCAGCGAAATCTCGTAATCAAACTCAAGAAGTCTGTCCCCTGCAAGCAAGGGTCTAAGGTCAAGTTTCACTTCGATCTCCTCCTTTTTGCCGTCATTTGGGCGCAGTTTAGGCTACGATCCCAAAATCGTACAATATATTATAAATCAAGCAAAACTAAAAGTCAAGTCTTTTTTCAACTTTAACAAAAAATATTTTCAAAAATGTGTAAATTATCTAAAAACATAGTATAAAATACTTGATTTTAGGATTTATTTATGCTACAATAATTCGGTATGTAATGAGCAAAGGCTCACCCCCCATAAAAAAACGGAGGTTTCCTATATGAAGTATGACGTTATTATAGTTGGCGCAGGTCCTGGCGGAATATTCTCCGCCTACGAGCTCACAAGTCTTAATCCCAATCTCAAGGTTGCAGTTATTGAGTCGGGTAATGAACTGAAGAAACGCCATTGTCCCATCGACGGTGAGAAAATTAAAAGCTGCATACAGTGCAAAAGCTGTGCAATTATGAGCGGCTTCGGTGGTGCGGGTGCATTTTCTGATGGAAAGTATAATATCACCAACGATTTCGGTGGCTCGCTTTACGAATACATCGGAAGAAAAACCGCTATCGAGCTTATGCAGTACGTGGATAAGATCAATCTTGCTTACGGTGGTGAGGGTACAAAAATGTATTCTACTGCAGGTAGCGCCTTTAAGACACTCTGTGTACAGAACAAGCTCCAGCTTCTCGATGCATCGGTTCGTCACCTTGGCACAGATATTAACTATATCGTTCTTGAAAACCTTTATGCAAAGCTTAGCGAGACTGTTGATTTCTTCTTTAACACTCCGGCAGAGAGAATCGAAAAGATTGCTGAAGGATATCGCGTTATCACCAAAAAGGGTGAGTTCGACGGTAAGAAATGTATTGTGTCCGTAGGCCGTAGCGGCAGCAAATGGATGGAGACGGTATGCAGAGATCTTGATATCGCGACCAAATCCAACCGTGTTGACATAGGCGTAAGAGTAGAGATTCCTGCGGTAATTTTTCAGCACATTACAAAGGAACTTTACGAGGGCAAAATCGTTTACCGCACCGAGAAGTTTGAGGACCGTGTTCGTACCTTCTGTATGAATCCCAACGGTATTGTTGTTACCGAAAACACCAACGGTATCGTGACCGTAAACGGTCACAGCTTCGAGGATCCCGAGAAGAAGACCGAGAACACCAACTTTGCGCTTCTTGTTGCGAAGCATTTCTCCGAGCCCTTCAAGGATTCTAACGGCTACGGTGAGAACGTTGCCAAGCTCTCCAACATGCTAGGCGGAGGTGTAATCGTACAGAGATTTGGCGACCTTGAGAGAGGACGTCGTTCCACTCATAGCAGAATTGAGGAGAACACAGTAAGACCTACGCTCTCTGCGACTCCCGGTGATCTCAGTCTTGTTCTTCCCAAGAGAATTCTTGACGGAATTATCGAGATGATCTATGCTCTTGACAGTATCGCTCCCGGCATGGCAAATGACGATACTCTCCTTTATGGTGTTGAGGTTAAGTTCTACAACATGGAGGTTGATCTCGACGAAAATCTTGAAACCAACCATAAGGGCCTTTATGTTATCGGTGATGGTAGCGGTGTAACTCATTCGCTCTCTCACGCATCTGCAAGTGGTGTTTACGTAGCCAGAAAAATTGTAGAGGAACATAACTAAAACGATAAACATATAAAAGCCGTTTTCCTTAGGAAGACGGCTTTATTTATAGTAAAATTTACAAACTTTGAATTTCAATATTTCATATTGACAACTATAAAAATATATTGTATAATCTATCTATTAAATGTTGATTGTCGGAGGTAATCGCTATGATGACCGATATTGAAATTGCTCAGTCTGTGACCCCGAAGCATATACTTGAAATTGCAAATGATGCAGGAATTCACGAAAAATATATAGAGCTTTACGGCACGAAAAAGGCGAAACTTGACCTTTCGTTGCTTAGTGATCTTCAGGCGAAGCCCGACGGCAAGCTAGTGCTGGTTACAGCGATAAATCCCACCCCTGCGGGGGAGGGAAAAACCACCACAACCATTGGACTAGCAGACGGTTTGAAGAGGATTGGAAAATCGGTTGCAGTTGCACTTCGCGAGCCTTCTCTTGGCCCTGTTTTTGGTGTCAAGGGCGGTGCTGCGGGCGGCGGTTGGGCGCAGGTTATTCCAATGGAGGATATCAACCTTCATTTCACGGGCGATTTCCACGCTATCGGTGCGGCAAACAATCTTCTTGCCGCTATGCTTGACAACCATATTTATCAAGGGAACAGTTTGAATATTGACCCCGAAAAAATCACCTGGAAGAGATGCGTAGATATGAACGACCGTCAGCTTCGTGTTATTCGTGACGGACTTGGAGGAAGAACGGGTGGTGTTCCGCGCGATGATGGATATGACATCACCGTTGCATCCGAAATTATGGCGGTGCTTTGTCTTGCAGGATCAATTTCCGATCTTAAAAACAGACTCGCTCGCATAATTGTTGGCTATACGTATGACGGCAATCCCGTCACAGCAGGCGACCTTAAGGCTGAAGGCGCTATGACCGCGCTTCTAAAGGATGCCTTGAAGCCCAATCTTGTTCAGACTCTCGAGGGAACTCCCGCATTTGTGCACGGAGGCCCATTCGCAAACATTGCTCACGGATGCAATTCTGTTATTGCTACGAAGACGGCAATGAAAACCGCCGATTATGCTATCACTGAGGCGGGGTTTGGCGCTGATCTCGGAGCGGAGAAGTTCCTCGACATCAAATGTCGTATAGCGGGATTGACACCATCTGCTGTAGTTATCGTAGCAACAATTCGCGCCCTCAAAATGCACGGTGGACTCGCAAAAAACGAGCTTGTTGGTGAAAATCTTGACGCACTCGAAAAGGGAATTCCCAATCTTCTTCGTCATCTCTCGAATATTAAAAATGTATACAAGCTTCCTGCCGTTGTGGCAATTAACCGTTTTCCGACAGACACCGACCGTGAGGTAGAGTATATAATAAATAAATGTAGGAAACTAAACGTTAACGTAGTGCTTTCCACTGTCTGGGCGGATGGCGGACGTGGTGGTGAGGACCTTGCAAGAGAGGTTGTCAGACTTTGCGAGGAGGAGCAGGGGGATTTCACATTCTCCTATGAATCCGAAACTTCAATTGAGGAAAAAATTGAGGCTGTGACAAGAAAAGTTTACGGAGGAATCGGTGCGGAGATCCTTCCGGAAGCCCGAGAGCAGATCGAGAAGCTCAATTCTCTTGGATTCTCATCTTTCCCCGTCTGCATTGCAAAAACACAATATTCCTTCTCGGATGATCCCACCCTTCTTGGAGCACCAGAGGGCTTCAAAATTACCGTTAAGAAGGTAAAGGCCTCTGCCGGAGCAGGATTTATCGTAGTTCTCACAGGCAATATCATGACAATGCCCGGTCTCCCCAAGGTTCCCGCTGCAGAGAAAATTGACGTTAATGATGACGGCAGAATTGTAGGTTTATTCTAATATGAAACTGATAATTGCATCAAATAACGCACACAAAATATACGAAATCAAGCAGATTCTCTCCGGAAAATTCGAGGAAATTCTCTCGCTTCAAGAGGCAGGAGTGTGTCACGAAACGATCGAGGATGGAAAAACCTTTATGGAAAACGCCCTCAAAAAGGCGAGAGAAATCTCTGAAATTTCAGGTATGGCAGCACTTGCTGATGATAGCGGACTTTGCGTTGACGCTCTCGACGGTGCGCCGGGTATATTCAGCGCACGATATGCCGGCGAGGATGATCCCAAAATCCGCGACGGCGAGAATATCAAGCTCCTTCTCAAAAATCTCGAAGGCAAGACCGGCAGAAACGCTCACTTCACCTGTGCCGTTGCTATCGTTTATCCCGATGGTAGAGAGGTTATAGCTGAAGGCTATATGCGTGGCAGTATTATCGATACCCCGATGGGTAATGCAGGATTTGGTTACGACCCGATCTTTGTTCCCGACGGAGAGAAAATGACGGTGGCAGAGATGACCGACGATGAGAAAAACAGTATCAGTCACAGAGGTAGGGCTCTTGAGCTTTTGCTCACAAAAATCTAACGTTAAGAGGCAGATATGGAAACCGCTCTTGAAATAATCAACATAATAGGAATAATCTCCTTCGCCGCGGCAGGGGCAATGGTCGCAATAGATAAGGAAACCGACCTTTTTGGTGTCGTTTTACTATCATTAGTCACTTGCTTTTGCGGTGGATTGATACGTGATATGATAGCAGGTCAGAGTATAGGAAGAATGCTTCCCGCGGTATTTACAGACCTGAATATGGAAATAATTGTTTGCATTTTAACGGCTTTTCTTGTATTTTTCCTTGCGATGAGGTTCAAGGATCTTTATGTTCGCGAGGAAGCAACGGTTGAAAGGATAAACAATGTTCTTGATGCTCTTGGTATAGGCGTATTCACTGCCGCGGGAACCGGTGATTACATAGAACTCGGGTTCTTTATATCAATGCTAATGGGCCTATTCTCATCGGTTGGCGGAAGCATTACTCGTGACGTAATCCTCAACACTATTCCTATGGTTCTCCGCAAACGAATTTATGCTATTGCTTGTATGGCGGGTTCAGCAACTTATTATCTTATCGTTACATACTTCATGAAGGGCATAGCATCTGCAAATATGGTAGGTACTATCGGCTGCATTTGCATTATTTTCGTTATAAGAATGTGTGCCACTCTCTTTAGATGGAATATGCCTGTTGCTATTCGTTTTTCAGAGCTTAAAAGTGAAAACAAATCTGAAACAGAAGAAAAAACCAATGTTTAATATCTAACCGACTCATTAATTTGAGTCGGTTCCTTTTTTTCTGTTGACAAAATAGTAAAAATAGTTTATAATTATTGCGCTAATAACAAAAGAAAGGAGTGAGAATATGAAGGCCAAAACATCTTTTTATAGATCCCAGCTTAATCTTTTGAAGCCATTTGTGGCAAAGTGCTCTCTCGGTGTGGTGCGTAAAACACAAGACAGTATTGGTAAGCTTATGTCAAATTCCTATAAAAATGACGTTAAGTGCGAGCATATCAAGGTCGGTTCGCTAAATTGCGCCATGCTCACTCCGAAAGAAGAGCTTTCAAGCGGTGTAGTACTTTATCTTCATGGTGGAGGCTACGTGGCGGGAAATCTCGAGTATTCTAACGGATTTGGTAGTATGCTTGCTGCTAAATGCGGTATCAGTGTTTTTACCGTAGAGTATCGTCTTGCTCCCGAGCATCCCTATCCCGCAGCGCTTGACGATGCTATGGATGCATACGGATATTTGCTTTCCGCGGGATATGAGCCCTCAAGAATCGCTCTGTGCGGTGAAAGTGCCGGCGGAGGACTTTGTTACGCTCTTTGTCAGAAGCTTCGTGATAAGGGCAGGACCATGCCTGCGGGTATTATTGCCATATCTCCCTGGACAGATCTGACACTCGGTAGCGAATCCTATGAGCTTAATAAAAAAGCCGATCCGTCGATGACTGTTGAAAGATTGAAATATTTTGCCGATGCTTACGCGTACGGAATTGACGGTGACAGCGAGAAGCTCGCCCCAAAAACCAATCCCGATAATAATGCCGATCGCGTCGTAAAGAGTGAGCCTCGAATGTCACCTCTCTTTGACACCCAGGATAAAATTCCCGAATCGCTTATTTTCGTTGGTGGCGACGAAATAATGTACGATGATTCGGTTTTAATGCACGAAAAACTGCTTTCCGCAGGCTGCAAGAGCGAGCTTGTGGTAGCGCCCGATCTTTGGCATGGATATATTCTCTACGATCTTCCTGAAAGGAAGGGGGATTTTGATAAAATTTCCAAGTTCCTCAGAAGAATCATTCCATTGAGAAAAAAACTCGCTTGGATGACTCTTGACAATGCTGCCAAGATCTTCCCCGCATCGAGAAGCAGAACCTGGAGCAATATCTTCCGTATTTCATCAGCTCTTCACGAGGACGTGGATAGGGAAGCTCTTAAAGTTGCTCTTGACGTTACCGTGCGTCGTTTTCCATCTATTGCGGTTGCCATCAAAGAGGGATTTTTCTGGTATTATCTCGAAGAGATAAATTCTTTGCCGGAAATTCTTGACGAGAAGCCATATCCCTTGGCGAGAATGACGATGAAGGATTTGCGAAAGTGCGCCTTCAGAGTTCTCGTATATAAAAATCGAATAGCGGTTGAGTTCTTCCATTCGCTCACCGACGGAAACGGCGGTTTAATATTTGTAAAAACGTTGACCGCAGAGTATCTGTATCAAAAGTATGGCGTCAGAGTTCCGGCTGGAGATGGTATATTAGACAGACTTGAAGAACCATCACCCGCAGAGCTTGAGGATTCATTCTTGAAATACGCAGGTAAGTATCCCGCGTCACGAAAAGACACCGATGCCTACCGAATAGACGGCAAGCGCGAGGTTGACGGATTCCGCACGAACACCGCCTTTGTAATCGATCCCGAATACGTAAGGGCAGAGGCAAAGAGTCGCGGTGTGACCGTGACGGTGTATATGACTGCGATTCTTATTGAAGCGGCTCAAAAGGTCCAGCAGAGCAGGGTGAAAAACCCCGCGAGATATAAGCCAATCAAAATCTGCGTACCTGTAAATCTGAGAAAGATGTTTCCGAGTCAAACCATGCGCAACTTTGTTATGTATGCGACGCCCGGAATAGACCCCAGACTCGGCGAGTATAGTTTTGACGAGCTTTGTCAGATAGTTGCGGCACAGATGAAGCTTCAATTGACCGAACGCAATATGGCTGCTATCATAAAAACTAATGTTAACAGCGAGAAAAACATTGCGCTTCGACTTGTTCCGCTGTTTGTCAAGAATTTTGTTATGAAAATGGTGTTCAACGCTGTTGGAGAGAAAAAGACCTGCTTCAGCTTCTCAAATCTTGGACTTGTCAAGGTTCCCGATGAATACCTTGCCTACGTAAAAAGGATGGATTTTGTTCTCGGATCGCAGGCGGCTGCACCTTATAACGTATCGGCTGTTACCTATGATGGAAAAATGTATCTCAACGTAACGCGAAATGCTCGCGAGCCGGTATTGGAACGCGAGATATATAATGTTCTTCGCGAGAGAGGTGTTCCTCACTCTGTGGAGAGTAATTCAAGAGGAAAGGAGAATTCATAATGTATTGTGTGAAATGCGGCGCAAAGCTGTCGGAAGGACAGACCCTTTGCCCCTTGTGCGAAACGCGTGTGTATCACCCTGATATCGAAATTAGGGAAGAGAACACCTATCCTAAGATTCCCTTTGAGTCGGAAGAATTCAACCGTAAAGGTCTTATGTTTGTGCTTACTATGATTTTCCTTGTCCCTCTTATCCTTCCCATAATCCTTGAGCTCTCCTGGCGATCGGAGGTGACCTGGTCGGGAATTGTAGCAGGTGGAACTATCGTTTTTTACGTAGGATTTGTTCTGCCGTACTGGTTCAAGAAGCCGAACCCCGTGATTTTTGTACCGTCAACATTTGCATTATCTATCGGTTTTCTTCTTCTTATTTGCTACATAACAGGCGGACATTGGTTTATGTCTTTTGGCTTCCCCATATCAGGAAGCCTTGCGTTGATCTGTTCGGCAGCCACAGCGGTGCTCTATTATGTAAAGAAAGGTTGTCTTTATACCATTGGGGGAATGTTAATCGCCCTTGGAATGTGGTCTGTGCTTTTGGAGTATGATATTCGTACCACCTTTAACGTAAGCACGCCCTTCTACTGGTCGCTGGCACCACTCACGGTTCTGTCGGTTGTGGGACTTATGCTGATTGTTATTGCCATCGTAAAACCCTTGAAGGAATCGCTCAGACGCATCTTTTTCGTAGGCAAAGTTTAGATTTGAGCAAAATAACCAAAAAAATTTTAAAAAAACTCTTTACAAACGCATTTTTTTATGTTATAATAACCAACGGCCTTTAACTGAGTGCTGTGTATGGCCTTGCTCCGTTTGGAGGATTTTCCTTGCGTGGCTTGAGCTTTTCACCCACACTTTACTCGGTTTTTGGAAATAAATTTTAAGAAAGGTGAAGACAAAAATGATTTCGAAGGAAACAAAGACCGCCCTTATTGAGCAGTACAAGATCAATGAGCAGGACACAGGTTCGCCCGAGGTTCAGGTTGCTATTCTTACAACCAGAATCAATGAGCTCACCGAGCACATGAAGAAGAACCCCAAGGACTTCCACTCTCAGAGAGGTCTCGCCAAGATGGTTG
>JAZONX010000024.1:0-24680 GCA_045654725.1 Eubacteriales bacterium
GGGTACTCAGTATGCTGACGAGTCTAACACCTTCGAGGACGTTACCATTAGCACACACAACAAGGGTTGTCACTTCAACACCCAGCTTCGTATTTACGACAGCTCTTCCAACAACGGTTGGGCAACCGTAAGCGCAAAGGGCGTTATTTCCTCCCTTACTGTTAATGCAGGTTACAAGGCTGCTACCCTTGAGGTATACGGCTCTACCGATGGTGAGACCTGGGTTCTTATCCAGAAAGTTTCCACCACTTCCGCATACGCTAATCACACCGTTGAGATCGATGCTTCTCTTGGTTACACCTACCTTAAGCTCGATGCAGTTGGCAACCAGATCAGAGTTGCTAGCCTTAGCGTTACTGTTGCTGAGTAATAACTAGTTCAATAGTTTAATGCTATACATAGACCGCGCCCTTCGGGGCGGAGTTTTTCTTATAAAAAAGGAAAAAGCCAACCGCAAGGGCTGGCTTTTTCGCTTTGGCACGCCATATTGGAGTTTGCTCCGTCTGACAAGCTTCCCACAGGGAAGGGCGGAGCAATGTTACGAACCAAATTCCGCTTCGCTTTCGCTTGCGGAGTTGCTTCGACAGTCGTACAAATCAAAAAAGCCAACCGCAAGGGCTGGCTTTTTCGCTTTGGCACGCCATATTGGAGTCGAACCAACGGCCTTTCGCTTAGGAGGCGAACGCTCTATCCTACTGAGCTAATGGCGCAAATTGTTTTTTCAAGGATTAGTTATTTCTTTCCGTGACTATTATTGTATCACATAATATCTTATTTTTCAAGTGCTTTTTTATAACAGGGCGGAAAAGTTTTCCGCCCTGTTTTTTGTTGTTTTACTGTTTTTCGATATAAAGCGTTACCGTGGTCGGGTCAAACGTCAGAAGGTAGGTGCCGGAGGCAAGGTAAATATTCTTGTTTGCGTTGGCGTTTCCGTTGCTGTCGTTGGGGTCAACCTGGCACTCGGGGTCAACGATTTCATAGCCGTACCACATATTATTGCTGGCGTCAAAGATCTTGAACTTAATACGTCCGGAGCCGGATACGTTAGAGGGAGTCAGAGTATAGGAGAAGGTTCCGTCATCGTTAGCTGTCATCTCATAGGGAGCCCAATCCCAGCCGTCGTTGAGCCAGTTGTTATATTCAGCACGGATATAGGGCTTGCAGCCTGTGATAGGCTGATAGGAGCCACCGTTATCACCGCTGTCATTTCCGCCATTGTCGTTGCCACCGTTTTCATTGCCGGTGCTACCGCTGTTGTCGGTGTTACCAAGATCGCCAAGATAATGGTAGAGAGTAGCGCGCTTCGCGTCTAAATAATTCGCGAAGGACATATTGCTGCCGCCATCCGCACTACTTGATGTGTAAATATCAAAGTACAATCTATGACCGCCTGCGTTATGATAGCTTTTTGAGGGCTTTGCGTCGTTGCCGTAGAGCTCCTTTGCAATGTTAAAGCTTTCCTCAAATCTTGCCTTGGTGAGCATCTCGTGAGCATCAACAGCCTTCAGAGCTTCCTTGTACTCGAGAAGGAACATACCGCCTTGACAAACCGTGCGAAGGAAGAGAGGACTCCTCTGTTCGCCACAAGTATTGGTCTTGCTGAAGGGACTGTCGGTTGTCTGGCTGTCACCGTATGGGTTCCAGTCACGATTGATGCCGAGACCACGGTCCATATCGTAGGGAATTACTATCATCTTGCCGGTATCAGCTCTAAAGTAGATGTAGCTGTTATTGTAGTTGTTACGAAGGTCATCGGGGTTGCCAATCATATAGGATACCGCGCAATAGTTGATGAAGCTATCCATATCAACAAGCGAAGCAAAGGTTTCCTTGGAAACGCTTGGGGATTTGATTGTGTTAATGAGATTCTTCAGACTGCTGTGATCGGATGTCTTTTTGTTGGTTTTTAGGTCGTAAACGTAGAATTTACCTGCCAGCTCATCCTCAACACCGTAGGAGGAGAATGACGTGAAGGTTGCAGGCTCGCTCGTCCAACCGAGCTTGTAAAGATCACCGCCAAGTGCCTCCGCAGGGAGGTTTTTCTCGAGGAAAATCTTGTCAATAGGCTCGTAGATCACAAATACGCCCGCGTGATCATTGCCAATGTCAACCGACGCGAGGGTAGTGTGAGGAGCGAGAACTCCAAACTCACGATATAAATCGTAGGCGTAGCTCTCTCTGATGTAGGTTGTATCGTCGTTTTTGTTCCAACGCATATCGATCTTCTCGAGAGTTGCGAAGGTACGATCCTTTCTCGCCTTGCGAGCTGCCTCGTCGGGCCAGGTGAGAGCATCATTTCCGTAATATTCTACATTGTCAAATGTCTCCTGGAAGCTAACCTTAAAGTGAATGAGGTTGTACATTCCGTCATTGTCGCTGTAGAAGTTGGTGCGCGAGGTGTTGCCCTTCATTCTTACACCAACCTGGGGAATTGTCCAGGTGCCGGTCTTTCCGTCAGCAGTTCTGATATGAACTATAAGATCAGCCATACGATAAATAGGGGACTTGTAGCACTTTTCAAAGTCCTGCTGCATTTTCTTAAGCTCGGAGTTTGAGATATCGAGCTTTATAGAAACGTAGCTGGTTTCGTCAAACAGGGCATTAAAGAGAGCAAGATCATCATTGAGATCGGGTTCTGTAGCACCACAGACGGTACAAGTTTTATCGATGTAATTGTGATTTCCCGTTGCGGTTATAACCGTCTGCTTAACGATAATCGTTCCGCAGTCAAGACATTTTTCACCGTCGCTGAGACCAGATTCTCCACAAGTCGCATCATATCCAAAGAGGTACTCAATGCGAGAGTGACCGAGAGCGGGGGTGTAGGTAGTGTAGCTGTAGTGACATGCCTGACAGGTGTAGGTTTTAGAGCCCTTCGCCGTGCAGGTGGGAGCCTTCTCCTGAACGTCATAGCTATCGTGGGGACAGTCATTCTTGTAGTTAGGGTCGGTTTCACCGCACTCGCACTTGCCCTCAATGAAGTTATGAACGTGAGGCTCATAGCCCTCGTTATTTATGATTTCAATAGCCTCTTCAAAGCTGATCCAACGGTTGTCAACGTTGTCATAGACGATTTTGTCGTTTGTTGGAACTTGGAGATCTGCAGTTTGGATGCCATCGAGATTGTTGAAGATAATCATAGAATAGTGGTCTTCAAAAACTGCTCTGTAAAGAAGATTTTCACCAATAGAGAGCTCCTCTCCCGGCCAACCACCGGGGATTTCACCGCGATTGCCCCAATAGTATACCGAAACTCGCTCCCAACCGGCTCTGTTGAGAAGGTAGAGCGTAACATTGTTGGGATCGGGATCGAGATCGGGCTCAATAACGGGAGTATCGGGGACATCGGGAGTGTCTGGTACATCGGGAGTATCCGGCTCGTTGGGAGTATCGGGATCATCCCAGCCACCGATAATATCGCCACCTCCGATTATATTGTTATTATCCTCATCCTTGTTATTGTTCTGTGCAGATCCGCCGCAGGAGATAAGCATAACGCTTATCATAACGAGAAGAAGGATTATAGAAATCAGTTTTTTCATAATTTCAAAGCCTTTCTACATAACTTTACATTTTAATTATATAATAGTTCTGTCTAAAAGTCAACAAAAAAATAACCGCCGAATATTCGGCGGTTATTAAGCAATCATGAAAGTTTAATTATGATGCTGTTTCTGTCCTCGGAGGTATTGATAATTTCGAAGCTCCAATCTACGAGATCAAACGAAATGCTGCCACCTTCGCTTGTGCAGGTATTACTTCCACACTTGGCGATGAGGTCGTGACATTCATCGATGCTGACTCCGTTAGAACCGATGGCAATAAACATAAGGCTCTCGCCACCGTCAAGCGAAATAGCAACAGAGTTGTTGTACATAGGCACGGGATCTGAGGCGGTGCCCTCGTAGAGCAGGAGCGCAAGCTCGATAGAAGTGGTGATGCCGGGGTCTACGGCTGTGAGTCCGATGATGATCTCATCGCCCGCGTCAACGCTCATATAAACTGCCGATCCGTCATCACTTTGCATTACGATGGGAATGATAATTTCTTCACCATCTACGATTTTTGTGATATTTCTTCTAACTGTCACGTTGGCATTCGCCATAGTGGGTCTTGCGATAAAAACGCCATCCTTGGGAGCAGTCCACTTATAGTAGCGAATCACACCGTCCTGGAAAAGATCTCCGAAGTAATCCGCATTAATCTCAATAGGATTGTCAAACGATCCAAGGGGAGAGATCATCTCGAGAGTTATGTAAGCCTCTGCGCCTGAGACGTTCTTAATAGAGAAGATTGTCAATTCGCCAATCTCCTCGGGAGCAATTACAACCGAGATAAGACCGTCAACAGCAGAATAACTCTCGCCATTAAAGTTAACGATAACGTCTGAGGAGTTAATAGTAATGTGCTGAACGCTCGTGCCACGATAGGTGAAGAATATCTCCTGACTTACATCGATCACAAGATCTGTGGGTTCGTCGGAGGTGGGGAATGGTTTTTCGCGAGAACCGTCGGGGGTGTTGTTTGTTACAAGAATAACTACCGAGCTTGTGTTCTCCTCAACCTTGAAGCCGTATGTATCTATTGAGCAGAATTCGGGAAGGGTAGTGTAATCGCAATTGAGCGAGTAAAGTCCTGTTGCAAGCTCTTGGGTTGCCTTACCGTCAGTACCTGTCACGAGATTAAAGATGTTGCTGCCTCTCTCAACGGTGAAGCTGACACCCTCAACAGGTGTGCCGTCCTCAAGGGTGAAGCTGAAGGTGACATTTCTGTATGTGGTGGGGATTTCAACAACCTCGTCACCATCCTCGAAATCTGCATTACATTTATCGCACTTGTGGTTATCATCTGCGTCAACGTGGCCGCTGCAGTCTGTGGGCTGATTGTCCTTATCCTTCTTGCAGGATGCAAGCGCAAAAATCAGCGTTATAGCCAGAAGTAGAATAATTATTTTCTTCATAAATATACTCCTTACTTTATTTAACGATACTATTATAGCATTTTATAAAACTGATTTCAATACCTTTTTGAAATAAAGCGCCGCAGTTTAATCTGCGGCGCTAAAATACTGAATTATTTTACTTCATAGCTAATTACGTAAGCGCCATTCTTAACAGCCATTGTATAGAAGCGAATGCTTTCACCCTTTGCAAGAGTGAGAGTAAATGAGCCGGGAATGAGGCTTCCATCAGGGTTGGTGTTGGTGTTGTAATCGTAATAAGGCGTGGGAGTATCATCGGTTACGGGAGTATTTTCCGCAGCGTCGAATCCATCTGCATTGATAAATCCAATACCGATAGGAAGGTGGAAGGTGTAGGTTCCTGCCTCGGTAGCAATGAAGATAACCTCGTTTGCCCATTCGTACTTCTTTGTAACTCTTACTGCAAACTCGTTCTCTTTGAGAGTTATTTCATCCTCCTTGAGAGCGCCTACGTTGATGTTAACCTCATGGGTCAGCTCGCCCATGAAATAGATCTCAAATCTGTACACGCCCTTTACCTTGGGAATGACGAAGAAGGATCTCTGTTCGCCGGCGAATGTAAACATTGCAACTGCAGTCTGGTTGTCGTATGCGTCAACGTTGGGAATTTCCTCACCGTTAAGGAAGAGCTTGAAGCTTACCATGCTTGGCGCATAATGTAATGAGGTGCCTACGGGAGAGTAATCCGAAACGTATAGATTGATGATCTCTCTTTGTGTAGCTACGATGGTAGCGCCGGTGAACTTATTGTACAGCTGGCCGTCATCACCCTGGTTAAGATAGAGCTCATAGCTCTTGGGGATGAACTTGGACTTGGGATTGGGGTTTTCTTCTGTTCTGTCGCCCACTGTCTGGGTGATCTTGAAGCTATAGGTGTTGTGAATAGGATCGTCGGTTTCGATATGAGAATCAGTCGCTTCGTCGTACTTAACGAACTTGAATGTGTCGGTATCGGGATCATATTCAAGGCTAACGTCCTGCTTGTTGAATTCACCGCTGGGAAGCGCACCGGGATCGTTGGTATAAATGTCGCAGTTGAGCTCAAGGCTTGTGAGCGCAAAATCGTCGGTGTAGCTGAAACTACCCGAAATTGCAAAGTAGTTCGCATTGTAAATGCTATCGCCAACGTTATCTCCAACAGCAACGGTAGTAATGCTTACTACGAGAATGCCAAAGCTAAAGCTTACGGTGTTGTTCTCCGCGTCGATGTTTTCAACCAAATCATAGATGTGACCCTGGTTGTTTGCAACCGCATCATAAAGGCTGATGAGAAGCGCCTCTGCGCCGTGACCGTCAGCAATTGTGGAAAGGGTGAAGTAGTAGCCGTAAAGCTTGTTGGGGTCGGAAATGTCAAGCTCAAAGTTGTGACCGCCGTCGTAGGAGATCATACCGAAGGTGTTCTCTGCATCCTCGGGCTGATACCAGCCTTCCATAAGAGAGTCCTCAGAAGACTCTCCTGTTGTTGTAGTCTCAACCTTTTTATAGGTGTATCCGTCTTTGCCGAAGAGATAATTTATGATCTCAACATTGTGAGTGTTAAAGCCGCCTGTGGTATGATTGCTTCTGCCGAACATCTCGGTGTCTGCGTGTCCGCTATTGATAAGGTACTGCTGAACGTAAAGAGCATCAATGATTGCCTTAACGTTGCTTTCATCAACATCCTTTACCTTCCTTCCACAGTCGGAGTGTGTGCAGTAGCCTGCCGCGTTGGGATTGTGAACATGGGCCGAGCAAACGTCACAGGTGCCGTCCTTGGCCTCGTCGGAGTGAAGGCTGTTTTCACCCTTCTGGTTGGTGTGAGAGCAGGTGGCATTTTTCCAGTGGTGAGTTTCGTCACTCTGCCAGGTGGATTCGTAGGTGTGAGTGTGTCCCATCTCGAAAGCACAAACATCACAGATGCCATCCTCGCCTTCGTCTATATGCTCACCGAGACTATCCTTGATCTCACCGTGCTCGCAGGTAGCGGGATGCCAGTGGCTGTTTTTATCGGTGTACCAATCCTCACCGAATGTATGCTCGCAATCCTTCGCGCAGGATGCCAAGCAGATAGCTACCATTGCGATAACACAAAGGAGCAATACTAAATTTCTTTTCATAATAGGACCTCCTATAAGTACTAAGGCAGATACAACATCAAAGTAAATACCTATCTATTATAAATTATACAATATACATTTATGAATTTCAAGTCATTTTGACAAAATAATCATAAAAAGGCAAAAAAATGCTTGTTAATGCATAAAAATGCAAGAAATAGGCTGCAAAAATTCATTTTTAAAGCATAAAAAGCCACCGACTCCGTAAAGCGAGGTCGGTGGCATAAGTAAAATTTAGCTATAAAACAATTAAGTTCCCGTGCTCTCATATTTTTTAACCATTTTTGCCCAAACGAAAATACAGATCGCACCGAACACAAGGGTAAATGAAAGCATCATCAGGACGATCAGCCAGGGCTTTTCTACAGGTGAGAAGAGGTTCTCGAATGGGTAGAAGAGACAGAGTCCGAGAGGGATAATAAAAGTAAGAATAAACTGGATTGCCTTGGGATAAATCTTCATTGGATATTTTGTGTAGCCCGAGAAGTTGTAGATGAACTGGAGCAGGGGACCGCTTCGCTTAAATCTGAAGGCGAGCGATGCCACCATGATTTTGAAGGATGTGATTATTAGGGCGGCACAGAATATTCCAAGAATAACGAGAAGAATTGCACCGACTCCGCCGGTTATTGTTAATTGACTTCCGCACAGAATGATGAGTGCGGTTGCGACGATAAGCTCACCGAGCGCTTCAAGTTGAAGCTCGGATGCGATAACCTGGAAGAGAACGGGCAGGGGACGAAGGAACATGTGGTCGATCCTACCCAGTCTTACCTCAAAATAAGCGATCATCCACAGTCTGTCGGTGAGCAGGTGGTCTATTCCGACCGCCATATTTGTGAGCCCGAAGAGCAACCCGACGTGATAAATAGTGTAGCCGTCAATATGAGGCACCGAGCTTACCAAGAGATAGAGGGTGAAGAGTGAGGTTGCCTCAAGAAAAAGAAATGCAACAATGCCGATAATAACGTTTGCCTTGTATACTAGCTTGCTCATCAAGGAAAGCTTGGCGTATGTGCCGTAAAGTTTTAAGTATCTCATAGCTTAGCCTCCTTGTACAGTGAGCTTTTTTAATGCTCGACTAAAGGTCAGGTGATTTACCAGCTCAATCACCAAAATCCACGCAATTGCTATAATAATGTAAAGTAAAGATTGCATTATCTCGACTTTTCCCATCAAAACAAGAACAGGAACGGAGTTCATAAATGCAAAAGGTGTGAATGAAAATACTACCCCAAGCATACCCATATAGGCGAGTGGAACCATTTGTCCACCGAGGAAGCCCTGAACGGCGGATCTTGCCATATTGAGTCCAAAGAGGTGGTCGGTGTAAAACACCATAAGACCGATAAAATAGCTTATGGCGTTGTTGATGAAGCCTGCCAGGATGCTGAAAATCACAAAGAGCAAAACATTTAAGGCGAAAATCCCCGCTTGAACCTTCAAAATTCCAAGCCCGATGAATATTCCGTACACTGCACTGAGGAAGGGAATGATAACAACCGCGTAATCAAACACCAAAACACCAAAATAGGTGAAAAGATGCCTAAGTCGGTAGGAAACCGGCTTCGTCAATGTATTTGCGATAGTGCCTTCGCGTATGTCGGTGGCAATATCGTAACTTGTATCACCCGATCCCATAACGAATGAGAAGAAGAATGATGTTATCATATACAGCACCATATCGTAGAAGCTGAATCCGTTAATTACCGAGCTCATACCGTTTTCGGAATTCCTGTATATCGCCTGATAAAGGAATACCACGAAGAAGGTCTGAACAAAGGAAATTATGATCCACATTACGATCTGCGCTTTGTAGGCAAGCTCTATTTTTACTCCTGCTTTTGAAAATGGCAGGTAGAGCTTCAGAACTCGTTTAATGCTTTTCATACAGTTTTTTTGTTATATCCTCAATTGAAATGTCTTCGATTTTGAAATCTTTGATATGGTATGTGTTGATGAGATAGAGGAGCATATCGTCGAGGTCAACCTCGTTGAGAGAAAACTTGATCGCTTGTCTGTCATCCTGTTTTTCCAGTGACGTACCCGCAAATTTGTGACAAAGCTCCTCTGTATTAAGGTCAACGTTTGAGGGAATGTATATGGTTTTTGTGTTGCCGAAGCGATATTTTATATTTGCAAGGCTGCCGTCGTAGAGAATCTTACCCTTGTCGATAATGATTATACGATTGCAGAGCTCCTCAATGTCCTTCATATCGTGAGTGGTAAGAATTACGGTTATGTTGTATTTTTTGTTAAGCACCTTGATCGCCGATCTGATTTTGTCCTTTACAAGCACGTCAAGACCAATCGTAGGCTCGTCGAGGTAGACGATTTTAGGCGAATGGATAAGAGCAGCTGCAAAGTCTGCTCTCATTCTTTGTCCGAGCGAGAGCGAGCGCACTGTTTGGGTGAGGAAGGGCTTCATATCGAGAAGCTCACAGAGATACTCAAATCTTTCGTTGTATTCCTCATCGGGTACCTCGTAGATGCTTTTCAATATCTTGAAGGTTTCGATCAGCGGAATGTCCCACCAGAGCTGTGTCTTTTGACCAAAAACAACACCCATGCGGCGATTTATCTTTTGACGATTTTTCTCGAAATCAAGACCGTCGATGCTGACACTTCCACCCGTAGGGTGGAGAATTCCGCACATCATCTTTATTGTAGTGGATTTTCCGGCACCGTTTGCGCCTATGTAGCCGACGATCTCGCCCTCGCTGATGTCGAATGATATGCCGTCTACTGCCTTGATCTCCTCGTATTTTCTCGAGAAGAGTCCCTTTATCATTCCGCGCAGACCCTCGCTTCGTATAGGTTTTTTGAAGGTTTTGGATAAATCCTTAACGCTGATAATACTCATAAGCACTCCTTTATTAGATGCATTGGATAGGTTTGTTTGTTTTAGAATAGCACAAATGTCATCAAAATTCAAGGGGGAGATACTTATTTTGCTCTTGTTTTTAGCAAAATCCAGTCCAATTAACCGCCGGACAGGGTGACAAAGGAATTTTTTTGGGAGGTGGCGCATATCTTTCACTAAAAGGAGGTTGTGAAATGGATACTCTTAGAAAAATATTCCCATACTCTTTCAAGTCGAAGAAGGATATAGGAGCACTGGCGGTTAACATTCTGCTTCAGCTTCTCGTTGGCGTTGTATTTGGAGTGCTTGCGGGGACTCTTGCCAATATTCCTCTCGTCGGTGTGTTGTTTGGCATTTTGGGTAGTCTTTTCGGCGTTTATATTCTGGTTGGAATTATCCTCTCTGTTTTAGACTATTTGAAGGCTTTTAAGTAAGCGCGTAAAGTTTTATTTTCAAAAATGGGCGATCGGTCTGCCTCTTTGGCAAGTTTAACCGATCGCTTGTTTTATATTTTTGCGCAAAATATATATTTATTTGATAAAATAAGTTGACAAATCGCCTTTGTTATGGTAAAATAATTAATTGATAAATTATGTCGAAACAAGGAGATTGTTATGAGCGAAATATTTGGTTCGATCAGACTTAAGGAAAAGATGGCTATCCTTATGCCTATGATTGCTTTTGCAGTGATTTTGGCGACTTCGGTTGGCGTTGTTTCCTTCTGCACAGCGGACAGGCATACTCATATTTACGATTATACACTTGAGAAGGTGGACGGTGAGTTCGTGCTCAACGGTATTTGCACCGTTGAAAATTGCGAGGATCCCTTCCTTGATGAGCAGAGACCTACCGACGTTAAGCTTTTGTCTTCTGTTCAGCCCACCTGCTCTGCAAACGGTGAGAGGGTTTATTCCTATGACGTTGACGGCACTACCGTTACTTATACAGAGGTTATTGCGACCCTTCCTCACTCCTATGATTTCGAGCTAGTTCATGATGGCGAGACGGCTACTATCGTAGGTGAGTGCACCGAGGAGGACTGCCAGGACCACGAAATTAGTATCGAGGGAGTTACTAACTTCGAGCTTGTTTCGGAGGTTAAGGGCGACTGCTTCACCCCCGACCGCATCACCTATTCATATCAGGTTAACGGAGAGACCAAAACCTTCACAACTCTTTCCCTCATAACCGCGCCCCATACCATTGCGGGTCAGACCACCGATAAGATTGAAAACAGCGACGGAAGCCTTAACTTCGGCACAGCCGGAGTTTACATCAATGCAGATCAGCCTTATGCTTGCGGAACTAACGTAGAGGGCTTCTTCGTTTGCGAGCATTGTAAGCAGATTGTTTCCACAGAGGTTCGTTATCCCGAGCACGTTTACGCTTACAACGAGGAAAAGCTCGTTATGCCCACTCTTGAGGCAGACGGTTGCGCTGTTCTTGATTGTCAGAACGAGGGATGTGGTATGAGCCTTGATATTGTAGTTCCCAAGATCGTTGTTGGCGAAAATACCGTTACCGTTTCCGGTGCTACCGAGCTTTATCGCGAGGTGGTTAAGTATGAATATATCTCCGCAGAGCACGATTTCAGCGTAAAGGTTGAGTTCGAGGTTGGTGAGCTTCTCGTTCATAAGTATGAATACAAACTTGAGATCGATACTGAGGTCAATAGCGGTAAGATTAATCTTGTTGGTAAGTGTAATCAGCCCGACTGTCAGTCTCCCGATTACTTTGAGGCTGACGTTGATGCATCCTGCGTTGACACATCTACCTGTCTTAAGCCCGGTGTAGTTACCTGGAGCTATGAGAAGGACGGTGAGATCATCACACTGTCTGTGGTTTCAATGGTTAAGAGTCATCACAAATATACGTATGATGGAAACAGAGCTATTCCTCCCACAATTTATAACAACGGAATGATTGAAATTCATTGCGAAACCGAGGGATGTACAGAGGTTATTCTTCTCACTCTACCCAAGGTAGTTATTGATGAAAATACCGTAATTACCGGAGAGATTGAAGGCAATCTTATTGGTGAGTACACCTATTTCGACGAGAAAACATTGTGTACTATTAAGCTTACCGTTACCATTTATCGCGAAGGCGGTCAGTAATAATTATTTTGCGACTCGAGTCCTTCAACAAAACTCGGGTCGCTTTTATTGAAGATAATTAGAGGAGAGGATTTCGTGGCATATAAAAGCGTTTTTTTGCGATATGAGCTGAAATATCTTATCACTCCTCGGCAGAAGGAGATCATTCTAGAGGGTATTAACCCCTACATGAAGCTTGATAATTACGGTCGAACCACGATACGTAACGTGTATCTCGACACCGATAATTACAGGCTCATCAGAAGATCTATCGAGAAGCCGATGTATAAAGAAAAAATCAGAATAAGAAGCTATGCGAAGGCTACTCCTGACAGCACTGTTTTTGTCGAGCTGAAGAAAAAGCATGACGGGATTGTTTATAAGAGGAGGATCGCTCTTCCCGAAAGCTCTGCGATGAGTTGGGTTCGCGGTGAGATTGATTGTCCTGTTGATAGCCAGATTACTCGTGAGATAGGCTATTTTATGTCGCACTATGCTCCTCTTCGTCCAACGGTTTTTCTCTCCTACGAGAGGGAGGCATTCTACGAGAGGGCGGGAAGCGATTTTCGCGTAACCTTTGACGATAATATTCTCGCAAGACAGAGCGAGGCTTCTCTCTGCGCGGACGTTTTCGGTCGTCCCGTACTGCCCGAGGGCAAAATTATGATGGAGATCAAATGCTCGGGCGCAATTCCGCTTTGGATGGTGAAAATCCTGTCTCATGAGAGAATTTACAAAACGCCATTTTCAAAATACGGAACGGCGTACAGAGAACATATATTGCCATTGTTGGCAAATACTAACTTAAAGGAGGCTATTGTAAATGCCTAACGAAAACACCGGTACATTTTTTGAAGGACTCTTTGATTCGCATTATTCAAGCGTCATCACGGTTGACGATTTTATACTCTGTCTTGGAGTTGCATTAGGGCTCGGTATTCTTCTCGCTGCTGCCTATGCTTTTAAGTCCAAATTCACAAAGAGCTTTTTGATGACAATGGCTCTTCTTCCCGCTATTGTTTGCGTAGTTATTATGATGGTAAACGGCAACATTGGCGCGGGCGTTGCGGTTGCGGGCGCCTTCAGCCTTGTTCGTTTCCGTAGTGCACCCGGTACTGCAAAGGAAATCGCCGCGATATTCCTCGCAATGGGCGCAGGTCTTGTTTGCGGAATGGGTTATCTCGGTTTTGCAGCCCTCTTCACCGCGATTATGTGCGTTCTTCTCGTTCTTTTCAATATCATCGAACGTCTTTGGGGTCGCAGAGTTTCGCCTAACAAGAGCCTTAAGATTACCATTCCCGAGGATCTTGACTACACTACCGTTTTCGACGATCTCTTCAAGGAATACACCACTCGCCACGAGCTTGTGAAAGTGAAGACAACAAATATGGGCAGTATGTTCCGACTTACATATGACATTACCCTTCGTGATGTGAAACGCGAGAAGGAGTTTATCGACAAGATTCGTGAGAGAAACGGCAATCTTGAGATTATGGTTTCCAAGGAAGAGAATGCCGTAGCAGAGCTTTAATTTCTGCTTTGGGAGTAAAGATTATGAAGACTAAAATTTTAGCTGTTCTTCTGCTTGTTGCACTACTGTTAACGGGTTGCGCGAAGAACAAAAATAACGACAAGCCAATCCCTCCCGGTGGTGGACCTAATCAAAACGGACCTAGCAATATAACGGGTGACAATAGCTCCTACGGTGAAGATCTCGAGGATCTCGGAGCCTTTGACGGAATGTTCGACGGAGTGAAGAACGATGTCGTTATCAAATGCGAATCAGGTACGGGCGGATGCTACGAGATTAAGGACGGAGTGATTACCTTCACCTCGATTTCTGCCGAGTCTGTCTACTCTATCTCGGGTCAGTTCACCGGAAAGATCGTTATCAACACAGGCGACGCTTATAAATTTGAGCTTGAGCTTTGCGGCTTTTCGCTCATTTCGACCACCAATGCGCCCATCACCGTTTTAAGCGGTGACGAGGTTTCTATCCAGGCGAAGAAGGGCACAAAGAACTATATATACGATAAAAGAGCTGCCATTCCCGAGACCGAATTTACCTCTATCTCCGGTGCGATCTACTCCGAGGTTGACCTTGAGATCTCCGGCAAGGGCGAGCTTACAGTTGTTTCGGACAATAACAAAGGAATTCACAGCAAAAAGGATCTTCAGGTTAAAAATCTCAGCCTTTTGGTTGCCTGTAATGATAACGCGCTTAAGGGTAATGACAGCGTAAGCCTTGATGCTGCCAGCGCAACTCTTATAGCGAGCCTTGGCGATGGCATCAAGACCTCAAACAGCGATATCTCAGCAAAGGGAAATCAGCGTGGAACCGTTTCCTTCGCCAGTGGAACGTATAATATCTATGCCGCATGTGACGGAGTTGATGCCGCTTACAATGTGGTTGTAGACGGTGCAGATACCGTGGTGAATATTTTCACCGATAAGTACTCTAACTACTCGGATGAGGTTACTGCGGTTGACGAGAGCCTTTACTACATCCGTTTCAGCACAAATGCTTACAAATATTCTGTAAAATACTACAATTCCGATAGCGACTTTGTTTGGGTTAATGCAGAATATCACTCCAGCGTTTCTTCGGACAGGGGCGGAAGCTATTATTACTACTCCTTCCCGAGAAACGACGAATACGGAAAGCTTCAGTTCTTTATGTATTCCTCGGATATGGAGCAGGGGCAGGACAGCGAATATCTTGTAACATCCGATTCGATTACAGTCAGCGATGCTTATGACACCATCGCGCTTACCGTTCGCGGAAATTATCTTCACTATAACTGGACTAACTACACAACCAAGGTTCAGGGTGGTATGGGTGGTCCCGGCGGTGGAATGAACGAGGGTAATAGCGAGAAGGGCGACCGCTCCACCAAGGGTCTTAAGGCGATGAATGAGATTACCATAAATGACGGTAGCCTCAACATCAAATCCTATGACGATGCAATTCACGCGAATAATGATACTACACTTGAAAACGGCAGTACGCCTACGGGAAATGTTAACATTAACGGTGGAAAGCTAACCGTTTATTCCAATGATGATGGAGTTCACGCAGACGGAAATCTCACCATCAAGGGCGGCAGCCTTTCAATCGTGAACAGCTACGAGGGTGCGGAAGGCACGACAGTAAATATTCTCGGTGGTGATGTTAGCGTGATTGCGAGAGATGATGGCATTAACGCAACTGCTACAAGCGGCACTTCCATTACTGTTAGCGGTGGAACACTCTGCGTTTACTGTGGCGGTGACGGTCTTGATTCCAACAGCCGTACATCATATATGGGCATTGCTTTCAAGGGCGGAAAATCACTGATAATTACTACATCGGGTGGCAACTCGGCTATCGACTCCGAGATGGGATATAGCTATACCGCGGGTCAGGTTGTGGCGATTATGCCCCAGGGCGGTATGACGCAGGAGGCTACTAAGTGCAGCAACTTCAGTGGTGTCGGCAAGAAGGTGAATGTTTCGCTTACGGAGGGCAATTACCTGGTGTGTGGAATTGCCGAAAACACTCTTACCGCGAGAATGCCCGCGACCATTAACGGTATGGTGGTTGTTCTCGGTGATAGTAGCGCGACTGTTTCAAGCTCGGCATCGAGCTCGCACACTCTTAACGTGGGTGAATTCATTTGGGAATAAATTCAAATCAAACAACAAGGGACGGTTTTCCGTCCCTTTTTTAATATCGCTGATAAGGTGATTTACTGCCCCTTGCTATCGTGTCTGCAAGAGGGAGAAAGAGTATTGAAAGCCCACCCCACAGCAGTGTGAACAGAGGGCAGACCTGCCCGAGAAGATTCAACGGTCTGTCGCTATAATCCCATACGTTCATCTTTAAAATAATATTAAAGATAATTCCGAAAACGAACTCCACTACCGTAACGGCAAGGGCGCATATAGCCGCCTTCAGAAGGATGCTTTTGTGCCTGAATATCTGCGCTATCAAAGAGAAAAGGATAAAGCAAATCCCCCCGGCAATAGCCATTGACCAGTGAGTGTGACCTCGCCAGATGATTTCAATCGCGACGTATCCCGCGGCTCCAACCGCGAATAAAATCAGATATTTTTTTAGCCTTCTGTGATTCATAGAAATACCTTTCGATTCTTTTTGGGTAGTATTTGCTAAAATATGCGATTGTATTCTTATGTAAAAAAACGCATCCCCTTCGGTGCTAAATTCAAATCTGCTTACCACAACAATAAAAGAGGCCCACCGAATGGTGAGCCTCTTTTGTTGGCAGGGGTAGCAAGATTTGAACTTACGAATGAGGGAGTCAAAGTCCCTTGCCTTACCGCTTGGCGATACCCCTATGAAAATACCTTGATTATTCTACCATAAAAAAGTCCTTATGTCAATAAGTTTTCAAAAAAGTTTTGAGCATGTATTTAATAAAGCATCTTGCAACTTTTGTTTTTGTGTGATATAATGTATATGTAAAAGGATGCCATCTTGTGATTTAAAGGCAAAATGTTGATAAAGGTTTACAAAATATGCGTTTTATTTGTCCTAATTGCGGGGGAAAACTGAATATACAGGAAAAAACTGCCCTCTGCGAGAGAGGACACTCCTTCGACAGAGCTCGCGGTGGATACTATAATCTCTTGCTTTCGAGTGTAGGTGGAGTTCACGGCGATAACAAGGAAATGGTGCTCGCCAGACGCGCTTTTCTTAACGGCGGTTACTATGAGCCTCTCGCGAGGTGGATAGGAGCGATTGTCCACGAGGAAGCTCCCGTTGGCGGTGCTATTCTTGATGCCGGTGCAGGTGAGGGATATTATACAGATTTCATCGAGCGCACACTTTTTGAGCGTGACGGAATAAGTGACGTCAGCGCATTCGACATCTCCAAGGATGCTGTGCGAGAAATTCACAAGAAAAATCCCCGAATTTCGCTCGCGGTTGCAGGCTCTTATCATATGCCGATAGCAGACGGTGAGTTCGACGTTGTTATCAACACCTTTTCACCCCTTGCTCTCGAGGAAACAAGGCGAGTGCTGAAGCAAGGTGGTCACTTCATCATGGCAATACCCGGTGAGATGCATCTTTTTGACCTCAAATCGGTTATATACGACACACCATACAAAAACGAGGTAGCAGACACCTCTCTCGAGGGCTTTGAGCTGATTTCCGACGATTCGCTCACCTATAAATTTAATCTGACGAGCTCCGAGGCGATAGCAAATCTCTTTATGATGACACCCTACGCGTATCGCACAAGACCGAGCGACAGGGATAGAGTCTTGGCGCTTAAAACACTTGAATGTACTGCGGATTTCCGCATTTTCCTATATAAAAAGCTTTAACGGAGGCCGAGATGGATTTAAATCACGGAAAATATTTAGGCGTTGACTATGGTGACAAGCGCACCGGACTTGCCGAATGTGATATTTCGGGCATGCTTGCCAGTGGAATTTGCACCATTTCGGAGGGCGGAATGAAGAATACCGCTATCCGCGTGGCAAAGGAAGCTATCTCGCGTGGATGCAAGAAAATAATCATCGGTCTGCCGAAAAATATGGACGGTAGTGAGGGCGAACGCACACAGGTTATTCGCGCCTTTGCCGAGCTTCTTCGTGCCGAAACCGATATCCCGATTGATTTTTATGACGAGCGTATGACTACTATGGTTGCATATCGCTTCCTTGGTGAGACCGGAACCTACGGAAAAAAGCGCAAGGATGCGGTGGACACGCTCTCTGCACAGATAATTTTGCAAAACTATATTGATCGCGAGCGAGCTCTCGGAAAGTGAGGATGCGAAATGAATAAAAAGGTTCTTATAATTTACACCGGCGGCACTATCGGTATGAAAAAGACGAGCAAGGGCTATGCTCCCGTAAGCGGCTTCCTCGGTCAGGCAATCTCGGCTATTCCCGATATGCAGAGCCCTAACGCTCCCAGCTGGGATCTTCACGAAATGTCACCTCTGCTTGACTCCTCCGACATCACGGTTAAGGAGTGGAACAAAATCGCAGAGGTAATCTATAAAAATTATGATTCTTACGACGGATTCGTTGTGCTTCACGGCACCGACACCATGGCATACACTGCATCGGCACTTTCCTTCATTCTTCACGGACTGGAGAAGCCGGTTGTCTTGACAGGCTCGCAGATTCCTCTCTCCGAGATTCGTAGCGATGGTAGAGATAATCTTATCACTTCTCTCCTTATCGCGTCCGACGGTGTTGCTAACGAGGTTTGCCTCTACTTTAGCGGCAAGCTCCTTCGTGGAAATCGCGCGGTGAAAATGAGCGCAGATCAGCTCGTCGCATTCGATTCACCTAATTATCCACATCTTGCCGACGTTGGAATTTCGATAAAATATAATTACCCCGCGATAGTTAAGCCGGGTGGAAAGAAATTTGAGATGCGTCCCTTCTCGGATGTTCCTATCGGTGTACTCAAGGTGTTTCCCGGCATACAGTTCGGACTCTTTGAGTCTATTATGACCGAAAAGCTCTCGGGCATCGTGCTTGAGACCTTTGGCGCGGGAAATATTCCGTCTGACGGCGGTGCGCTGATACCGATAATCTCACGCGCCTTTGAAAGCGGCACGGTGATAACCGTCTGCTCGCAGTGTCCCTCGGGTACGGTAACTCTCGGAGCGTATGAGACAAGCTCGGCACTTAAATCCGCAGGCGCGGTTAGCGGCTTTGATATGACCACGGAGGCTGCCGTTGCGAAGCTCTACTACCTCTTTAGCATTGGACTTTCCAAGGATGAAATCAAGGAAAAGATGGAGGAAAACCTCCGCGGTGAGCTTTCGTAAAATACCGATTTTTCACGTAAAATCAAATGATAATCTTTAAAAAGTTATAGTTTTTGATATTTTTTGCCTCGCATCGTCATAATATATAGCGATGGAGGTGGAATAATGAAAAGACTCGTTTCTCTCTCTTTGGTTTTGCTTTTACTGTTTTCACTTTACTCCTGCGAGCAGCAGCAAGATCCATATCTATTGCTCGATGAGTTTGTCAAAGCCTACGGTGCAGAGGGTGTAATTTATTCGCCGAAAATCAGCGAGGGTGAGGCAGGGTATATTCCTTCGGGACTAATCGAGAAAATTTATCGTTTCTACGGCGAGTTTCCCGAGGATTATGCGATCTTGCTCAACTCAAGGCCCGAATACGGTGGCGAATGTGCGCTCTTCGTCTGCGAGGACGCCGATATGCTTTTGTCTATGGAGAGTGTCTGCCTCGAACGGATGAGATTGCTTGACAGCAAAGGCGAGCACTCTTTTTTGAAAATCAAAGGAAATCTGCTTTTCTATTCAACAATGAGCGACAAGGCACTCGCACAGAGGCTTTGGCATGAAATAATAAGATAAGGAAATAAAAAATGATACAGGAAGTTATACTTTGTAAATTTGGTGAGGTAGTGCTTAAGGGTGCAAATCGCCAGACCTTTGAGTCGCAGCTTATTAAGGAATTGCGCCGCAGAGCAAGTCCTCACGGTACCTTCAAGATATATTTCAAGCAGTCGATCGTCTATATCGAGCCTCAGGATGAGCTTTGCGACATGGACGGAATGTACGATGCTGCCAAAAAGGTCTTCGGCATCGTGGGTGTAAATCGCGCAGCTGTCTGCGAGAAGAATATGGACAGCATTATGGCGAAGGCGAGGGAGTATCTCCCTGAAAAGCTCGCAGGCAAGCGTACATTTAAGGTTGATGCCAAGCGCTCGGACAAGCGTTTTCCTCTCAAATCTCCCGAAATTTCGCGTGAGATTGGCGGAGTTATCCTTTCGACTGTGCGTGGGATTAAGGTTGACGTTCATAATCCCGACGTGACGGTTACAGTTGAGGTTAGAGACGATTACGCTTACATAAGAGCAGGGCAGGAGCCCGGTGCGGGAGGTCTTCCTCTTCGCTCGGCAGGTCGCGGTCTGCTCCTTCTCTCGGGCGGAATCGACTCTCCCGTTGCGGGTTGTATGATGGCGAAGCGCGGTCTTGAGATCGAGGCGCTTCACTTTGAGTCATTCCCCTACACATCCGAGCGCGCGAGAGAAAAGGTAATGCAGCTCGCCCAGGAAATGTGCGAATTTTGTTCGAAAATTCACGTACACGTTATCTCGCTTACTCACATTCAGGAAGAGCTTCGCGATAATTGTCAGGAGGATTATTTCACAATCTTGCTCCGTATTTTTATGATGCGTCTTGCCGAGAGATGTGCAAGAGATTATAAGTGCCACGCCCTTATCACGGGTGAGAGCCTCGGTCAGGTTGCTTCGCAGACGCTTCGCGCAATCGAGGTTACCGATTCGGTTGTAAATCTTCCTGTTTTCCGTCCCTGCATCGGTCTTGACAAGAACGAGATCATTATTCAAGCGCGCCATTACGGCACATTTGATACCTCGATTCTTCCTTTCGAGGACTGTTGCACTGTATTCACCCCCCGTCATCCCAAGACACAGCCCAAGATCGAGGACGTTGTGCGTGAGCTTGAAAAGGTTGATTTTGAGGAACTTCTCGAAGAAGCTTACGGAACGATGTACACCGAAACCAAGCTGATTTATCCCACATATCGCTGATTTTGACAATAAAAGTTTGCAAAAAAACGCAAAAAACAGCCCGAGAACTTTGTTTCTCGGGCTGTTCAATTATTTAGATTTTTTATCTTCTTAAATTTGCTTTATTATTTAACCACTTCGAGCTTGATGATATTGGTATTTCCTCTGGGGCCACCGATAAGACCACCTGTCATAACAACATTATCGCCGGGGGAAAGACGAAGAGTTGCCTTTGCCTGACGGATAGCGTTGTAGAAGAGAACCTCGTTATTCTCAAAGTACTCGGTCATAACGGGAAGAACGCCCCAGCTCATATTGAGCTTTCTCCAAGCCTTCTCGTTTGTTGTAAGGCCGATGATATCAACAGGGCATCTGAAACGGCTAACCATTCTTGCGGTGAGTCCGCTCACAGAGTTAACTACGATGCACTTCGCATTAACATCAATAGCCATCGCGCAGGTTGCGTGCGAAACAGCGTCTGCGTTGCTCTTAATGGTGAATTTGGTGCTGTGGAAACGGTCGGTAAAGTTGATGCCGCTCTCGGTAAATTCAGCAATTTCAGCCATATATCGAACAGCCTCTGCAGGATGGTCGCCAACAGCAGTCTCGCCGGAGAGCATTATCGCGCTCGAGCCGTCGTAAACCGCGTTTGCAACGTCGCTGATCTCGGCTCTGGTGGGACGGGGATTATGGATCATAGATTCCAGCATCTCTGTCGCGGTGATTACGCGCTTACCGAGAAGACGGCACTTCTTGATGAGATGCTTCTGTACTGCGGGAACCTCAACGAAGGGAATTTCAACTCCGAGGTCACCTCTCGCAACCATGACACCGTCTGCAATCTTGCAGATCTCGTCGATGTTATCAACACCCGCACGGTTTTCGATTTTTGCAATAATGTCTATGTCCTGACCGCCGTTTTCGTCAAGGAAATCACGTACGGCACGAATGTCAGCCTCGCAGGATATGAAGGATGCTGCAACGAAATCAATTCCGTTTTTGATACCGAAGAGAAGGTCGGCCTTATCAACCTCGGAGAGATATTCCTGGGTCATGGTCTTATTGGGGAAGTTCATGCTCTTTCTGTCGGAGAGCTCGCCGCCTACAACAACACGGCAGACTGCATTGTTGCCCTCAATCTTCTGAACCTCGAAGATAACAAGACCGTTGTTGAGAAGAATTCTGTCACCTACGTTGAGGTCGTGGATAAGACCCTTGTAGCTAACAGAAACGCAGGTTTCGTCACCAACAATGTCATCGGTTGTGAAAGTGAATTCGTCACCCTCGTTGAGCTGTATTTTCTTATCCTTAAAGGTTCCGATTCTGTATTCGGGCCCCTTGGTGTCAAGCATAATTGCGATAGGGAGGTTGAGCTTCTCTCTAACCTGTTTAACGATATCGAATTTCTTCTGATGCTCCTCGTGAGTGCCGTGAGAGAAATTGAGTCTTGCAACGTTCATACCGCTGCGACACATTCTGGTGAGGATTTCCTCGTTCTCGGATGCAGGGCCTATGGTACAAATGATTTTTGTCTTACGCATTTTGTTGCTCCTTTTATCTTGGATTCCTTCGCTATTTGCGAAAAGATGAATTCTTAACCACTTTATATTATATCACAAGTTTTACGCTTATTCAATCGTTTTTTACATTTTTATATAAATAATTTAATATCCCATCTCCGTAAGCTCTTCGCAGACCTGAAGATAGAAGGCGTAAACCTTTTCTTTTTGGCTCTTTTTCGAGAAGAGGTCGATTATTTGAACGTGTGATACGGGAATGTCAAGGCATTTGCCTCTGTAATTGCCGAATTTTGTGGAGTCCTCTGCTACAAGGCCATCGTTATCCATTATCTCAAAGTGATGTTGCATCTTCATAGGCAGAGCCATAACGAAGCAGTCTTTTACCTTTGAGATGCTTGTGGAATAGCTCTGGCAGTAGACCTTCTCTGAAAATTGCAGAGTTTCCTCTGCCTCGTCAAGCGTGCGAAGCTGGTCACAGGTGCGCATTGAATCGGGGTGTTCGTCGTGGAAGAATACGCGATAAAAGCCGTTTATAGTGGCAGCAAATATCTTCTTGATGGGTGAGGGAAGATTCCAAATTTTCGATGCGATTATTGAGCCGCGGTGGGGCGTGCAGAGGGTTGTCAGCGAGGCAATCTTATCCTCCATGCCGAGGTTTGTAATCATATATTTTGAGTCTAGTCCGCCTTTGGAATGTGCGATAATATTGACCTTTTCGGCGCCGCTTTCTGCCATAACTCGGTCTATGTAACGTTTAAGCTGATCGGCATTGGTTTCAATGCAGCCAAATCCGTCGGTATCGGCAACAAAAACCGAGTATCCGCCTTCCTCGAGCCGCTGCCCGATCTTTCCGAAGGCGTTTAAAATACGCAGCTGTTTTGCCGCTATTCCGTGCACGAGAATTATCGGATATTTACTTGGCATCAAATCGCCTCCATTCCTTTGTGTCTTCTAATAAAATTATATCACACCAACATTGAAACTGCAATACGGAATTTGTAATATATATTTGATTTTTTTATAAAAAAAGAATGCCCGTGAGGGCATTCCTTATGGATGTATTTGGTTCTCGCATTGATCAGTCATCTACGTCGAGCATTTCGTCGGGATTGTCGACGTCGCGAGTTTTGTAGTATTCGATAGCGCGTTTAAGATCATCGGGTCTTTCACCGCTTGAAATAGCGATGTGAGAATACTTTTCGGCGTTGGTCGCGTCCTCCTCAAGTGAGTAGATTATGGCGAGAAGGGAAGCCGACTGACGGAATTTGTGATTGATCTCCAACGCCTTCATAGCATACTCTTTTGCGTTTTCAAAATCGAAGTTGTCGAAATACAGCTTCGCGAGGTTGTTGTATGGCGCGGGATTTTTCTCATCGTTCTGTATCGAAAGACGCGAATATCTGATGGCGTCATCGTAATTTCCAAGGCTGGAGTGCAGGCTACCAAGGTTGCCGTATACGGTTGTGTTTGCGAGGTTTTTGTCGATTAACTCGTTGTAAACGGTGACAGCCTCTTTTTTTAGCCCTGTATCTGTCAGAGTGAGCGCGATAAACAGATTAACTGCGTAGAAGTCGTTGCCCTTTTGACATGAGTGCTTGAGCTCAATGAGATATTTGATGGCCTTATCAAATCTGTTTTCGTTATAAAGTCTTATGGCGCAAAGAAGCTTCTTTCTCAAGAATGGCGACTCCGAGAAGGCATCTCTGATATGCTCTGCATATTCGCTCTGATAGAAATTAAGCCCGCGTCTAACCGATGTGCCACCGGAAAGCAGGCGAACCAAACCGCCAATACAGATGAAAACGGTTGCCAGCATTCTAATGAGGTTTTCGGTCGGTGATACGCCCTTAAAGGCAACCTCGTATATGTATAAAGCCACCGTTCCAACGGCTAACACGATAAACACCGCGGAAAGGAGAATTTTTAGAATTTTGTTTCTTGACATGGTTTGTTCCTCGTATTGATGGAATGTTTCTACTTAAATTATATCACACAAAAACTAAAACCGCAACCCATTTGTCAAAATTGCGTTTTTTGTTGGCGGAGATGAAGAGATTTTCTAGGAATGCCGTGCATTCCGTTGCTCGCGCAGAGTTTCTAGACTCCCGAGAACCCTCGGTACACTCCTGTTTCGCTTGTTAAGAAGCTCTAGCTTGTCGCTCTTGCAAAACAACACTCAGTTGTTTTGCTCGGCTCCCTCTTACGCCTCCCGTCGCACTCGTTCAAATCTCCTCCGCCGAAAAAAGCAAAAAGACAGTCTCTCGACTGTCTTTTTGCTGGCGGAGATGAAGAGATTTGAACTCTTGCGCCGGTTGCCCGACCTACACCCTTAGCAGGGGCGCCTCGTCACCACTTGAGTACTTCTCCAAAAAATGCAGAGTTTTATTTCTTAATCCGCTCTAGTATTATATCAAGTTTTTTTGCATTTGTCAACCCCTTTTTGTCTAAAAGTTTTGCGCTTTTTAAACAAAAACCGCTAAGCGAGGCACTTGACCTTGTATAGCGGTTTTCTTGTATTTTGTTTTACTTTTAGTTGAAGTGATAGAGTATCATTACGCAGCGTCCGCAAACGGATCAGGCGTCTCACC
>JAZONX010000025.1:0-8920 GCA_045654725.1 Eubacteriales bacterium
GAGATATCCCATCATTTAAAATGAGTAAGGTCACTTGTAGACTACGAGTTTGATAGGTCGTAGGTGTAAGCACAGTAATGTGTTCAGCTGAACGATACTAATAGACCGAGGGCTTGAACTGTTGTCTTAATTCAACAGAAAGCAAGTTCGCACATTTCCTTGAGCTTCGTTTCTATACCCTTTGTTCGGTTTTTAATGAGTATTTTGATACTCTTCATATATGCGGTCTCGCTAAAAAGCGAGGCTTTTTGTTTTATATATAAGTTAAAAAACCGTACCACGCAAAGCATCAACGCCACGTTTCTTTATGCAAGCATAAGAATGCGTTGGCTCTTGCCTTGCTATCGCTAACGCGATTAAAGGTCTGTTTTTTGTTAAAATTATTGTGCTTTTGGGCAGGTGTTTCGCCTGTCGCTTTTCTCGAGGTCCGTACAATTCGCGCGGCAGACGAATAAACTGCGCCGAGTTAACACGCTCCGCGTGTCCGTGACTTCGCTGACGCTCTCCACTCCCAAGCTTTTCTTCCGAAAACCTTACCTCGCCTCGTATGCGGCCACCGGCGAGTAGAGGTGATACGCAGACAAAGGATAGTGTTGAGAAAGAGAAAAATAGCGTTGGGAAAAGAATATTTTACTCTTTCCTTGTCTTTTTGGTAGATGTTAATAAAAACAGCCTTGAGCCTTACCTTGTGTGTACACAGATAAAAGTTCAAAGCTGCTTTTCGTTAATACGTATATGAATTTTTTGTGACAAAAGCTATTCATCTGATTTTGACTAAATTCTTCTGTCGAGCGCGTTCGCGATTGGATAATACACGGGGATTGTTACGAAGATCAACCACGAGGGATGCCAGCAGTCAAAATACATACCCATAACGAGAAATACAACCGCTGCAAAAACGGGATATGCAAATTCCGAAAATCTTCTCTTATATATGGCTTCAACAAGCGAGTAGTAAACGGGGATGGTTAAAAAAATAATCCAGAACTTTCCCCAACCGCCCAGGATATCAAGAAATCCGAAGAGTAAATATGTTATTGCACAGATAATGGGGTAGGGAATATCGCGCCAAAGGTTGTGTTTTCTTTTCTCTACATTGATTTTCACGTGACCGTCATTCCCGATGATAGTAACGTCATCGTTATCATCGTCTTCGTCAAAGTCCTCTTCCTCGCCGTTGATCTCGATGTGTTTTCCTTCTGTTATCTTAATTCCTTTAAGACTTATTTGGACTTTATCGCCGTCGTCCGACTCGACGAATATGCCGGTCGGCCCAATATTAACCTTGTTTACTCCGTTTTGCGATTCGTATTTTGTCTCGCTCTTTATTTCTTCCTTTTCTTGCTTTTCGCCGTAAATAAGCTCATCAAGAGAAAGTCCGTAAATTTTAGCAAGGGCAATAAGATTGTCGGTGTCGGGGCTTGCCTCGCTGCGCTCCCATTTGGACACTGCTTGACGGGATACGCCGAGCTTTTCTGCAAGCTCCTCCTGCGAAAGATTGTGGCTTTTTCTTAATTCGTATAATCTGTTAGCTGTTTCGATTGTCATAAAAGTTCCTTCCTTTGCTTGTTTCTTATGACCTAATTATATCAAATAATGGTTTGATTGACCATATATTCTGGTTTTCAAATTCAGAGCTTCTCGCAACTATGAGTTGCTTTTTTGTAAATTCTAGCTAAATGACAAGAACTGTTTACATATTTTAACATTTGCTGCTGCTTTGATGGCGTTTTTTAAAGCAATGTGATTGCTTATCAATATTATACTATTTTATGCAATCAGTGTCAAGGCAAATTTTCGAGCAATTTATTTAAAACCTATTGAATTTGTTAAACAGATATGGTAAAATATTGTATTAGTAATAAACTCCAACGGAGAAAAGAAATGAAAAGAGAACTTATAAGACACATTTATGAAAGTCCCGAGAGCTTTGGCGGTAAGACTGTTACCGTAGGCGGTTGGGTTAGAAACCTCAGAGATTCCAAGGCGTTTGGATTTATCGACCTGAACGATGGCTCTTACTTCAAGAGCGTGCAGGTTGTTTTCGAGCGCGACAAAATAAATAATTACGACGAGATCGCAGGCCAGAACGTTGGCGCATCACTTGTTGTTACCGGCGTTCTCACACTTACTCCCGGCGCGAAGCAGCCCTTCGAGCTTAAGGCTACCGAGATCGCGGTTGAAGGTACATCCACACCCGATTATCCTCTCCAGCCCAAGCGTCACACCGTGGAATTCCTTCGTGAGCAGGCATACCTTCGTCCCAGAACAAATCTGTTCTCGGCAGTTTTCAGAGTTCGCTCCGAGGTTGCTTATGCGATTCACGATTTCTTCCACAGCCGCGGCTTCGTTTACGTTCATACTCCTATCGTGACCTGCTCTGATGCAGAGGGCGCCGGCGAGATGTTCCGCGTGACAACTCTCGATATGGACAATCCTCCTCGCAACGAGGACGGCAGCATTGATTACAGCAAGGACTTCTTCGGTAAGAGCGCAAACCTTACCGTTTCGGGTCAGCTCGAGGGTGAAACCTACGCAATGTCGTTTGGCAACATCTACACATTCGGTCCTACCTTCCGCGCGGAAAACTCTAACACAGCTCGCCATGCGGCAGAGTTCTGGATGATAGAGCCCGAAATTGCTTTTGCCGATCTCAACGACGATATGCAGCTTGCTTGGGATATGATCAAGCACATCATTAACCACGTTATGGACAACTGCCAGGCAGAGCTTACCTTCTTCAATCAGTTTGTTGACAAGGGTCTTCTTGACCGTCTTACTGCGCTTCGCAACGCAGATTATGCAAAGGTGACATACACCGAAGCTATCGAGGTTCTCACCAAGTCAGGCGCTGACTTCAAGTTCCCTGTATATTGGGGCGTTGACCTTCAGACCGAGCACGAGAGATACCTCACCGAGCAGGTTTACAAGAAGCCTATCTTCCTTATCGATTATCCCAAGGACATCAAGGCGTTCTATATGCGTCTGAACGACGACGGCAAGACCGTTGCAGCGATGGACCTTCTTGTTCCCGGAGTTGGTGAGATCATCGGTGGTAGCCAGCGTGAGGAAAGACTTGATGTTCTTCAGGCTCGTATGGAAGAGCTTGGACTTTCTGAAGAGGATTACTGGTGGTATCTCAACCTTCGTAAGTACGGTGGCACAAAGCATGCAGGCTTCGGTCTCGGCTTCGAGAGAATCATTATGTATCTCACAGGCGTGTCGAACATCAGAGATGTAATTCCTTATCCTCGTACAGTAGGTAACGCTGAATACTAATAAATTCGAAATTCGAATTTTTCTATCCCTAATAGAATTTGTGAAAAAAAGACTTTCCATCAGGAAAGTCTTTTTTTGTTATTTTACTCCTGTTACGGTCAGCGTGTCACCGTCGACCTTGAAGAAGATTTCGTAGTTCGCAAAGCGGAAGCCGTACTCTCTTTCAGGGTCGTTTTGATATGAAGGTCTTGGATCTTGCTCAAGTATCTTTATCAGCGAATTTTGCTTTGAAATGTCGATCTTTGACAATAATTCTTTACAAAAAACGACATTTAATGCATATTCCTTGACCGGATCGGCAAATCCAGAGATTGCATCTGTGTGACAATCCGTGTATGCAATGTAGGGTTTGATATCGTAAATCGGAGTGCCGTCAAGCAGGTCTGCACCGCTGACGATGAGTATCGTTCCTTCGTTTTCGGTGACCTCGATTCTCTCAAGTCTTACCGACGATAGTCCTATTGGATTGGGGCGGAATGGCGATCTTGTGGCGAAAACGCCGACGCGCTTGTTTCCGCCGAGGCGGGGAGGTCTTACCGTGGGTGACCAGCCGTCGCGGACAGACTCCGAGAACTCCCAAATCAGCCATAGATGCGAGTATCCATCAATGCCGCGAAGGGCGTCGGGGTTTCTGTATTCGGGCTCAAAAACGATTTTGGAGGTCAGCTCTCCCGTCAGGCCGCTTTGTCTTGGAATTCCGAATTTTTCTTTAAAGTCGTTCTTAATTGTCGCAATTTTTTTCATACGCATAAATAAATTTTATTATTTTCAGTGTATTTTCGCTTTTTCTCGACGGGATTTTGTAAGGCGAAATTCAAACCAATACAGGATCATCGCAAGGAGTGTAAAGGCACTCATAAATATAAAGGTCATTGTCCAGTGATTGGTCAGTTCGCGAATTGTAGCCATAATTTCCACATAAGGATCGCAATATGGACTCAGGTTGAACATATTGATAGACTCTCCAAGGAATTCGTACGCGTGGAGATTCGCAAACATTGCGATTGTGAAGTAGACCATAAAAAGCAGGAAACCGCCAATAAAATGCTTTTTGCTCATCCGTTTCGCATATCTTACGGTGAGCATCACACCGAGGATCACCTGAAGACTGTGATGCACGGTGGTTTGAATGGTTACACCGAGTACTTTCGTCCAGGTTTCACCCGGGTAGACGGTAACCGCGGTGCCGCCTATCATCGACCAGACCATCATAACGCAGATAAGTGCATTGCGTAATCTTCCGTCCTTAAGGATAGCGATGAGAGGAATGGCATAAAGCTGTACCGAGCATATCTGGAGTGACATTTGTCCCCAGTTGTAGTCGAATTGTATCACACCGTTATTAATGCTGATCGAGTATGAGATCTGTCGATATGCCTCGAGGAGCAATAAAACGATCCAAGCAAAAAAGAGAAACCATCGAACGCTTCTCTCGGATGCGTCCTTGAAGGCGTAGCAAGCGAGTATAGAGCCGAGTACGGTCAGAAGAACGACCATAAAATGAAAGCTGCCAAACAAAGGCGGAACTTCGGCTTGGTAGTTGAAAAAATCGTATATCTGTTGTTGAGAAAACATAAAAAACCTCTGTAATTTATTGCCATTATTATAACACCTAATGTTTTGGTATTCAAGTTAATCACAAATTGTTTACAATTTACAAACAGAACTTTGACATTTTTTGCTATAAAACTTGACAAAGCACGAAAGTGGTGTTAAAATTGTAGGGTTGAAAAAATAAAGGATAAGAAAATGGATAACAAAAGAGAACTGTTTGAAAAAACGCCTGTGCCGAAGGCATTGGCTACGCTGGCAATTCCTACGATAATCAGCCAGCTTATATCTATGATATACAACCTCGCCGACACCTTCTTTATCGGTATGGCGGGCGACCCCTCGAAGACCGCTGCATCATCGGTGGCTTTCACACTTCTGTTTATGCTTAACTGTCTGCCAAACCTCTTCGGCGTTGGTGGTGGAAGCCTTATTTCCCGTCTCATGGGCGAGAAAAAGGGAAGGGATGCGGCAAAGGTTTCATCCTTCTCCTTCTATTGTACAATGGTGGTTTCCGCGATATATTCCCTCATAGTATTTATCTTTATGGATCAGCTTTTGATGGGTCTTGGCGCAACCGAAAGTTCGCTTCCTTACGCTAAAGAATATGCTCTCTGGGTAGTTGTAATCGGTGGAGTTCCCACCGCGCTTTCAATGACAATGTCACACCTTCTTCGAAGCGAGGGTCTTGCAAGCAAGGCAAGTACGGGACTTGGATTTGGCGGAATACTGAATATCATCCTCGACCCTATCTTTATGTTCGTGATTCTCGAGCCCGGAAAAGAGGTTATGGGCGCGGCTATCGCAACCATGATTTCCAACATAGCGGTGCTCGTTTACTTCATCGTTATCTATCTTACGATAAGGAAGAATTCCATTCTTTCGCTTAACGTAAAAAAATCTATCCTCGAGCCGAAATACATTAAAATGGTGCTTGCGGTAGGTATTCCGTCGGCACTTGGCTCTCTGCTTGCGTGTCTGTCGAATATTGTAATAAATAACCTCGCGGCAAGCTATCAGGGCGAATTCGGTGACGTTCCCGTTGCGGCTATCGGAATTGCAAAGAAGATTGATATGCTTCCGATGAACGTTGGCTTTGGTCTTTGTCAGGGCATGATGCCTCTTGTGGCGTATAATTTCGCCTCGGGAGATCACAAGCGTATGCGTTCATTTGCGAGAGCATCGAGAAATGCCGCCATGATTTTCGCCGCATTCTGTATTCTTCTTTTCCAGCTCTTCGCACATCATATCGCCGTAGTTTTCAACTCCGATCCCGCGACAGCGGATATGGCCACTGATTTCCTTCGCATACTCTGTCTTTCGGTTCCCTTCATGCTCTTTAATCTTCAGATTAGCTTCACCTTCCAGGCGATGGGATATGGTAAGCAGGCGCTTATCCTCTCTTGCCTTCGTCAGGGAGTGGTGAATATTCCGTTGCTCTTTGTGATGAACCATATTTTTGGGCTTTACGGCATAGTTTGGACGCAGTTGATTTCCGACATAATCACGGGAATTATCTCTTACGCGATTTACCGTCACTCACTCGGCAAACTCATGAAGAAGCAAGAAGCATAAAACACCAATTTTAGACCGTCCTTGAGGCGGTCTTTTTTGTTCACAAATATTTTACAATTACGCAAATTCTACATACTTCGTGTGCCAATCCGACAGATTGTTGTGTAAAATATATAATATATCTTGACAAGATTTGGTAGTAATGCTAATGGACTTTCTTTAACTGATGTGGTAAAATATAAATATCTTAAAATAAAATAGCCCGAAAAGGGTAGAAAGGAAATTTTTTTCTTATGAATAAAAGAGCAAAAATCCTTACTTTGGTTCTCGCTCTTGCGATGATCTTCTCCATCCTCGCGGTGGTAGCAGTGACTCCCGCAAGCGCGGCGACACCTACAAAGGTGTATCTTGATGCATCGTTTTGGGATCCCAATAGTGCTCGTTTCGCAGCATATTTCTTTGGAAACGGTACGACGTGGGTTAACATGACTGATACCGACGAAGATGGTATCTTTGAGTGCGATGTTCCTGCGGGATACCCCAATGTTATCTTTTGCAGAATGAACAAATCCACTACAGCTAATAACTGGAGTAACAAGTGGAACCAGACAGGCGACTTGACATTGCAGTCTAATGGAAATAACCTATTTACTGTTAATGCGTGGGACAATCAGACAACCGGCTGGAGCTACTTCTGTAACGGTAACCACACATGGGATACCGGCTCTGTAACAACTGCAGCAACTTGTAGTGCAACAGGTACTATGAAGTATACCTGTACAGCATGTGGTGAAACAAAGACCGAAACAATTGGAAAGACTGATCATAACTATGTTGACGGTGTATGTTCCGTTTGTCGCGCGGAAGAAGTTTGCGCACACACCACTTCTACTGAAGTTAACACTGCTACATGTACTGAAGCAGGTGAAAAATACCTTAAGTGTGATAAGTGTGGCGAAGATACATCATCTGAAAGAACTTCTGTTGATGCTCTTGGTCATAATTATGTAAACGGCGATTGCTCTCGCTGTGACATGTACATTGTTTATTGCATTAACAGTGCAAAATGGGACACAGTTGCTGCATACGCTTGGAATAGCGCGGGAAATAATGCTTGGCCCGGCAATGTAATGACCAAGGTTGAAGATGTTACTGTTAACGGTTTTGACGTTTACTACGTTGAGTTTAACACACAGTATGACAACATCATATTCAATAACAACAATAATGGCTCTCAGACAGCAGACCTTACCGCTGAATACGGTAAGTATTACGACGTTAAGGCTGACGCTTGGTATGGCAGCCTTGGTGAAGTTCCCGTTGTTGATCCTCTTTCTACCGATAATTACCTTGTTGGTTCCTTCAACGGTTGGAGCACTGTTGCAAACGAATTTAAGCTTGAAACTGAGGACGGAACCATTGGTTACGTAACTCTTACTCTTGAAGCAAGCACCTATGAGTTTAAAGTTATAAAGAGTGGCACTTGGCTTGGTAACAGTGGCAAAATTGAAGGCGCTGCAGAAGGCTGGACATTCTCTTCTTCTGTTGGCGACAACTGTACTCTTGTTATTACAACCGAAGGCGAATACGTATTTGCTTTCGACGGTGAAAAACTTTCCGTTTCTCACGTTCACGTATGGTCGGATGCAACTTGTACTGAGCCCCAGAAGTGTGAGTGCGGCGCGACTCAGGGTAATGTTATTGATCACACCGAGGAAACCGTTGAAGGCAAGGCGGCTACTTGTACTGAAACAGGTCTTACCGATGGTAAGAAGTGCTCCGTTTGTGACACAACAACCGTTGCACAGACAGAAATTCCTGTTACCGCACATCCAGATAAAGACGGCGACTACGTTTGTGACGTATGTACTGCAAAGCTTTGCACAGAGCACGAGGAAACAACCGTAGCAGGCAAGGCAGCTACTTGTACTGAAACAGGTCTTACCGAAGGTAAGAAGTGCTCCAAGTGTGGTGAAATTATTGTAGCACAGGAAGTTATTCCTGTAATCGACCACTCCTACGAAGCAGTTGTAACAGCTCCTACATGTGTAGCTGCAGGTTACACAACATATACTTGCTCCAAATGCGGTCACAACTACACCGGTGACGAAGTTGAGGCTACCGGCGTGCATACATACGTAGATAGCGTTTGCTCGGTATGTGGCAAGACCGAAACCATGATCATCTACTTTGAGAACAACTGGACATGGCCCGAAGTAAGTATTTACTATTGGGGCGGCAGAGATGGCGAGAACGCAGCATGGCCCGGCGCGGTTCTTACTAACGTTGTTGGACAGAACGACAGCGGTTGCGACATTTACGCTATCGAAGTTCCTGTAGATATTGCAGGAATAGTATTCAGCGGTGAAGGTTCTTACGGCAGAGATCAGTCTGCAGACGTTACCAATATTGTTGAATGTTACTGCTATTATATGACTTGGGATGAGGCAACCCAGACCAAGCCCTGTGGTTCTTACGAATACCACGACACAGAAAATGATCTTACTTGCGAATACGCACAGACTTGTGCAGTATGCGGTAATGATATAATCCTTGATCACTCCTATGATGAGGG
>JAZONX010000026.1:0-55882 GCA_045654725.1 Eubacteriales bacterium
GAACGTATTCAACTAAAAACAAAACTGACACCGTATGAGAAACGATGTCAGTTTCAAGAAATAACGAGCTTTTAAGAGCAAATCAAAGCTATTCTATGAAATGTTTTTTTATTTCGTGTCTATTGCCTTGGGTTCAGTTCAATTCAGCCTGTTTTTTGTTTTAGTTTGTTTCTTCAACCTTTTCTTCTATATCTTCCTCTACAACCTCTTCGAGTTTTTCGTCCGATTTTGCGTTATTCTTCTGCATATACTTGTTAAGCTTTGCGGCAGCGAAGAATACGAGGAAAATTCCGATCGCACAGGCGGCAATAAAGCCTATCCAATGCCAGGGGGTTGTGAATTTGTCAAAGGGTATGCTGCCAAGACCAAAAATAATCGACGCAACACCGATACCGCGGCAAACCACGATAGAGGGAATAAACCACTTCAGCGACATTTTAAGCGTTCCCGCCATCATAACAAGCGCATCGTCGGGGAACATCGGGAAGAGCATCATCAAGGGGAAGAAAATCGTACCTTTATTATTAAGAAGGTCGGATGCCTTGTCGCAGTCCTCCTTACCGAGCAGCTTTGTGCAGAGTGCGTATCCGCCAAATCGACCGAGAAGGTACATCATAAGGCTGGAGAGCAGAACTGCCGAGAAGGAAATCAAAAATGCCAGCGGAGGATTCTGATAAAGCGACTGAACGAGCATAATAAACGCCATCGAAACTCCGGGCACGAAGGAGAGCAGTGAGGTGATGATTACCTGAAGAAGAATGGTAAACAGACAACCGTACCAGCTGTTCTTGAAGGAGTCAAAAAGCGCCTGATTGAGTTTAATTTCTCCGCCCTCAAAGGACACTATTCCAATAAGGCTCAAAATAACCGTGGACAGTACCGATACAAGGAAGAAGATAAGCAAAATTAGTAAAATTTTGGCTAATTTTTTATAATTGATAGATATTTTTTTCATATTTTCCTCATAAAACATATGGATTCAATATACTATAACACATTTTTTTGAATATGTCAATCGGTTTGTAACTTCGCGTCAAATTGTTACAGAAAATTCATTTTAGGCTTGACAATAAAATGAAATTATGTAATAATTAGATTGAATTAAGACCGAGAGGAGAGATAAAATGGAAGGTTTTTTGAAAAAAGTTAATTCAGCACCCAGGCTGTCGCTTGTGCTGAAAATCTGCTGTCACGTGGCAACTGCTCTGTCAATTTTAGCCTTCGTTTATCTCGGTGTCGGCTTTTTCGGTCGCTCTCCTATGGCCGGTGCAATGTATCTTGTGACACTTGGTGTGCCATTTGTGCTTGTCAGCCTTCTTCGCAAGCTCATAAATGCTCCAAGACCCTACGAGCTTTATGATTTTTACGAAAATCCACCGAAGAAAAAGTCGGGTGACTCCTTCCCGAGCCGTCATGCCTTCTCGATTTTTGCTATCGGCACAATCGCGATTTTTGTGAATCTCCCGGTTGCCATAACCCTGCTTTTCTTTGGATTTTTGATGTGCTTCTGTCGTGTCGCGCTGGGTATTCACTTTGTTCGTGACGTACTCACGGGATCGCTTATCGGAATTATCAGCTCGGTTATCGGTGCGCTTATATTTATATAAAAAAAGAGCCCTAAAAAGGCTCTTTTTTTATTTGTTTAATTCTTCAATTATCCTTTTGTATTCATCGTAGCCGTAGAGTATGTTCATCGCCTCAAGTAACGCTTTTGGAGTCATATCTTCGGGGAGATTTACTGCACGGCAGAGTAAGGCTCTGTTGATGGATGCATTCTCACAACCGGTGAGTTTATCTTCAAAAAAGTCAACTTTAGTTATCATTTTTGCGCTTTTTGAGGAGTTTTTACCCTCTGCAAAGGGGTTGAGTAGGCGCAAAATAACATCCTTATCCATTCCCTCGACGCCGAGCGTTCCGCTTGCGGAGGGCTTTCTTTTTCGTCTTTCCTTACCCTCGACTCTTGGTATGTAGAGGTTGTGTATCTTCTCGGCGGGCAAAATACCTGCGAGAAATTTGCGAATTTGCTTTCCACCACCATCCGAGTCGGTGAGAATAATGATACCACCTTCTGCAATTCGGCGCAGAAGTGACTGTTTTTCCTTGTTGTTGAAGATTGAAAAGCCCTCGGTGGTCAGAATTTTTGCATCAACGAAGCCCGAGAGCGCGCTTTTATCGTATCTTCCCTCGACTATGATGGGAAGGCTTATTTTAATTTTTTCCATTCTCGCTCTCTCCTATGGCACAGATTCTCAAGCGGACATCCCTCACACATTGGACTTCTCGCGGTGCAGATATCTCTGCCGAATAGCACTATACGATGACAAAAATCGCTTCCTTCCTTTAGGTCGATCAGATCTCGTAGTATTTTCTCGATTTTTGTGGGGTCTTTTTCCTTTTCGGGGTACATTCCGAGCCTTCCGCAGATTCGGATGCAATGGGTATCACAGACGATTGCTTCCTTGCCGAACACGTCGCCGAGAAGAAGGTTTGCTATTTTTCTGCCAACGCCGGGAAGCTTCAGCAGGTCATCCATATTGTCGGGAAGCTCGCCGCCAAAATCGGTAATCAACATTCTGCTTGACTCTCTGATATTATCCGCCTTCATTCGATAAAGCCCGCAGGGCTTGATTATTTCTTCGATCTCGGTTATATCGCCGTTGGCCATTGAAAGCGCATCGGGAAATCTCTTGAAAAGCTCCTCACAGACGATATTCACCCTCGCGTCGGTGCATTGCGCCGAGAGTCTGCCCATTACGAGTAGCTTCCAGGGGTCACCGTCGTAGTGCAAAGCACATTCGGCATTGGGATATATTTCCTTCAGTTTTTCAACTATCAGCGCGAGTCTTTCTCTTTTTTCAGCCTTAGTCATTTGTCGCCTCGTCAATCAGTTTTTTGGTCAGCTTAACCGACAGACCTACAACTGTATCGTAATCACCCTCGTAGCCGCTGACGAATTTTCCACCGCCACTTTGGATGCCGTATGCTCCTGCCTTGTCCATGGGATCACCGCTTTTGACATAGTCAAAAATCTCCTCGTCGGTCATCTCTCTGAAAATCACAGCCGTGGTGGCAACACCGCTGAAGACTCTGCCCTTGTGATGCACAGCAACGCCTGTGTGTACGTTGTGCGCTCTGCCCGAGAGCATTTTCAGCATTTTGATGGCGTCATCCTCGTCGGCAGGCTTTCCAAGTGCAACTCCGCCGAGCTCAACCAGGGTGTCGGAGGAAATAACAAGCGCGTCATCTCCGACCTCTCTTGATACAACCTCGCCCTTGCGAATAGCGAGAATTTCAACTCCCTCTTGAGGGTGAATTTCGCTGGGTAGACTCTCGTCAACCTCTTTTGTGATTATCTCAAAATCCTTTACTATCTCCGAGAGAAGCTCGCGCCTTCTCGGTGACTTTGATGCAAGAATATATCTCATAAAAATCCTTTTTTAAAAGCGACTGCCTATCACCTTTACGGGCATAAACAATCGCTTTTTGTATTTCTTGTAATGTTTAGTTTACAAAACCAATCTTTCTTCTAACTTTAGACATGGTTTTGCGAGCAAAGTAAGCTGCCTCGTCGGCACCTGCCTTCATAACCGCCTCAAGGTGAGCCTTATCTGCCATAAGGCGAGCGAACTCATCTCTCACGGGAGCAAGACCGTCCGCACAAGCCTCGCCAACCGCCAGCTTGAAATCACCATAGCCCTTGCCGTCGAACTCACGCTCAATTTCCTCAAAGGTCTTGCCGGTGAAGGCGCGGTAGATTGTCATAAGATTGGAAACGCCGGGCTTGTCCTCGGAGTATCTCACGCAGGCATCCGAGTCGGTCACAGCCTTCTTGAACTTACGCATAACGTCGTCCTTGGAGTCGAGAATATAAACCACCGCGTTCTGATTTGTGTCGGATTTTGACATCTTCGCGGTGGGCTCTGCCAGTGACATAATCTTCATCGTGTCGGTGGACATGTATCCTTCAGGAATGGTGAAGGTGTCACCGTAGATCTGATTAAATCTCATACCGATATCTCTTGCCAGCTCGAGGTGCTGCTTCTGGTCAACGCCAACAGGCACAACATCGGTCTGATAGAGCAGAATATCTGCCGCCATAAGTGTGGGGTAGGTGAAAAGACCTGCGTTAATATTCTGCGAGTGCTTCTGACTCTTATCCTTGAACTGTGTCATACGCGAGAGCTCACCGAACATCGTGTAGCAATCGAGCATCCAACCAAGCTCTGTGTGTGCAGGTACGTGCGACTGCACAAAGAGTGTGTTTTTCTTTTCATCAAGACCGCACGCCATGTAGAGCGCGAGTGTTTCGTAGGTTCTTCTGCGAAGCTCTGCGGGAACCTGTCTAACTGTAATCGCGTGAAGGTCAACTACGCAGTAGAAGGTCTTATAGTCCTCAGAAAAACGCGAGAAATTCTTAATCGCGCCGAGGTAATTTCCTATTGTGAGGTTTCCCGAGGGCTGAACTCCCGAGAAAACGATTCTTTTATCGCCAATCATCTTTTATATCCTTTCAATTACCCTTGGGCAATGACATTTTCTTATGCAAAAATTATACTAAACAAACCGACTTTTGTCAAGGGGAAAATCAAAAAGTCTGTTTTTGTATCACGCTATTCTTCCATTTGGGCTGATTTTTGAAAAAATAAGGCAAAAAATTCACCAAAATATACAGAGGAAAAGTGTAATTGTGAACAATTTTTATTACTTTGTTGAAAAAAATAAAAAATATTTAAAAAAATGAAAAAAACATTTGCATTTTTCACTTTTGTGTGTTATAATAGTTCAGTATCCCAAAATATATAGTTGGGAAAATATTTTTGATCAATTTAATCGCGTCCTACGCGGCGCGGAATTTGAAATAATTATTTTATATAAGGATGAAAGACATGAAAAAAAGAATTGTTGCATTAATTCTTACCGTCGTGACTACTCTTCTTGTTTTCACAAGCTGCGGAACCTACAATTTCGCAAAAGAGGATCTTGGCGCTTATGCTACCTTCAACTATGAGGACTTCAAGGCAGCTCTTGCCAATATTAAGGTGAAGGATGGCGAATTCTCTGCTAATCCTGCTACCAGAGAACAGTATGTTAAGGACAAAATCTATAACGCAGTTGCAGATAAGATGATTGCTGCAGCTACCGATTCCGAGAAGCTCGAAGAGGGCCTTCTTGACGGTGGCGATGCGCTTTACTTCGTATATTATGCAGTTGATGCAGAGGGTAACGTATTCTTCACCTCTGATATGCAGGAGAATGCTCTTACCGGCACCAACAAGGCTAACCACGTTATCAAGCTCGGCGACGTTAACGAGGACAGCAAGTTCATGGTTGCTCTCAAGACCGCTCTCGACGCTAACAATGTTGACGTAAAGGATTACATCTACTCCGCGCTCCTCGCAAGTGAGATCAAGAGCAAGGCTGAGGAAGAGTTCGAGGCTAAGTGGGAGGAAGAGCATCCTACCGAAACTCCCGAGACTCCCGAGACCACCGATGGCGAGTCTTCTGAGGAAGAGAACGATAAGTCTGATGAGGACGCTAAGAAGGAAGCTCTTGCGGCTTACATCGAGGAAGCCCTCAAGGTTAAGGATGGTCAGATCATCGTTGTATCCTACACCCGTACCTACAAGAACGAGAAGGATGAGACCGTTACCGAGACCGCTACTTACGAGACTCTTGGCGTAGCAGGCGCAGATGCAGAGCTTTATGCAAAGCTTATCGAGCTTGGCGCAAAGGTTGGTAACGAGGTTAAGGTTTCTACCAACAACGCAGAGAAGCCCACTGAAACAACTAACAAGTTCGAGTGTGGCAAGTACACCTATGAGAGCGTAACAGTTAAGTACGTTATCGAGAACTTCAAGCCTATCGTTGAGTTCAAGTACACTCCCTACGAGAAGGTTGAGGACGAGAGCAAGAAGACAGCACTTGTTCCTGATAACGGCCACGTAAAGGATGAGAAGGTTACTCTTAACGAGAAGGAGCTCACCTACTACGTATTCCCCCTCTACTACATTGACATTCCCTCTTATGATAAGGTTTCCGCAAGCGATATTCTCACATACGTTTACGGCAGCTCTCTTAAGACTACAAGCTTTGACGTTCTCGCTGACGAGGCATACAAGAACGGTGACACAAAGGTTACCGACCTCGTTGCAGACGTTGCAAAGATTTACAGCACAAAGATCGTTGAGAACCAGGAGTTCTTCGATAAGTACGCAGACCTCAAGGCTGCAGTAGAGAACTACAACAAGTCCAGCAGCAACGCTACCTATAAGGCAGAGCTTGAGAAGCAGAGACTCATCGTTCTCAAGGAGTACGTTGGCAAGATCATTGAGTGCTCTAACGGCACCGACAAGATCGGCGATCTCATCGGTCAGAAGTACTATGACAGCGTATTCTATGCAGCTGCAGTTTCCTATGAAACCGATATGACCGCTAAGATCGAGGAGGCTATTTGGGATCTTATCGAAAAGCACGTTAAGTTGACCGGCGAGTATCCCAAGAAACTCGTTAAGGAGTTCAAGAAGCACATCACCGATCAGCACGAGCAGACCTACTACACCGGTAAGGCTGGTTCTGTTGCTCACGTTGACGCATACAAGACCTTCGACGATTACCTCATGCAGAACGTTTATAAGGTAGCTAATATGGACGCAGTTGATGCGGCTATCACCGCAGAGGCTGAGGCTCTTATTAAGCCCATGATCCAGATCTACGTTGTTGCAAAGGCTTGTGAGGCTGACGCTCTCAGAGTTCTTGGCGATTACGTTGAGGCTGATATCAATGGCGGTGTTTACAACACCAGCGCAACCGAGAAGGACGAGGAGAGCATTGAGTTTGCTCGCACAATGTCCGACTACTTCCTTGTAAACAACAAGTACCTCAGAGCTTATAAGAAGGCTATTGGTAAGGAGAACTACAAGTATTACATCCAGACCTACGGCGAGACCAACTTCAGCGTTGCTCTTCAGTTCGACAAGCTCTTCTACTACCTCACCTCCTTCGACGTTAAGTACAACGAGGAGAAGAAGACCGTTAACGCTGTAATCGAGGATGGCAAGATTCAGTTCAGAAACGAGTTCCTCAACTACACCGTAGAATAATTAAGGCATTAACATTCTGCCGTCCTGCAGAATAAGGACTAAAGTGAGAACGGGCGAAGAATCTTCGCCCGTTTTCTTATAAATAGGATAAAATATGAAAGAAGTAGAGATATACACCGACGGAGCCTGCCGAGGCAATCCCGGTAAGGGCGGTTGGGGTGCAATTCTCGTTTACGGAAGGTACGAAAAGGAACTTTCCGGCGGCGAGAGGGAAACCACCAATAACCGTATGGAGCTGACTGCCGCAATTGAGGGTCTGTCTGCTCTCAAGGAGCCTTGTGCGGTGACTCTTTATTCGGATTCCAAATATCTGGTAGACGCCTATTTGCAGGGCTGGGTAGACTCCTGGCGGGATGCAGGCTGGCGGAGAGGCAGGGAGGAACTTAAGAATCCTGACCTCTGGGAGAAGCTTTATTCTCTCACCAAAATTCATAATGTAACCTTCGTTTGGGTCAAGGGACACGCGGGTCATGACTATAACGAGAGGTGCGATAAATTGGCAACGGCGTTTGCCGATTCATTTATATAATATATATAATGAAAGGTTTTTACCGAAAATGAGTGAAAATAAGAAAAAGCCTACTACTAATAATCAGAAGGCTTCAAACGAAAAGGTTAATAAGGTTAATGCGAAGAACGCAAAGCCTGAGACGGAAAACAGTAGAAAGAAGAAGCTTAGCAGAAATGCCATTGCCGCTATTATCTCGGTGTCGATTATTCTCGTAATCGCGATTGCGGTTGGTATTGTTTTCCTTGTTGACTATATAAAGAATGATAAGGGCTTTGATTATTTGAAGTCCGACCTCTCCAAGTATGTTGAATTTAACGGTGACTACAAAAATCTTGAGCTTGAGCTCCAGATAGCGAAGCCCCGTCCTATCGACACCGATAATGCGATTCTTGCGATTCTTGCCGCTAATAAGGACAAGACCTCTGCGAGCCTTGATGACAGGACAAATGCCGATACCGTTATTGGCCCCGGCGACGTGGTTTACGTTTATTATCGCGGATACCTCCTTGACAGCGATGGTGAGAAGGTTTACATTCCCGAGCTCTCGAACCTCTCTAACGCAAGCGCAGGCTCCCTTGAGGTTGGTTCCGGCGGATTCTATCCCGGCGTTGAGCTTGAGATGGTTGGTATGAATACCTCCGAGTTCCCCAAGTATGAGAAGATCACATCCGGCAGAGTTGAAACACTTGCGGATGATTGCATCGTATACATATCCTACACAAGATTTGTTACCAACGGTGGTGACACCGAGAATATCAAGAAGGAAACCGTTACCTTCGAGAGAGTTGATATGTCCAGCGACATTGACGCTATTTATGGCGATCAGTTCAGATTCCATATTGAGAAGGCTGAGATCGGCGAAAGCACCTGGGATATTAAGAATTCCTGCGGTGACGTCAACTATCAGTACACCGGCGTGAAGGTTCTTTACGCTACCGAGTCCGAGAAGGATCCTACCGTTCTTTCGGGATACATTCCTTATGATGCTACTCAAAAGGATTACCGTAACCGCGACGTTTACTTCGAGGTTTATGTTGACGGCATCATCGATTATCAGGCAAACGACACTCTCACCGACGAATTCGTTCAGAAGAAGATTGACGACGGAACCTTTGGCATCAAAGCCGAGGATCTTAACGAGTATGAGGGAGAAGGCATCGCACAGAAGTATTACAACTACGTAAAGAAGGTTACAAACGACGTTTACGAGTCGGACTACGAGGCATTCCTCGAGGAGGCTATCTGGACAAAGCTTCTCTCTATGGTAAACGTGAAGAAGTATCCCGTGCAGAAGCTTGAGGAGATCTACAACGACTACGTTTACGAGGTTAACTATAAGTATGCCGAGAGTGGCGGTCGAATCTATAACAGCGACGGAACCTACACCACCTACGACACAGTTGACAAGTATGCGGAGGCATATTTCGGAACCTCGGGCTACAGCTTCTCATGGTCTGACTACTGCTACCTTCTCGCGCAGAACAAGGTTAAGGAAAGACTTCTCCTCTTCTATATTTTGAGAACCGAGAATGTTCTTCCCACTGATGCCGAGCTTCAGAGCACATACGATGCAACCGTTGAGCAGTATCTTAACGATTACGTAAACGAGGCACTCTACTATGAGGGCATTAGTAAGGATAGCATGACCGATGAGGAGTATGCAAAGTACGTTGAGACCTGCAGAGCCGAGCTCTTTACTCTCTTTGACGAGGAAGATTTTGAGGAAACCTCCTACTATCTCCTTCTCATCGATAAGATTAAGGAGTGGCCCACCATCAAGGTTACAACTCTTGATGATGTAAACAGCACACCCGAGAATAAATAAAAAAGAAAAGCAGCCCGAAACGGGCTGCTTTTTTGCACAAATATGACATCACAAAAGAAGTGATAGGCAGATTTGAGGGGAAAGCGTCGGTTGCTGCCGAAGCTGTATATATATACAGCGAGAGTCAAGCAAACGGCGGTAGAAAAAGTCCAAATAAAATGAAAGAAATCCGAAGGATTTCAACCTAACGAAACATGATCAAAAGAAAATAAATATAATGTTATTTTTTTGATAACCCTCTTGGACTTTTTCGGTTTCACCAAATATGACATCACGAAAGAAATGATAGGCAGATTTGAGGGGAAAGCGTCGGTTGCTGCCGAAGCTGTATATATATACAGCGAGAGTCAAGCAAACGGCGGTAGAAAAAGTCCAAATAAAATGAAAGAAATCTGAAGGATTTCAACCTAACGAAACATGATCAAAAGAAAATAAATATAATGTTATTTTTTTGATAACCCTCTTGGACTTTTTCGGTTTCACCAAATATGACATCACTTAGAGATACGCAACATGCTTTGCTTATGATACTGTCTGGGGTCGCTATATCCCAGCTCGTACGCTCTCTTGTAGTACTTAAGTGCGATCTTTCTGTCGGGCTGGGTGGTGATACCAAATTCGTAAAGACAGCCGATAGAATATATGGCGTCGGGATATCCGAGTTGCATACAAACCTCAAAGAGCTCACGCGCGAGGGCGTATTCCTTCATATAGTAAAGTCGCATTGCTCTCGAGTAGAGCGAGCGAACCATGTGTCGTTTTTTGTTTTCATAGATGCGGTAAAGCTCTCTGTCGGCACTGTAAGAGCCCATCTCTCTCGCGATGGAGAGAAGCTCGGATGCCTTTTTAAAGTCGAATGCTACGCCGATACCTCTCGCATAGCATCTGCCGAGACTCTCGATAGCGCGCTTGTCGCCTGCATCGTATGCAGCCTTGTAATGAGAGTAAGCCGCCTTGCGGTTTGCCTTTGTGCCGATGCCTCGTTCGTAGTACCAGCCGATTCTTGCATGCGCGGGAAGATAACCTGCGTCAACCGATTTTTTGAAGTAAGGGAATGCCTCTTCGGGCGAAGATTTTTCGATTTTACAAGCCTCTATGTAGTTTTTCTCGCGCTCCTCAATCATCATGCGAAGCTTACGCTGACATCCCACAACACCGGCCTTTGCGCCTTTCTCATAAAGCGAATAGGCAAGAGTGTAATCGGGCTCGGTGAGAGCACCCTCGTGGAAAATGTCTCCGAGATTTTCGTATTCTCCGGCGCCACCCATCTCTGCCGCGCGTCTGTAATAGTAAACCGCGTGCTTGTCGCTCTGCTCCACGAATTCGCCTACCGAGTAGAGGTCTCCGAGGCACTTTGCGGCTGTAACAGATCCGTCGTGCATAGCATCCTCGAGCATCGAGATACCTACCTCGACATTCTTCTCAAACTCAACGCCCTCAATGTGCATGAGCGCGAGATAGATGTTCGCGTCCTTGCTGCCACACTTGGCGTAAAGGTTGCTGAGTGTGAGCCAAATCTCGGTGTATCCGAACTTCTTCGCGCCATCAATAAGCTTGCTGATAATGCGATTTCTGTCGGTGAAGGTGGGAATTTTGGGACGAATCGACCTGCCTTCAACTGCCTGGAGTCTTCTGTAAAGCTTCAGAGCGTGCAAGGGAGCCTTTTCGATCTGCTCAATATACCACTTTGCCTGTTTTTCGTTCTGCTCAACGCCGTCACCATATAGGTGTCTGCGCGCCATCTCGATGATTGCATCAACGTCGCCGTCCTCGGCAAGCTGCGAGCAGTAGTAGGCGGCAATTTCTCTTTCTCTCTTGCTCGAATAGAGCGCAAAGGCATCTGCGTAAGCCTCTTTTAGCTCCATAATAGCCGCGTATGCGAGCCAGAAGTCGCAGAGATCCTCATTGCCGATAGCGTGTCTGCTGTATTTATATGCCGAGAGAGGGTCACCCTTCTTTGCGGCGGAGTAGAAGTACTCGATAGCCATTTCCAGATCCTGCGGAAGGAGCTGTCCTGCTTCGAGAATAAGAGCAAGCTCGCGCTCGCCCTCGAGGACTCCCGATCCCGCGAGGAATTTATAAATATCCACTGCGCCTGAAAAATCGTTTTTGTCAAGACATTCCTCGGCGTCGCTAAGGAGCTTTTTGATCTCTCTTACACTGAGCTGCTCGTCGACCTCGACGGTATTTTCGATTTTCTTGCGGTCTTTGATCTTACTCATTGGTAATTTCCTTTCAAATAAGCATAGCTTACTGTGTCCGATAGGACAGATTTTATCACTATAATTTTACAACAATATTTATGATTTGTCAATGATATAAATAATTTTTGCTCGCGCGGATAAAATATATTTACACCATAAAAAGGAGAATTAAGATGTTTAATAACAAAAAAGGACGAATGATGCGACATCCTTACGCATCGCTTGCGTTTGTTTCTCTTGCTGCTGTGGGCGCAATTACCATAAGCCGCCGCACCAAGGAGTTTTTTCAGGATAAATCGAGATGCGTAACCAATATGGTGAAGCGGAACAAACAGGAAGAAATGTAGCTTATATTTGACGCACATTGACCGCGGATTTTCCTTGTCAATGTGCGTTTTTCTTTATGTTAATAGATTAAAATGTAAATTATAGTAGACATCCTACTCTATTTTTTGCAATTAAAGGTGTAAAACCCTGTCCTTTATCTCGCTTGTTCTACCTTGGTTCCAATACTGTGTGCCGATGTAACCGCAGGTTCTGCGCGCCACGTTCATTGTAGATTGGTCGCGGTTGTGACAGTTGGGACACTCCCAAAGAAGCTTTCCGCCCTCGGACACAATGCCGATCTCACCGTCGTAGCCGCACTTCTGACAGTAATCGCTCTTGGTGTTCAGCTCGGCGTACATGATGTTGTCGTAGATGAAGCGCATCACGTCAAGCACCGCGGGAATATTGCTCTGCATATCCGGAACCTCCACGTAGGAGATTGCGCCTCCGGGCGAGAGAGCCTGGAACTTTGCCTCAAGAAGGAGCTTTTCGAAGGCGTCTATCTCCTCGGTAACGTGCACGTGGTAGGAGTTTGTGATGTAACTTTTGTCGCTTACGCCCGGCACGATGCCGAAACGCTTTTGCAGAGCCTTTGCGAACTTGTATGTCGTGCTCTCGAGAGGTGTACCGTAGAGCGAGTAGTCGATGTTCTCTGCCGCCTTCCATTTTGCGGTGTAGGAGTTGAGCATTCTCATTATCTCAAGTCCCAGCTCCTCGCCCTCGGGCTCGGTGAGTTTTTTACCTGAAAGGGCGTACACACATTCCCAAAGCCCCGCGTAGCCCAGCGAGAGCGTGGAGTAGCCGCCGTATAGATATTTTGTTATTGGCTCGCCCTTTTCTAGTCTTGTCAGCGCGCCGTACTGCCAGAGAATAGGCGCGGCATCCGAGGGAGTGCCAACCAGTCTGTCGTGACGGCATCGGAGCGCTTTGTGGCAGAGCTCCATTCTCTCATCGAAAATCTCGCGGAATTTATCCATATCGCCACCTGCCGAAAGACCGATGTCAACAAGGTTTACCGTAACGACACCCTGATTGAAGCGGCCGTAATACTTCGGCTGACCCTTCTCGTCAACGTAAGGCGTGAGGAAGGAGCGACATCCCATACAGGTATAGCACTGACCGTCACCGTTCTTGTCCACCTTGTTCTTTAGCATGATTTTCTCTGAAATGTAGTCGGGAACCATGCGCTTTGCAGTGCATTTTGCTGCGAGCTCGGTGAGGTAATAATATTTCGACTCGGGGTAGACGTTGTCCTCCTCGAGAACGTAGATAAGCTTGGGGAAGGCTGGCGTAATCCACACTCCTGCCTCGTTTTTGACGCCCTTGATGCGCTGATTCAGGACTTCCTCGATAATTAGAGCAAGGTCGGCTCTTTCCTGCTCGCTCCTCGCCTCGCTAAGGTACATAAACATGGTGATAAAGGGAGCCTGTCCATTGGTGGTGAGCAGGGTAACGACCTGATACTGAATACACTGAACACCTCGGTTAACCTCCTCGGCAAGACGGTTTGCGGTGATTTTTTCCACCTGCGTATCGTCAAAATTCATACCTGCAGCCTCGAGGTCGGCTATAACAGCCTTGCGAATTTTCTGTCTTGACACGTCAACAAAGGGCGCAAGGTGTGTGAGGCTTATGGACTGACCGCCATACTGATTCGATGCAACCTGCGCTATAATCTGCGCCGCAATGTTGCAGGCGGTGGAGAAGCTCTTTGGCTTCTCGATGAGAGTTCCGCTGATGACCGTTCCGTTCTGGAGCATATCCTCCAGGTTTACCAGGTCGCAGTTGTGCATTCTCTGGGCGAAATAGTCGGCATCGTGGAAGTGAATGAGTCCGTCCTCGTGCGCCTTTACGATGTCCCGGGGAAGGAGAAGTCGTCTTGTGATGTCCTTTGAAACCTCGCCTGCCATATAGTCACGCTGAATACTGTTGACGGTGGGGTTTTTGTTGGAGTTTTCCTGCTTTATCTCCTCATTGGTGAGGGAAATGAGAGCCATAATACTGTCATCGGTGGTGTTGGACTTTCTTACCAGCTGACGGGTGTATCTGTAAGTAATATAGGTTTTTGCCAGAGTAAAAGCGCCGAGTGCCATAATCTCGCCCTCGACCATATCCTGAATCTCCTCGACCTCGGCGGGACGGGAGAGATTTTTGCAATTTTCGCTCACGCGGTCGGTGATTTTCTGTATATCCGCATCGGTGATGCGATGTGCAGGTTCAACCGCTGCATTTGCTTTGCTTACAGCGGCAAAAATCTTTTCGCTCTCGAAAATCGCTTCGGCTCCGTTTCTCTTGATAATTTTCACCTATATCACCTCTTTCATAATCAACTAAAGATGTGTATATATTATACCATATATTGTTTTAATGTCAATAGAAAAAGCTACATATAGAGGAGTTTTTATGGAAAAATCTTATTTCGAACTTGAAAAATTAATCGGGAAAACACCTCTTGTAAGGCTTTGCGCCTTAGAGAAATATTTTGGGCTGAAATCGAGAATTTTCGCTAAAGTGGAGAGCCGAAATCCCACCGGCTCGGTGAAGGACAGAGCCGCGCTTTACATAATTCGAGCTGCCGAGAGGGAGAGATTACTGGGCGATGGCGGAACCTTGGTTGATGCCACAAGCGGAAATATGGGAATTTCGCTGGCGATGCTATCGGCTGTCGGGGGATACAGAGCAATTATCACAATGCCTCGTTCCTCACCGCCTGGTCGCGCCAATTTAATGCGAGCCTATGGGGCAGAGGTTGCCTTTACCGATGGCACAATGGCGGATGCGATAGACCGCGCGAAGGAACTATCCGGCGAAATCAAAGGCTCATTTTATCCAAATCAGTTTAAAAATCCCAACAACGCCCTAGCACATTTTTATGGCACCGGCAGAGAAATTTATCGCGAAATGCAAGGTTTGGTTGACATTTTTGTGTGTGGAATAGGTTCTTCGGGCACTTTCAGCGGTGTTGCGCGCTATCTGAAGGAGAAAAATGTGTCCGTTAAAACTCTTGCTGTGGAGCCCTTGGAGTCTTCGGTTTTGTCGTGTGGTGAAGCGGGCACACATAAAATCTACGGCATCGGCGCGGGATTTGTGCCTCCGCTTTTCGAGTCGAGGCTTTGCGACCGAATAGACAGGGTTCAGAGTGATGAGGCAAGGGTATATTGCGAAATATTGACAAAAAAGGAAGGAATTTTGGTCGGCCCTTCTTCAGGCGCAGCGCTCTGCTCGGCGGTCCGTGAGGCGAGGGTATCGGAAGGGAAAAATATCGTCACAATCTTTCCGGACGGCGGCGAGAGGTATATCTGACTAATACTTCGAAATGTTTATTTTCTTGACAATCCACCTGTTTTGTGGTATAATAAACCATGCTTTAAGTGTTGAAAAACAAAGAGGAGGGTAAAAATTATGAGCTTTAAAATCGTATCCGATTCATCTTCGGATATACTTACTCTTGGCGGAGTTCCTTATGCGAGCGCGCCTCTTAAAATCATAACCGACGCGAAGGAATATGTTGACAACATCGACCTTGACGTGGTTGGTATGCTATCGGATTTGAAATCATATAAGGGTCGCTCGCGCTCATCCTGTCCCAGCTCGGGCGAATATTACGAGGCGTTTGGCGATGCTGAAAACGTATTTTGCGTTACCATTACCAGCGGTCTTTCGGGCAGCTGTAACGCGGCGCAGGTTGCGGCGAAGCAGTATGCCGAGGAGCACCCCGACAGAAACATTCACGTAATCGACACCCTCTCCACAGGTCCCGAGAATGCTTTGATTATCGAGAAGCTTCGCGATCTTATTCTTGCCGGCAAGGATTTTGCTGAAATCAAGGAAGAAATCATCGAGTACAACAAGCACACGGCGCTTATTTTTGCTCTTGAAAATATGAACAACCTCGCCAACAACGGCAGAGTAAGTCCTCTTAAAGCAAAAATGGCGGGCCTTCTGGGAATTCGCGCGATTGGAAAGGCCAGCGAGCAGGGAACATTGGAGATGATCTGTAAATCCCGAGGACCTGCCAACGCGGTAGCCGACATCATCGACAATATGCAAAACGAGGGCTATAAAGGTGGCAGGGTGAAAATCCACCACGCGAATAACCTTCCTGTAGCCGAGATGCTTAAGGCTAAAATTCTTGAAAAATTTGCGGATGCAAAAATTGACATCGCTATGACCGGCGGACTCTGTTCCTTCTATGCCGAGCAGGGCGGTTTGCTCGTTGGTTTTGAGGTGAATTGTTAAAAAATATTAAATAACAAGAGGATTTATTGACATTTTATGTTAGAAATGTTAAAATAATATTAACAGTCGTAATAACGGCGAAAATGAAAGGAGAAATAACAATGAAAAAGATTATTTCTATGATTATGGTTTGCGTACTTCTTGTTGGTATGCTCTTCACACTCGCATCCTGTGGACTCTCCGGTACATACGAGGATGAGTATGGACTTACTACTTACACCTTTAAGGGTAAGGAATTCACCTGTGAAGGCTTGGGTATGGAGATCGAGGGCACCTATGAGATCAAGGGTGACGAGATCACATTCACTTACGAATTCGGAAATGCTGAAATTTCCAAGACCTATTCCTTCGAAAGAGATGGCAAGACCATTATTATCGACGGTGTAGAGTACGAAAAGAAGTAATTGATTTGCATAGATTAGTCGGGGAGCATAGTCTTCCCGACTTTTTTTCATAATTTTCCTATTGCATTTCTAAGTAAGATATGCTACAATATAGCGATTACAAGATACAAAGGAAAAAAAGATGCTTAAAAAATTCATCGGCGACAGGGCATTTTATAAACGAACGCTTGCCATCGCCATACCTATGATTATTCAGAACACCTTCACCAATCTCGTCAACCTACTCGACAATCTTATGGTTAGCTGGGTGGGAACAGAGCAGATGTCGGGCGTTTCTATCGTAAACCAATTCATATTTGTATTTAACCTTGCGATTTTCGGCGCTATTTCCGGTGCCGGAATTTTCACTGCACAATTTAACGGCAGAGGCGACGTCGAGGGCGTTCGTAACACAATGAGAATAAAGCTCCTTTTGTGCGCTATAATCGGAGTTATCGGAGTTGCTGTTATCGGGATTTTCCAAGACGGATTGATCAGCGGCTTCCTCAACGAGGGAAGCGAAGCCGGAGTTCTCGATTTAGATCTCGTATTTTCTTCCGCTAAGGATTACGTTACCTTTATTCTTATCGGTCTGATTCCCTTCGCCTTCTCGCAGGCCTATGCATCTACTCTTCGTGAAACAGGAGAAACGGTCGTTCCGATGGTTGCGAGCACGGTTTCCATTCTCACCAACTTTACCTTTAACGCAATACTGATTTTCGGTCTTCTCGGCTTCCCTGTTATGGGTGTTGCCGGCGCGGCTATTGCGACAGCCCTCTCCAGATTTGTTGAGCTTGCTATTCTCGTGTTCTGGACACACAGAAATAAAGAAAAGTGCAGATACGCTATCGGGCTTTTCAGGAATTTCCGCGTTCCTGCACCTCTTGTTAAGCAGGTTGCCATCAAGGGCACTCCCATTCTCCTGAATGAGCTGTTCTGGTCGCTTTCCATAACCGTGATCAATATGTGCTACTCTACGCGCGGCACCGACGTTATCACCGCGATGAACATTTCCTTCAACCTGCAGAACCTTCTCAGCGTTGCATATTTTGCTCTTAGCTCCTCGATTGCGATTATCGTTGGAAATCTGCTTGGCGCAGGCAAGCTTGAGGAAGCGAAGGATACCGACAGAAAGCTGCTCGTATTCGCTGTGTTTATGGGAATGCTGATGATGGGTGTTCAGATAGCTCTCTCGCCCATATTCCCGAGAATATATACCGATGTTGAGCCTGTAATCGAGCTTGCGACATACAATATGATTTGCTTCGGCATCACGATGCCTGCAGCGGCTCTGGCGACGTCGACCTATTACACAATTCGCTCGGGCGGTAGAGTATTAATCACGATGCTCTTTGACAGCGTTTACGCCTGGGTAATTGTAATTCCCGTTGTGGCAGGTCTTGCATATTTTACCAACATCCAATTCCGCACTCTTCTTCCCATCGTTCTGGTGGTGGAAAATCTGAAGCTCATTCCCGGTCTTGTTCTCGTGAATAAGGGAATTTGGGTAAGACAGATAAAGGTTGAAGAATAAATACACGGAGCAGTGGTTGTGTTTTCTTAAAAGCACAACGTGATTGCTCCGTTTTTTTAAGTAATATTTTACAGTTCGGTTTTATTGCCGTTTTTCTCAACTACGGTGACATAAAATCTGTCGGCAAAACTTCCGTTATATGCGTATTTTGCTTTTTTAAATATACCGATTATTTGTTCGATATATTTGCCAAAGATTTCAAGATGCCAAATACCTAATATCTCAATTTTTGTTATTCGAGTATATAGGGAGTGTAAAAGGCATTCCCATAGTGCGTCAAAATCCCCGTTCCTGTATTCGCTAAAACCTAATGCTTTTGATATTACATTGTGTATATCTCTTTCGCATTGAACCTTTGAAAAATCAATTTTGCAACTATAAGTATCAAGAGTATCCTTTAAAGTTTTTCTTATACCGTTGTTGTTGATAAGGAATACGGAAAGATTGTTGGAATAATTTGACCCTAAAGCGTGCTTTGCGCTTAAAAAAACATCGATAAGTTTTTTGTCGTAATTATTCCATTCTGCTAGGTTTTCCAAACCGTAAATCTCTATAATAGATTTTTGGGATAGCATATCCGTGAGACAATCGAAAAGAGCATCAAGATTTGCTCCGTAAAAGTCGGGGAGCATTAGACCCTTTGCGATAATGGTGTGTATCTCATCGTAGCTTTTTATGCTCGAAAAATCAATTTTATAGTAAATTCTGTTCATCATGTTAATCCTCACTTTACTAACTCGTAGAATGTTTGCGCGTGATCGAGGCTTACAAATATAAGACCGTCATTGGAATAAAGAATTCTTTTATTATTTCTAAAGCCCTCTGTGAAATCAAAATCTGCCTCGTACCAAATTCGCCCCGCTTTTTTAGGTAACTTTTTTTCTTTATTAAAAAATGGTTTATTTCCTATCATTTTTTGCTGGACATACTGATGATAAATTTCCTTTGTTGGATATCCACCCTGCATTGATAGCTTCTTCAACAGTAACATAATAATCGGGTAATTTGCCTCGATACATCAACCAAGCGTCTGCTCCGTCCCATCCTCTTTCAGTTACTGTTCCCACGGTTATAGTTCGCATTGGAACGATCGTACATCTGCAAAATGAATGTATCGGCTGATATGGAAAAGTGTCTAAAAGAAAAATTGAACCGTGTTTTTCGTAACAATCCTGACAAGTTTTATTGTTTCTTAATATGGATTGCCAATTTTTGTATTTTATACTTGTTCCTTGAATAAATTCATCCGGTGTGACTAAAGTATAATTCATTTTTACCTCCTTGATTATACATTAAAAATAAAATGTTGTCAAATAAAAAAATTTATTATGATTTTTTCAAATATGCGTTATTTGTTCATAAATATAGTGTATAATTATATTTAATCTCTGAAGAAAGAAGAAAAATATGTTAGAATTACGCAATATTACGAAGGATTACATAACCTCGTCGGAAACGGTGCACGCTCTTCGCGGTGTCGACATCACCTTCCGTGACAGAGAGTTTGTGTCTATTCTCGGTCCTTCCGGCTGTGGAAAGACCACACTTCTCAACATCATTGGCGGTCTTGACAGATACACCTCCGGCGACCTTGTGATAAACGGTAAAAGCACCAAACTTTATCGTGACCGTGACTGGGACGTATACAGAAATCACAGGGTAGGCTTTATTTTCCAGAGCTATAACCTTATTCCTCATCAGACTGTGCTCGGTAACGTAGAGCTTGCGCTGACTATCGCGGGCATTGATAAAGAAGAGAGAATCAGACGCGCGAAGGCGGCTCTCGATAAGGTTGGACTCTCCGATCAGTACTATAAGCGACCCAATCAGCTCTCGGGCGGACAGTGTCAGAGAGTTGCTATCGCTCGCGCTCTTGTGAACAATCCCGAAATTCTCCTTGCCGACGAGCCCACCGGCGCCCTTGACACAGTAACCAGCGTGCAGATTATGGAGCTTATCCGCGAGATTGCGGGCGAGCGTCTTGTAATAATGGTAACGCACAACCCCGAGCTAGCCGAGCAGTATTCCTCGAGAATTATCAGGCTTCTTGACGGTAACGTTATTGAGGACTCTAACCCCGTATCCGAGGAAGAATATAGCCGTCTTGCTAAAGAGGCGGATCCTCTACCCGAAAAAGCCGAAATCAAAAAGGCTAAAGGAAATAAGGAAAAGGCAAGAATGTCCTTCCTTACCGCCTTCCGTCTTTCAGCCAGAAACCTTTGGTCGAAAAAGGGCAGAACCTCGATGGTCGGCTTTGCAGGTTCAATCGGAATTATCGGCATCGCTCTCGTTCTCGCATTCTCCGCAGGAATCAAGGGATATATTGCCTCGATGCAGGACGATATGCTCTCGGGCAACCCGATAACGATAACCGAAACCGCCTATGACATTCAGGCACTCACCAATATGATGCAGGAGCAGGCGGAGGAAGATCTCCCCGGCAAGCTTCCCGGTAAGGTGTACGTTTCTTCCTTCATCGAATACGTTGCGAAAATAGATAAGGCGTCGAAAAACGCAGCTATTGAAAATGATATTACCGCCGAGTATATCGAGTATCTTAAGGCGATGCCGAAGGATTACTACAACGACATAATCTACTACTACGGTACCGACCTTAATTACAGTCTGTACACCAATTTCAAGACGGATAAGGATAGCGATGGCAGATGGACGTCTGCCACGAGTGTGACGGCGATTTACACCTCGCTCCTCAAGGAAACCGAGTTTAAGGATTATGCCGACAGCATCGGTGCGTTCACGCCTTCCTTTGAACAGCTTTCTTCCAATGAAGAATATATTCTCTCGCAGTATAACCTGGTTGGAGAGGGAAGCAAGATTGCCACCGAAAAGAATGAGATTATGCTTGTTCTTAATCAGGACGATGAGCTTTCAGACCTTCTCCTTGCGCGCTTTGGATTCTATACCCAAGACGAGTTTCTTGAGGCCGTAAAGCACGCGGGTGAGGTTGCGAAGAAGAATGAGGATAAAAACTACGAGCCTGTTTACGACAAAACCCTCTATCGCGAGTACTTTGAGTACAGCGACCTTATCGGCAAGACGCTTGTGTGGTATCCCAACGACACGGTGTTCAACAAGACCGAGCTCACAAATCCCATGACGGGCGAAACTATCACAACCTACGGATACAATCCTTATGCCGATGGCTTTGAGGGTGGCCTCGAGCTGAAGGTTGTCGGTATTCTCACTCCCAAGGATGATATAAAGTTCGGCTCGCTCTCTACGGGTATTTACTATACCGAGGACTTTATGAGCCACGTTCTTTCGGAAAACTCCGATTCCGAGATTTACGAGTACATCAACAATATTGACGAAACCGATGACTCTCCTTCGGCAATGGCGAAATACTACATTCCCTATCAGTATGAGTATACAAATGCAGACGGTGAGATAAAGCCCGCGACAGGTGTGGTAGGTCCAGCAACCTCTATGTCGGATATGATGGGCGGAATGATGGGCGGCGGGTCTGATACCATCGACCACAAGGAGTACAAGGAAAAGCTTATTCGTACCCTCGGCGGAAATTCTATCTCCAACAGCATTGAAATTTACCCGAAGGACTTTGATGAGAAGGATAGAGTTACCGAATATCTCGACGCCTGGAACGAGGACAATAAAAAGATCACCTACACCGACACCCTTGAAATCATTATCAATATGATTAACACGATGATAGACATCGTTTCCTACGCGCTGATTGCGTTTACCTCTATCTCGCTTGTGGTTTCGACGGTTATGATAGGAATTATCACCTACGTATCGGTTGTCGAGCGTGTTAAGGAGATTGGTGTTATCAGATCTCTCGGCGGACGTAAGCGTGACGTAAGCAACCTCTTTATTGCCGAAACCTTCATTATCGGTCTGCTCTCTGGTGTTATCGGTATAGGCTTTACCTATATTGCATCCGCAATCGTGAACGCGATATTGAAGCCTCTTATCGGTTACGCAAGCATCGCAGCATTGCCTATCAGCAACGCGATCATTCTCATCTGCCTCAGCGTTGGCCTCACACTTATTTCGGGACTTATCCCTGCAGGCAGCGCGGCAAAGAAGGACCCCGTTGTGGCACTTCGCACCGAATAATTAACAGACTTTACGCAGAGGGCTTTGGCCCTCTGCTTTTTTTGTTGACAAAAGCATAAATAAATGATACAATGGAAAAAAGTGCAATTGGAGGAATGTTTATGAAAAAAGCTATAATTATTTTGCTTGTTTTTATCATTCTGTCCTGCGTATGTCTTGGTCTTTACGTAAATAAGCTTTATAAGGAATTTACAGTCGAGAGCTCGGAGGGACTTGAGTATTATGCGGATTCTACCAGCAAATGCTGTGCTGCCACAGGCGTGGGAAAATGTACCGATGTGGAATTGGTGATAGGAAATTATATTGATGGATATAGGATAACGAGTATTCACGAATACGCCTTTGCTTTCGAGGATCATTTGGTAAGCGTTAAAATAAACGATAGCGTTCTTGTTATTGAGGACCGTGCCTTTTGCAGTGATAATAATCTTGAATACGTTTATATCGGCGCAGGTGTCAGAGAAATCGGCAATGATGTGTTTGAACGCTGCACCAGCCTTAAAACAATAGAGGTCAGCCCCCAAAATCAGCACTTCAAGTCGATTGACGGAAACCTTTACACCAAGGATGGCAGCAAGCTTATTCACTATTCGGCAGGAAATGACAGAACTGAATTTACAGTTCCCGACGGTGTGACAACCATTGGCGCCTTCGCCTTCTCGAGCAACAATAATCTCACCAAGATCACTCTGCCCGACAGCGTTAAAACCATTGAGCGAAACGCCTTTTACTACTGTCGCGCTATTAAGGAGATCAACCTGCCCGAAGGACTTGAGTCTATCGGAAGCTATTCGTTTATCGGCTGTGATTCGCTTGTATCCATAGTTATCCCCTCCACGGCAAGTGTTTTGGAGAGAGTATTTGCTGAATGTGATAATCTTTCAAGCGTTACTATTTCTCACGGCGTGGATATGATAGGCGATGACTCATTTGCAAAGTGCGTAGCTCTTGAGAACATATATATTCCCTCGACCGTTAAAAGCATCGGTCAGCGTGCCTTCTCTCGATGCAAAGGCTTAAGCTACGTAGTCATAGAAAAGGGAATTGAATTTATTGGCTATGATGCCTTCTGCTATTGTGAAAACCTTACCGATATTTATTTCACAGGCAGCGAGGAAGAGTGGAATAATATAGTGATTGAAGAAATGGGGGCCTACGGCGACTACATTCCCAATGATTATTTAAACCACGTGACAATCCACTTTAACTACAATCCGAATAATTAACACACTCTATGCGGAGGGCTTCGGCTCTCCGCTTTTTTAGGCTTCCCCTCGAGGGGAAGCTGTCACCGGCGGGTGACTGATGAGGTGCAAAATATGCGACACTGTCGCTCTCCCCGAAGGGGCTCCATCCATGTAACTGTCTTTTCATTTTTCTTCTTTTTTATTTTCTTTATTTCTCTTCTCTTCCCTTTATCCCTTCTCCTCTCATTGTATGGCATAGAGCATATCGTCATCAACATAAACTTGGGATAGTTCGGCGATGTAATTTGTTTTCTTGTAGCCCGGGCGATTGATCTCGTTGTGCAGGCGCCAGTGAACTATAACACACACTCCCGATTTGAATTGGATAATGACTCCGACTCTAATCAGCTCATCCAAATCGCCTCTCGTCGATCCCGAGAAAAGTAATATCTGATTCACCGATCCGACAAAGCCGTCGTCATCTGCTTCTAAAATCATGTAAATGTAGAGCTTCAGCTGTCGGGTCGTCAGCGAAAAGAAAACGTCGCTATATATGACGCTCCTTGAAATTAGCCTCCTTTGTGCCATAAAAAACTCCTTTTTGCTTTATATTCTATCACAGCGGATCGGGTTTGTAAGTATCGCCCCCTTCCAAAGTTTCGGCTATAGCAGTTCTCGAAAATTGTGCAAGGCCTACAAATCCTGAAAGAAATTCCGACAAAACCAGCGTGAGATTTAACACTTTATTCATATTTGCGATTTTTTGCTTTTTGTCCATGTTGCACAAGTAAAATTGTTTAAGGACAAAATGATTTTACACCGACGGCTATTGACTTTAAAATAATACTATGTTATAATATTAAGGATAAACTTAAAAGAAAAGAGGATTCTGTGATGATGGTTTTGTTCCGCAATGCTTTCGTATATGAAAACGGTACAATCAATCAGCGTAATATTCTTTTTGACGGTATATCTCTTTCTGATTTCAAGGGTGACGTATCCACTCTTGATTCTCTTTCTGTTTTTGATAATATTGCTATTTTTCCCGGTTTCTGTGATGTGCATGTTCATCTCAGAGAGCCGGGTTTTTCTTATAAAGAAACCATAAAAAGCGGTACTCTCGCATCTGCTCACGGCGGATACACCACGGTTATGGCGATGCCGAACCTTAATCCTACTCCCGATAGTCGCGAAAACCTCGATATGCAGCTTGAGATAATCAAGCGTGATGCCTTAATTCAGGTAATTCCGTACGGAACGATTACCAAGGGCGAGGGTGGTGAGATTCTCGCGGATATGGATGACATTGCGCCCGACGTTGCCGGATTTTCGGACGATGGACGAGGTGTGCAGAGCTGGGAGATGATGCGCTCGGCAATGCTGAAGGCAAAGAGCCTGGGCAAAATGATAGTTGCACATTGCGAGGATAATTCGCTTCTTCGCGGTGGATACATTCACGATGGCGAATACGCGCGTACACACGGGCACGCAGGCATCTGCTCGGAGAGCGAATGGGGACCGATTGCACGCGATATAGAGCTTGTGCGAAAGACCGAGTGCCCCTACCACGTTTGCCACATTTCCACAAAGGAGAGCGTTGATATTATCCGTCGCGCAAAGGCGGATGGTGTTGACATCACCTGCGAAACAGGCCCTCACTATGTTCTGCTTGACGATTCCTGTCTTCAGGATGAGGGTCGCTTCAAGATGAATCCGCCCCTTCGCTCACCTGAGGACAGAGAGGCGATTTTGCAAGGAATTCTTGACGGAACGATAGATATGATTGCCACCGACCACGCCCCCCACTCGGCAGAGGAAAAGTCGAAGGGTCTTCGCGGCAGCGCAATGGGTATCGTCGGCATCGAAACCGCCTTTCCCGTTATGTATACCGAGCTGGTCAAGAAGGGGATAATGAGTCTTGAGAGACTTGTCTACCTTATGACCGATGCGCCGCGAGCGAGATTCGGTGTGACTGCCGACCCCGGCTTTACGGTCTTCGACCTCGGCAGTGAATACGAAATAAATCCCGCGGATTTCCTCTCTCTCGGTAGGGCGACACCCTTTGAGGGACGGAGAGTTTTCGGAAAATGTCTTGCCACCATTCTTGATGGCAGGATTGCATATATAGACAAAGCATATTTTGGAGGAATTAACAATGGCGAAGAGAAATGATATAAAAAAGGTTATGATAATCGGCTCCGGCCCTATCGTTATCGGTCAGGCGGCAGAGTTTGACTACGCAGGCACACAGGCTTGTCTTGCCTTAAAGGAAGAGGGCTACGAGGTCGTTCTCGTAAACTCCAACCCTGCCACAATTATGACTGACACAACTATCGCCGACAAGGTATATATGGAGCCCCTGACTCTTGAATACGTTGCGAAAATCCTCCGTTTCGAGCGTCCCGACGCCATTCTCCCCGGCATCGGCGGACAGACGGGTCTTAACCTCGCTATGCAGCTGGAGAAGAAGGGCATTTTGAAGGAATGTCGCGTTGAACTTCTCGGTACAAGCTCGGAGTCTATCGAGAGGGCAGAGGACAGAGAGCTCTTTAAGGAGCTTTGCCAGTCTATCGGCGAGCCCACTATTCCCTCCGAAATCACTTACAATCTCGACGAGGCAAAGGCTGCTGCCGATCGCATCGGTTATCCCGTTGTTCTCCGTCCTGCCTTCACTCTCGGCGGTACGGGTGGCGGATTTGCCTACAATGAAGCCGAGCTTATGGAGATTGGTATCAACGCATTCAAGCTCTCTCCCGTGCATCAGGTTCTTATTGAAAAGAGCGTTAAGGGCTACAAGGAGATTGAGTTTGAGGTTATGCGCGACTCCGCGGGCAACGCTATCACCATCTGCGGTATGGAGAACATCGACCCCGTTGGCGTTCACACCGGCGACTCTATTGTTGTTGCTCCTATCATGACGCTCTCTAAAGAAGACGAAAAAATGCTGAACGACTCTGCGATAAAGCTTATTAAAGAGCTTAAAATTGAGGGTGGATGTAACGTTCAGTTTGCATTAAATCCCGAAACAAGCGAATATTACCTCATCGAGGTCAATCCCAGAGTGTCGAGAAGCTCGGCTCTCGCATCCAAGGCGTCGGGTTATCCTATCGCGCGCGTCACTGCAAAAATTGCCGTGGGCATGACTCTCGACGAGATAAAGATTGCCAATACAACGGCTGCATTTGAGCCTCGCCTCGATTACGTTATTGCAAAGCTGCCCAGATTTCCCTTCGACAAATTCACCGCCGCATCCAACACTCTCGGCACGCAGATGAAGGCTACCGGTGAGGTTATGGGCATTGGCTCAACTCTTGAGGAGAGCCTTCTTAAGGGTGTGCGTTCGCTTGAGATCGGTGTAAATCACATCTACCACCACAAATTCGACTCTATGTCAAAGGATGAGCTTTTCGAGTACATCGAGCTCTTCCGTGATGACAACATCTTCGCTATCGCACAGCTTATGCGTCTTGGCGCCAGCGTGGAAAAGATACACAGCATTACCGGAATTACCGAATATTTCCTCTACGCTATTGAGAATATTGTAAAAACAGAGAGCATAGTTAAAGAAAACGCGTGGGACAAGGACATCCTTATCTCTGCGAAGAAAATGGGCTTCTCGGACAAGTTTATTGCAAAGCTTTGGGGCGTAAAGGATGTTGAGGTTCTTGAGTTTAGAAGACATGAAAATATCTTCCCTGTATATCGCATGGTTGATACCTGCCACACAGGTGCGTATATTCCTTATTTCTACTCCTCCTACACCGGCGAGAACGCATCCCGCCTCACCGAGAAAAAGAAGATAATCGTTCTCGGCGCAGGTCCTATTCGTATCGGTCAGGGTGTTGAGTTCGATTACTCAACCGTTCACGCGGTTTCGACAATCAAAAATTCGGGCTACGAGGCTATTATCATCAACAACAACCCCGAGACCGTTTCCACCGACTATACTACGGCGGACAAGCTCTATTTCGAGCCTCTGACCACCGAGGACGTAATGAATATTATCGAGTTTGAGAAGCCTGAGGGCGTTATCGCATCTCTGGGCGGACAGACGGCTATTAACCTTGCAGAGCCTCTGGATAAGCTCGGTGTGAGAATAATCGGTACAGACTGTGCCGCTATTGATAAAGCAGAGAACAGAGATGCATTTGAGAAGCTTCTCAAGGAGCTCAACATTCCTCAGCCCGAGGGAAGTGCCGTGACGAAGATTGAAGACGGCGTTGCTGCAGCAAACAGAATCGGATATCCCGTTCTCGTTCGTCCTTCCTTTGTTCTTGGCGGACGCGCAATGCAGATCGTTGCAAACGAGGAGCAGCTCCGTCACTACCTTAAGACTGCCGTTGAGATTGATGAGGACAGACCCGTTCTCGTTGACAAGTACATCAGCGGTAAGGAGGTAGAGGTTGACGCTATCTGTGATGGACATGACGTATTCGTTCCAGGCATTATGGAGCTTGTGGAGCGTACAGGTATCCACTCGGGTGACTCCATCAGCGTTTATCCCACATTCTCGATTTCCAACAAGGTGAAGGGAACCATCCTTCAGTATGCGAAGAAGCTCGGCCTTGGCATTGGTATCGTTGGACTTTACAACATTCAGTTTATCGTAGATAAAAATGACGAGGTTTATATCATTGAGGTTAACCCCAGATCCTCCAGAACTGTGCCATTCCTCTCAAAGGCGACAGGCTATAGCCTCGCAGACATTGCGACCGAGTGTATCCTCGGCAAGACTCTGAAGGAGCAGGGAATTTTCGACCTCTATCCCGAGGAGAAGAAGAGGTGGTACGTTAAGGTGCCTGTGTTCTCCTTCAACAAACTTCGCGGTCTTGACGCCTACCTCTCGCCCGAGATGAAGTCCACCGGTGAGGCAATCGGCTACGACGATAAGTACTACCGCGCGCTCTATAAGGCGCTTCAGGCATCGGGTATGCACCTTCAAAATTACGGAACGGTTATGGCTACCATTGCCGACTGCGACAAGGAGGAGTCGCTTCCTCTTATCCGCAGATTCTACAACCTGGGCTTCAACATCGAGGCGACCGAGGGAACAGCGCAGTTCCTTAAGGAAAACGGAATTCGTACACACGTTTTGAAAAAGCTCTCCGAAGGCTCGGAGGAAATTGGCGAGTCTATTCGCCAGGGACACATCGCATACGTTATCAACACCAGCGATGCTTCCTCTTCGGGAGTTGTGCGTGACGGATTTGAGATCAGAAGATACGCCACCGAAAATAACGTAACCGTCTTCACATCTCTCGACACTGTTCGTGTTCTTCTCGACGTTCTTGAGGAAACAACTCTGACTATTTCGACAATTGATGCATAAGGAAAAATAATGAAAAATTCCATTTTTACTATAACAAAAAACTCGCCATTGACAAGTAATGTTTACATTATGACGCTTAAAGGCGATGCAGAAGGCATAAAATGTGGTCAGTTCGTCAACATAAAGCTTGACGGACTCTACCTTCGCAGACCTATTTCGGTGTGCGACTGCGAGGGCGACACTCTCACCCTTATATACAAGGTGGTTGGTCGAGGAACAGAGCAGATGAGCGAAATGACCAAGGGGCAGACCCTCGACCTGCTCACTGGTCTTGGAAACGGCTATGACACCACCCTATCGGGCGAAAATCCTCTGCTTATCGGCGGTGGTGTGGGTGTTCCGCCAATGTATATGCTCTGCAAGGAGCTTATCAAAAAGTGCGACACCGTTACTGTCATTCTCGGATTTAACAAGGCTGACGAGGTCTTTTTTGCAGACGAATTTGAGAAGCTTGGTGCAAAAGTTATCGTTGCCACCGCAGACGGCTCTCTTGGTTTTAAGGGCTTTGTAACCGACGCTATGGCTGAGCTTGATTACAGCTATTTCTACACCTGCGGTCCCGAGCCTATGCTGAAGGCGGTTTACCGCGCCACAAAGACAAGCGGTCAGTTTTCCTTTGAGGAGCGCATGGGCTGTGGCTTCGGCGCGTGTATGGGCTGCTCCTGCAAGACCATCACAGGTTATAAAAGGATCTGTAAAGAAGGTCCTGTGCTCGTAAAGGAGGAGATAAAATGGGAAAATTAAGCGTTAATCTTCTCGGCATCGAGCTTGACAATCCGATAATTCCCGCGTCGGGAACCTTCGGCTTCGGCTATGAATTTGCCGACATCTACGACATAAATATTCTCGGCACGTTTTCCTTCAAGGGAACTACCGCCGAGCCCCGATTTGGCAATCCCACACCCAGAATTGCCGAGTGTCCTAACGGAATGATAAACGCTGTCGGACTTCAAAATCCCGGCGTGGAAAAGGTTATCTCCGAGGAGCTCCCGAAGCTAAAAAAATGCTTTAATAAGCCTGTTATGGCAAATATTTCGGGCTTTTCTATTGAGGAATACGTTCACACCTGCGCCCTTCTTGATAAGTGCGATCAGGTTGGTTGGCTTGAGGTAAATATCAGCTGCCCCAACGTTCACGGTGGCGGAATGGCGTTTGGCACATCTCCCGAGGGCGCGGCAGAGGTTGTCCGCGCGGTTAAGGCGGTTACGACGAAGCCTGTTATCGTTAAGCTATCGCCAAACGTGACTGACATCGTGGCTATCGCAAAGGCATGCGAGGCGGCGGGCGCTGACGGAATAAGCCTTATCAACACCCTTCTCGGTATGCGAATCGACCTTCGCACGAGAAAGCCTGTAATCGCCAACAAAATGGGCGGTTTTTCGGGTCCTGCAATCTTTCCCGTGGCGGTGAGAATGGTTTACCAGGTTGCACATGCGGTGAAAATTCCCGTAATCGGTATGGGCGGCGTCTCCTCGGCAGAGGACGTTATCGAAATGATGCTAGCTGGCGCGACCGCGGTGCAGGTTGGCGCGGCAAATCTTGTGGATCCTCTCGCTTGCAAGAAAATTATCGAGGATCTGCCTGGCGTTATGGAAAAATATAATATTAAAAATATAAACGAAATCATTGGAGGTGTACAGTAATGGGAAAGGACGTAATTATTGCTTGCGATTTTGATAGCGCGGAGAAAACCTTTGCTTTTCTCGACAAATTCACAGGAAAGAAGCCCTTTGTAAAGATCGGTATGGAGCTTTACTATGCAGAGGGTCCCTCTATCGTAAGAGAGATCAAGAAGAGAGGACACAAGATCTTCCTGGACCTTAAGCTTCACGATATTCCCAACACAGTTAAAAAGGCTATGGCGGTGCTTTCGCGTCTTGACGTGGATATGACAAACCTCCACGCAGCCGGCACAAAGAGAATGATGGAGGCTGCTCTTGAGGGTCTTACTCGTCCCGATGGAACAAGACCTCTGCTTATTGCTGTAACACAGCTCACCTCTACCGACCAGGAGAGTATGGAAAACGATCTCCTCATCAAGGAGCCTATCGATCAGGTTGTTATGCATTACGCTTCCTGCGCTGCAGAGGCGGGACTTGACGGTGTTGTTTGCTCTCCTCTTGAGGCGGGCAAGGTGCATGACAGATGCGGTAAGAATTTTGTGACCGTAACACCCGGCGTTAGATTTGCTGACGGTGACATTGGTGACCAGAAGAGAGTTATGACTCCTGCCGAGGCTAACAGAATCGGCTCGGATTACATCGTTGTAGGCAGACCTATCACCGCTGCAGAAGACCCTGTTGCCGCATACGAGAGATGCTGTAAGGAGTTTATCGGCTGATGAGAGAAAAATTTATAAGACTGTCTATCTGGCAGGCGATCATAGCGGTGGTTGTGTTCGTTATCAACTATCTGTTTTTCCACTTCGTTACCGACGAGGGAATTTCTCTCGTATGGCATCCAGAGGCAGGAAAGCCCTTTGTGGCTGATCTCATAGGAACACTTGGTGTGTTGTTCATTTTCGGCAGCATTGTGAGTCTGCTTGCAGCATTTATTATTTTCGACAAGAAAGAGGAGAACAACTAATGGAAGGCTATAAGAGAGAATTTATACAGTTTTTAGAGGGCGCAGGCGTGCTTAAATTTGGTGATTTCACCGCAAAGAGTGGCAGAAAAATTCCCTATTTCATCAACGCAGGCGAGATTAAGACGGGCGACCAGATCGCGAAGCTCGGTGAGTTCTATGCGAAGGCATATCTTGAGAAGGTTGGCAGAGAGCGAGCTGTTCTCTACGGCCCCGCATACAAGGGAATTTCGATTGCCGTTGCAGCATCTATCGGTCTTTCCAAGGAAGGCCTTGATCTGCCCTTCTTCTTCAACAGAAAGGAAGCGAAGGACCATGGCGAGGGCGGAGTTTTTGTAGGATATAAGCCCGGAGCAGGCGAGAATATCGTTATTGTTGAGGACGTTATCACCGCAGGAACTGCTATTCGTGAGAGCATGGAAATTCTCTCCTCTCTTGAGGGTAGCAAGGTTATTGCGACCTTCGTAATGGTTGACCGTAAGGAAAAGGGTAGAGGCGAAAAGTCTGCTATGGCAGAGGTTGGCGAGGAGTTTGGTTTCCCCGTATACTCTGTTGTTGACGTTTACGACATCATTGAGTACCTCTCCGAGGACGAAAAGAACCTTGAAAACGTTGAACGTATTAAAAAATATCTTGAAATTTACGGCGCAGTAGTGTAAAATATAGATAATTAATCACAAGGAGCTGTGAAATATGAGAAACCTTGTAAATATTCTTGACCTTTCGACCGAGGAAATCGACGGCCTTGTTCGTCTTGCATCGGATATAATGGAGCACCCCGAGGTTTATGCCGACAGCTGTAAGGGAAAAATTCTCGGTACGCTCTTCTTTGAGCCTTCCACGAGAACACGTCTTTCCTTTACCTCGGCTATGATGAGCCTTGGGGGTCAGGTGCTTGGCTTTGACTCTGCGGGATCCTCCTCTACGGCAAAGGGTGAAACCGTTGCGGACACCATCAGAATGGTAAGCGCATATTCGGATATTATTGCTATGCGTCATCCCAAGGAGGGCGCGCCTATCGTTGCGTCAAAGGTTGCTACAGTTCCCATGATCAACGCAGGTGACGGCGGACATTTCCACCCGACGCAGACACTCACCGACCTTCTAACAATTCATAAGAAAAAGGGCCGCTTCGACAACCTTGTAATTGGCGTCTGCGGCGACCTTAAATATGGAAGAACTGTTCACTCGCTTATTGCGGCGATGTCGAGATATGAGAACGTTCGCTTTGTGCTTATCTCCCCCGAGGAGCTTCGTCTGCCCGATTACGTGAAGGACGACCACCTCTTCACCAGCGGTTGCGAGTACGTTGAGACAGAAAATCTTGAGTTTGCCATTCCCTCGCTTGATATTCTCTATATGACGAGAATTCAGGCGGAGCGTTTTGATGACCCTGAGGAATATGCAAGACTCAAGGATTCCTACAATCTCACCGCCTCGAAGCTTGTGATGGCGAAGGAAGATCTTTCTATAATGCATCCGCTTCCCAGAGTGAATGAGATAAACGTTGATGTTGACGACGACGAGCGCGCGCATTACTTTGACCAGGCGATGTATGGCAGATACATAAGAATGGCTTTGATTTTGATGCTCCTCGGAACTGAGGGAATTGACGATCGCCGTATGGAAGGCGAAGAGCGTCGCGGTGCATCCTGTCAGAATCCGCATTGCATCAGCCGCACCGAACGTGGCATAAAGAAGCTCTTTGACGAGTACGGCAAGTGCGTTTATTGTGATCAGTATATATAGCCTCCCTCTTGAGGGAGGGGGACCGCTTGCGGTGGAAGGAGTCACAAATATGCCGATTTTTTATAATGGCAAAAATATAGCTCTCGCAAAATCCCTGCGAAAAAACGCAACTTTGGAAGAAAATCATCTGTGGTATGATTTTCTTTCAACCTATAAAATTAGATTTCAGCGCCAAAAAGCAATAGACAATTTTATTGCAGATTTTTATTGTCATAAAGCAGGTTTGATTATAGAAATTGACGGCTCGCAGCATTATACTTCGGATGGCAAGGAAAAGGATGCTTTCAGAACAGAAATTCTTGAAGGGCACGGTTTAAAAATAATTCGTTTTACCAATATACAGGTTAATGAGAATTTTAGTGGTGTGTGTCTGTACATTGACAAAGTAGTTACTGAACTTACACGAAAAGAAGGATAAGACTCCTTCCACCACTGCGTGGTCCCCCTCCCTCTTGAGGGAGGCTGGTCTCTTTGACGAGTACGGCAAGTGCGTTTATTGTGATCAGTATTTGGAATAAAAAAGCATAGAAAAAGGACGAGAATTTTCTCGTCCTTTTTTATTTAAAGTAATTTTATTCCCGCGGCATTGCAGCCGTCGATAGTTTCCTTGTCCCAAATACTCGACTGCACCTCGCCGATATGTGCGGAGCCCATCATCAGCATACAGAGTCTTGACTGACCGATACCGCCGCCAATGGTGAGAGGTAGCTCGCCTGCCAAAAGCTTTTTGTGGAAGGGAAGCTCTCTGCGATCGTCACAACCGCGCTCTGTGAGCTGACGGTCCAGCGATTCTGCATCCACGCGGATGCCCATAGAGGAAATTTCGAGCGCGTGACCAAGAAGGTCGTTATAGAAGAGAATATCTCCGTTCAGTGACCAATCGTCGTAGTCGGGCGCGCGTCCGTCGTGAGGCTTTCCTCTTTTCAGCTTGCAGCCTATCTGCATCAGCAGTACCGTGCGGTGCTTTTTGGTTATAGCATCCTCGCGCTCCTTGGGAGTCAGGTCGGGATACATTTCCTCAAGCTCGGAGGTTGTTATTGCGAACATTTCGCGGCTCAAATCCGCATTTAGCTCGGGAAAATCAACCTTCAAAGCCTCGTTTACGTCGCAGATAACGTCGACGATCGTCTGCGCGGTCTTTATCAGGTAGTTGAGAGTTCTGTCCTCGCGGGTGATGACTCTCTCCCAGTCCCACTGGTCGACGTAGATCGAGTGAATATTGTCCAGCTCCTCGTCGCGACGAATGGCGTTCATATCGGTGTAGAGGCCGTTGCCAACGTAGAAATGATACTCGTGTAGAGCAAGACGCCTCCACTTCGCCAACGAGTGAACGACCTGAACGCTCTCGCCCACAGCGGGCACGTCAAAGGTTACCGGACGCTCCACGCCATTGAGGTTGTCGTTAAGACCCGACGCCTCGGTTACGAACAGCGGAGCAGATACTCGCTTGAGGTTCATCGCCTCGGCGAGCCTTGTCTGAAAATGCTCTTTTATGAAGGAAATCGCCTTTTGCGTCTTGTAAACGTCAAGAGGAGATTTGTAGTTTGCCGGGATAAAAAGCTTGCTCATAGTATGTGCCTTTAGTAATTATTTTTCCCAGGAATCGAGCACCTTGATGTACTTGATTACAGGCTGGTCTGCCTTGTTTGAGAGAGCTCCGTTTCCGAGGTAGCTCCAAACGTAGTGCTTGGGCATTCCATAGGTGGGATCTGTGCTGTAATCACCGTAGTAGTCGGCATAGTCAGTCTTGGGGAATACGTTTTTGGTAATTGCCTCAATAACACTCATGCCCTGAACAACGTAGCCGAATGCCGCGTACTTTCCATCGAGAGAATCCATCGCGTCAGCGTTGCAAATGAAGAACTGGCTGGATGCCGAGTCGGGATCATTAGATCTCGCCATTGAGATAACGCCGTATTTGTGGCTGATGTCGTTTTCGTGACCGTTAGAGGAGAACTCACCCTTGATGTTAATCTCCTTGCCGTTTGCATCGGTGTTTCCGCCTGTGCCGTTGCCCTTGGGATCACCGCCCTGGATCATAAAGTCCTTAATAATTCTATGGAATGTGAGACCGTCGTAGAAGCCTTTTTCAACAAGAGAGATGAAGTTTTCAACCGTCTTGGGCGCGGTAGTAGCATCGAGAAGAATTACAACTCTGCCGTAACCCTCAACGCACATTTCAACGTACTTAATATCTCTGCCGGTGATGTCGCGTGTTTCGAGATATTCGCACGCACCGGTGCCCATTACGGTTGTGGGATCGGGACTGTTGTTTTCGTTATTTTTGTCCTTACCGCCGAGGGTGAGAATTAAAACCAATGTCAAAATAAGTACCGCAGCAGCGCAAATGGCCGAGATGATAATTATCTTTTTCTTCTTTGCTGCCGCTTCGAGCTTTGCCTGCTCCTCTGCCTGTTTTTTAGCGGTCTGTTTTTTCTTTTTGTTGTCGCTCATGTTTTTATCTCCAAATTAAATATTTCTTGAAACAAATAGCTCGATTGCAGTGTAACCCGTAACTCCACCATATTTTGAGCCTGCATCTACCTCTGCCAGCACGCTGAGGATTTCCGAGAGTCGCTGGGCTCCGTAACGCTTTGCTGCCGCGAGATAGATTTTCAGCTTATATTCGTTCATTTTTAAAATCTCGTTGATGCCTCCGACACCGAGTCCCTCGTCGAGCAGATGCGCCACCGCCGAAAGATCGTCGAAGGTCTTTGCGATCATACCCATTATGATTGTCGGGTCGACCCTGCGAAGCTTCATTTCCTCAAGCGCGAGGTAAGCCTTCTGCTTGTTTCGCTCGAGTATCGCGTTTGAGAGGGCGAAGGTGTCGCATTCGGGAGTTGAGGATGCAACCTCGTTAACGTCATCCACTGTCACGTAATCTCTGCCTCTGCCGAGGGCGAGAGCACAGAGCTTGTCAACCTCGCCTGCCAGCACGTCCATAGATCTACCCGAACGGAAAACGAGGGCTGTAACCGTGTCCAGTCCAACCTTGACTCCTTGGGAGTCAAAATGCTTTTTCAGCCATGCGTATAATTGTTTTTCGGTGGATTTTTCAAAACGAAGGATGTTTAGCTTATCCGAAAACTTCTTGATAAATGCCGACGGCTTCTTTTGTGTGCCGAAGTCGAGTCCTTCTTCATCAGCCGTAAAGGCTACGATGGAATAGCTGTACTCCTCGCACAGCGAGATCAGGTCGAGAAGCGCCTCGTTTTCGCTCTCGGTCATCCTCGTGAAGTCGGCGTGACGCCACTCGATAAGCTTAAAATCGCTCATCATGGGTGGGGATTTTACCGCCTCTGCAATAGCAGAAAAATCCACGTCATCACCGTCAAAGACGGGGTTATTAAAGACCGCAAACGCCTCGTCGGACGCAAGCGTATTTCTCAACTCCTTGAGGTAGTATCTGATAAGATAATTTTCTTCGCCTGCGAATATGTATATACCGCTTAAATTACCCGATTTCAGATCGGATTTGAATTTAGTGAGATCCATATTTTCATTCTTGCCGACTTATCGGCACCGCCTATTTTCATTGTGTAGAAAAGATCGATTTTTCCGCCGTCCTCACAAACCTCGGCACGGATGCGCTTGGTGAAAAGTTCGGTGTCGAACTTGTATGGCGGAACCGAATAGATAGAATAAGTTCGCTCGCCTTCGACGAAGTCAAGGTTACTCTCTATCGCGCCGCGACGATTAACGCTGACCTTCCCTTCGCGGTAGATGATTTCACTTTCGAGATGTCCACTCTCACCGTCCTCGGTGTAGGTCAGGGTGGCGTTGCCGTTATCATAGCGCAGAAATCCTGTGGCTTCGCTTACATTTCTTTCGCTCTCACCCTCGGGCAGACCGGCGGAATCCAGGTTGTCGATTACACTTTCAATTTTTACTTTAACTTCCTTGATAGTTGGCATAATTCACCTTTATACAAAATGACAAAAACGGAGAAGATCCTGCCGTTTTTGTCATTCACTTATCGTAATAATCTCTTTCTCTGATTGTATGCGCTCTTGGGATTGATAAACTCGCGCCAGTCAAAACTTCCAGCCTCCAAAGCGGTGACCAAAACCTCGGCTGTTGCGATATTTGTTGCGAGAGGGATGTTGTTCACGTCGCAAAGACGGAAAAGATCGGTTTCAGCCTCAGAGGGCTCCTTCGCGTGGTCGGTGCTTCTGAAGTAGAACACCAGGTCTATCTCGTTGTAGGAAATTCTGGAGTTAATCTGCTCTGTTCCTCCAGATGCGCCGGGCATATAGGTTTCTATTTCAAGACCGGTAGCATCGGCTATGTATGCACCGGTTGCGTGTGTTGCACAAAGATGGTGGCGACTCAAAATTCCGCAATATGCGATACAAAATTGCGCCATCAATTCTTTTTTGTTGTCGTCAGCAATAATTGCGATTTCCATTTTACGCTCTCCGTTCTTTAGATTTTTTGTATAAACAAACGATCAAGGTCATTATAGCATTATTTAACCGATTTGTCAATGATTATGCAAAGATTTTAATATGTTTTAGGAAAAAAATAATCTGTAAATTGTGTATTTTGAACATATTTAATCGGCAGATATTCCAAAAAAAGCAAGAAAAAGTAAAAAAACGCATTTAGTTATTGATAAATGAGCGAAAGTGTTGTATAATATGAGGTAATTAAGCAAAAGTATTTTTGACACGAGGAAAAAAGTTGAAAATGAAGAACATAAAGCGTATAGGAGTACTTACGTCGGGCGGTGATGCTCCCGGAATGAATGCTGCGGTAAGAGCGGTTGTTCGTACGGCACTTACACGTGGTGTTGAGGTTATGGGAATACACCGTGGATATTCGGGTCTTATTGACTGCGACATCCAGCCCATGCAGATGCGCGACGTTTCAAACATAATAAATAAGGGCGGAACGATCCTTTATTCCGACCGCTGCCCCGAGTTTAAGCAGAAGGAAGTAAGAGCCAAGGCTATTGAGAACTGTAAGAAGCTCGGTATCGAGGGTATCGTATGCATTGGTGGTGACGGAACCTTCCAGGGCGCGACCAAGCTTACCGAGGAGGGTATTCCCTGTATCGGTATTCCTGCCACAATCGACAATGACATCACCTCTACCGACAACACTATTGGCTTTGACTCGGCGATGAACACCGTTATTGAGCTTGTTGATAAGCTTCGTGACACCTGTGAGTCGCACGCGAGATGTAACGTTGTTGAGGTTATGGGTCGCGGAGCAGGTGATATCGCTTTAAATACCGCTATTGCCCTCGGTGCGTCTGCGGTTGTTGTTCCCGAGTTTCCTCACGACGATAATAATATCTGCAAGAGAATTAAGAAGGCGAAGGAACTTGGTAAACGTAGCTTTATAGTTATCGTATCAGAGGGCGTTGGCTCGGAGTATGCCGAGGCTCTTGCAAAAAAAATTCAGGCGGATACCGGCGTTGAGACCAAGTTTGCCCGTCTTGCTCACATCGTTCGTGGCGGACATCCCACTTTGAGGGACAGAATTCTATCCTCGAAGATGGGCGTTTACGCGGTTGAGGAGCTTCTTCGCGGAGGCTCTAACAAGGTTATTTGCGAGCGTAACGGTGATATATGTGCGGTGAGCATTAAATATTCGCACGTCATTGACGGAATGTATAAGGAGAGGCTTGAGGAGGGCGATCTCGACGGATTTACACCCGAGGAGATTGAGCGCATGAAGATTGAAATTGAGGAAAAGAAGCACGAGCTTCTCTCACTCTACACAGTTCAAAATAAGATCAATTTGTAATACAAACACCGCGTTTTGCTAACCTTAGTGTACAAAACGCGGTTATTTTTGTCTTTTTAACCCTGCATCAGACGTTCAAAACAAGCGTCTGTTGTTTCGTTTGTTTCTATCCTGACGCCGAGAATTTTGATAAATCTTGCGTAATCGTAATCGTAGGATGACAGGGGCCTGGCGTATGCATTGTCGGTTTGTGCCGCCACCAGAAGGTCCTCACCGTCAAATCCCACTACCAAGAGCGTGTGATAGTAGCCCTCCTCATTCCTTGCCAGCTGAATTACGTCACCGATTTCAAGCTCATCCGAGCTTGCCTCGCGTCCAAATGGGCCGATCCCTGCGTTTTCGGTCATAAAATTGTAAAAATACTCTACTCCCGTCCAGGATGGCGATCTGTCCTCGAGCGAAATGTAGTACCACCCGAAGGTCGGACGGTAGTTCATCTGACAGCTTCCTGCATATATGCTTTGCGACACGAAATTCGTGCAATTTCCACCTATCCCCGCGAAATTACCGAACAGAGAATTTTGTGAAAATGCGTATTTTCGCGCATACGCCAGAGCGTTTTGTCGATTATATGGCTTTGTTACCAGCATTTTTCCTCCTATTTTGGTTTTACATAACCATTTTACGAGAGAATGGAAAAATAAGTTACAAGTAGCGTCAGGGTGGCGCAATTTTGCATTACTGTCTATTGACAGAAGCTATATTTTGATGTATAATGTATTTGTAGAAATTTTGGGAATTTTAAGGAGAAATCGAAATGCGCTTTGAAAGAATTGTTGCGTTATTACTCTGCCTTGTTCTTGCGCTCGGCTGTCTAGCTTCCTGTCAGACACCCGACGATAACAAGCAGAATATCAATCCCGACGGTCAGACACCGAATGATCAGACACCAAGCGGGGATGATACTCCCGACGAGCCGTCAACAGATAAGTATATCTTTACTGCGAACGTTATCTTCACCTCGGATGACCCCGATATGAAGGCTGCTGCCAATGCTATGAGTAGCGCTATGAGAATTAAGGTTGACGGTGACAATGTTGCCCTTAATCAGACTACGATTTCTGATAATTTACTTATTACTAAGCAGTATACGCTTGTGGACGGAATGCTTTATCACAGCACCAAAATCTCCTCCGAAAGCCTTGAGGCGGAAATACTCGAGAAGGCGACTATGGACGAGGGAGATAAGGACGATCTTCTTTCCTCGGTCGGTGCAGGCGCGCAGATCGGACTTGGCGATTTTTCCTCCCACAGCATTTCCACCGCAGAGGGTAAGAACACATATACTTGCTCGAACATTTCAGCCGGGGCAAGAGCGAGTCTCCTGGCGATTTTCAGCAGAGCGTTTGCTTCCTACGATGCGACACTTGAGATTGATAGCGTGGAGTATGTTCTCACTATGGCCGGCGAGAGAAATGAGAGCTCCACTCTCTCCTGCGACTTTACCGTTGTTATGGATGGCGCAGAGTACAGCTTCACTATGAGCATTTCGGGTAGCTATCAGTACACCGACAAAGCAGGTGTTTCTGCGCCCAACGATGCGGATAGCTATACCGAGGTTTCCTATACGGATATCATCGATGGATAATTGTAGAATGAGAATTGAGAGGGGAGAAACAAAATGAAAAGATATTTAAAGAGTATCGTAGCATCGCTGTTGCTTGTTGTAATAGTTCTTTCCAGCTACGTTCCCGTCTTCGCGGTAGGTCAGCCTACCGAGTATTCCAAGAGCTACAACTCCGGCGAGCGCGACGTTGTCTGTACAACTCTTGACGGTACAAGCGCATCTTCATATTATACAGGATCATATACGTACGACAAACTCTCCGAGCTTTCCTCTAAACAGCTCATCAGCAGTCTTCGTACTCTTCTTACAAGCACGCATACATATACCTCGAACTATGATGATTGTAAAAATTATGCGGATAATACCGATTGTGAGAACGAAAACGGAAAAATAGTTCTTATCTATACCAGCGCAGTTACTACCTTGAGCCAGTCAAACAGCGGTTGGAACAGAGAGCACGTTTGGCCCAAATCGCTGGGAAGTCCCAATCTTGGAACATCCGGTCCCGGTGCAGACCTTCACCACATCCGTCCTTCGGATAACAGAGTGAATTCCTGTAGAAACAACCTTAAGTACGGCAACGTAACAGGTGGCAAGCAGGCGACGGGTGGAAATGCGGGCTCTGGTATCAGTGGCGGAACCTACGGTGGCGGTTATTTTGAGCCCAACGATAACGTTAAGGGCGACGTTGCTAGAATTTGTCTATATATGTACATAAGATACGGTACCAGCCATTGCCAGAATATCACAACCGTATTCCAGAGCGTTGACGTTCTCCTTGCGTGGTGCGAGTTGGACCCCGTTGACACATGGGAAATGGGTCGTAACGAGGTTGTTGAGGAAATTCAGGGTAACAGAAACGTGTTTATCGACTATCCCGAATACGCCTGGCTTATCTTCGGCAGAGAGGTTCCTGCTGATATGGTGACCCCATCCGGCGAGGCTCTTGAGGGTAACACAGGCTCGGGCAACCAGGGTGGCACAACAACTCCCGACCCCGATTGTACTCATGGCACAACCGAGCTTAAGAACGTTATTGCCGCTAACTGCAAGAACGAGGGTTATACCGGTGACACATATTGCAAGGACTGTGGCGAGAAGCTTTCGACGGGTAGCAATACCCCCAAGACCAATACTCATTCCTACGGTCAGTGGAAGGCGGATGCCGACGGCGTGATCTACGTCAGAAGCTGCAAGATTTGCGGTGTGAGTGAGACGCTTTCTGTGGCGGGAATAATCGCGACTCTTGATAACGAGGCGGAGAAAATTCTTGTTCTCGTTTCTCTCGGCATCGCCGATAGCTCGCTTTTGAATAATATCAAATAAAAGAAAAAAGGACGGATAAATTCCGTCCTTTTTTACAGGTCTATCAATATCTGCTCATATCAACAACTTCCTTTTCATAGGGAGGCTGATATTTGTCCTGATAATAGTTCTCGTGAATTATCTCGAAAGACGTGTCGGAGTGACAGTTAATGACTGTGCAGCCTCTCTGTGAGCCGAGCTTGGAGATTCCGCTGTATGCGAGGTAGTCGATAGAGTAGCCGTAGGATAGTGTGATGCCCTTGTACTCAACCACCAGGTTGTTCAGGTGGTCGTGACCGTAGAACATAGCCTTCGTGCTACCGAGCTCAAGCATAGTTTCGAACATATTCTCCTCAACGTTCGAGCAGTAAACGTATGGAGGATTCTCACCAATGTCACCGCTGATATATTTGAGATTTTTTGTGTCCCTTTTATCTGCGGCAAGATACTCTAGGTAAGCATCTCTCACCTCCATGAGAGGAATATGGATGAAGAGAAGGCTCTTAACTGTTGTGAAGTCCTCTACGTTAGTGGGTCTGTCACTCTCGGGCAGGGAAGCAAGAGTCTCTCTGTTGTATTCGTTGAGCTCTGTGATGGTGTTCTGGTACCAGTCGATCTGATCCTGATGAATGTTTTCGTATAGCCAAAAGATGCCGAGAGGATCCTCGTCGGTGTAGGCGTGGGTGTCCATCATAATAAGGCTCTGTGTGATAAGACCGAGCGAGTTTTTCACGTTGATAACGTGGTTGCCTTCGCCGTAAATTCCGCCGTCATCAGAGGTGAAAAGACAGTATTTCAAACTCTCGTCCTCGTACATTTTCGCCACAGTGGCTCTGTTGTGGTAGTTATATGATTCGGAGTCGTGGTTGCCGAAGGTAACCGTCCAATAGACACCGAGATTTTCCATAAGACGTTTGAAATATTCGTGTGCGTAGCGGTTGTTAATCGTACCCGCCCAGGGAACCGCGAAGGAAATGTCACCCGTCACAACAACGAGGTCGGGCTTTTCAGCCTTAATCATTGATGCAACCGCGCCAATCGCAAGCTTATCCTTCTTTATCGAGAATATGCCTCCGCCGATGTGAACGTCGGTAATTTGCATAACCTTGAAATCACCGTCGGTGGTGAATGTTGCCACGCCATTTTCGTCATATTCGGGTGTCAGCTGATTTTCGTATTCCACCTTGCCGAAGCTGTCGATGTACTTGTTCATCGAACTCTGATTTAGCTTGTTCGTAAGAGCAAATCCGCCCAAAATAATTCCTATTCCAAGGAGTATAAAAAGAATTACCAAAAGAAACTTTTTCATTTTTCCCCTCCAAAACCAAGTTTTGATGATTAGATTATAGCATAAAATTGAGATATGTGCAAGGGGGAACGAACTTTACCGTTAGTATAATCGACAAAAATGTGAAGGAAAATAAAAATTCTCCGTTTTTTTCTAAAATGTATTGACAAATGCGAAAAATTTTGTTATAATAGTCAGCGTCACGAGGGAAAATCCTTGTGTGATGCTGCTATGGCTCAGCTGGTAGAGCACATCCTTGGTAAGGATGAGGTCCCCGGTCCGAATCCGGGTAGCAGCTCCAGACAACCCCGAGGTTAACCCCTCGGGGCTTTGGTTTTTTTATAGGATTTTGATGTGCTCTTGTGGGAGTACTTTTTTATTTGGGGTTGTCTGGAACTGCTACTCTCGCTTCGAACCGCGCTTTCGAACGCGAAGCGAAGAAAACCGGTCCGCATACCCCACGCAGACGTGTCAAGCTTGCTTGTAAGCGGCAAGTGAGGGTATCTTCGCTTTGCGAATACCCGGGTAGCGCCAGACATTCTCGCTGCGGCTCGGTCACCTTCGGGGGAAAACAACACTCAGTTGTTTTCTAACGCCCTCAGGTCGCTTCGCTACCCCGAGGTTAACCCCTCGGGGCTTTGGTTTTTTATAGGCTTTTGCAGTGCTTTAAAAGGGAGCACTTTTTATTTAGTGGTTGTCTGGAACTGCTACTCTCACTTCGAACTTTGGACCGACCGGTTATACTCCCGACGAGCCTGTTTCACAGTTGGCACTACGTGCCCTACATCGCTTCACGATGCGCTCGTGGAGCAATCTGCGCTTGGCTCACTTGTGCAAGCACAGACTCGCTCAAGCTTGATTATGTAGCCTCCGGCTCAAACCGGTCGCGTTAAAGCTCAAATTCTCGATGATACATAAACAAAAGAGAGATAACCACGAGGGCTATCTCTCTTTTGTTGGTGGAGCATCAAGGACTCGAACCTTGGACCGACCGGTTATGAGCCGGTAGCTCTAACCAACTGAGCTAATGCTCCATAATAAATGGAAATATTAAATTGTGACCGATGACCGACCGGTTATACTCATTACGAGCATCGCCACTTCGCGGCGGCACATTCGTGCTCTGCATCGTTTTCACGATGCGCTCGCGGAGCAATCTGCGCTTGGCTCACTAGTGCTAGCACAGACTCGCTCAAGCTTGATTATGTAGCCGGTAGCTCTAACCAACTGAGCTAATGCTCCAAATATGTGCTTGTATATTCTACCAAAAAACAACCGATTTGTCAAGGGCTTTTACTAAAAATTAAAAAATATATCGCTCGGTCTGTTTCGACATCAAATTTTTATTTTTTGCGCTAAAATGTTTACTTTTTAACGCCGTTGTGATAAAATTAAAATGATAAGTATTAACAACGGTGAAGAAATGAAAATTTACTACCCTTCTTATTATAAAGAGTTTAAATGTATTGCCGAAAGATGTCGGCACAGCTGTTGTGTCGGCTGGGAGATTGTTCTTGATGAGGCGACACTCGAAAAGTATAGGCGCTGTTATGCCAATGACATAATGCCTCGCATTAGGGATGGCGAGATTGTGTTGCGACCTGATGGGCGATGTCCATTCCTTGATGAAAATGGTCTCTGCTACATCATTTCGAACTATGGTGAGGACTGTCTTTCGGACATCTGCCACCGACACCCGAGGTTTTACCACAGGGTAGGTGAGCGCGTTGAATGTGGTATCGGCGCGTCCTGCGAGGAGGCCTGCCGACTGATTTTGTCCAGCGATGGATATGCCGATTTTAACACAGGCGAGTGGTCGGGTGAGGTTGCCGAGGAAACCGACTTTGAAAGCATCTCGCATCGCGACCGACTCTATTCGATAATCGGCGACAGGTCGCTATCATATCACGAAAAACGCTGGAAAATTATCGAGGAATATAGGCTTTTCGACCCGTGCGAGAATCCTGAAAAGTGGAATGACGCGCTTTTGCAAATCGAGTACCTTGACGCTAAAAATCGCGGTAGCTTAAGGATTGGTAACCTCGACAAACGCCATGAAAATCACCAATACCTCGAGCGATTTTTGGCATATCTCATCCTGCGCCACGTCAGTATTGCCGAGAGCGATTTCGGTCTTCGCGCAAGGCTTGGATTTTGCTTTCTTGTGACGGCTATTCTCGAAAATTACACCGCAAAGGAAGAACGTTCGTTCGACGAGATTTGCGATTTTGCGAGAACAATTTCCCAGGAAATCGAGTATTCCGAGAACAATACCGCCGAGCTTATTTTTGAGCTTGAGTGCTTTATAGATTAGCTTGCCGAGCGCAAAAAAAGGACGGAGAATTTCTCCGTCCTTTTCAATATTGTATTATATTATTTTGCATCCTTGAAGGCGTCCTTGCTACCGAACCAAACTCTCTTGCCGAAGTGACCGATAACGTAATCCTTCTTCATTTCCTTGAGTTCCTTCTTGAGCTCCTTGATCTCGTCTTCAAGCTCCTCAATCTCTTCCTCGTAGTCGTCTATCTGATCGTTGTCAAGATCGTCATCGAATTTCTTGAGGCTATACTCAATAAGCTTGATCTGATGCTCAAGTTCTTCGATCTCGTTCTTCATTCTCTCGATTTCATGGTCGCGAGACATCTTGAGCTGCTTGTAGTAAAGATTTGCAGCCTTTGCGGTCTTGAAAACGAAAACGCCGATCATTTCATCGTCCTCGCCATAAGCGTAAAGACGTTCTGTCATACCGGGGGTCAATTCGTCTTCATCGTCGGAATAGTATGCTCTGTAATCCTCATCCTCGAGGTTTTCAGCAGCTTCCTCAAGATCGCGAGGAACGCTAACGATGCCACAAGAGCTGATTGCAAGAACCATGCAAATAAGAAGCATCATGGCAATAAGGGATTTAAAAATCTTTTTCATAAGTCATTCTCCTTTATAAAAATTTATTAGACATATATGAATTATACCATAATTATGTTACAAAAGTCAATAATTTGGTGTTCAATTTTTGTTGATTTAGTCGAATTTTGGGACGTTTTAAGAATTTTTAATAATTTCACTTGACAAAATATGGATCCGTAAGTATAATATAATAATGGTTAGCATAGGCTAACTCAAAAAGTTTTTTGGAGATCGCTATGAATCTTTGGCAGGCTGAGGAAGGAATTGAATATATTGTTGATCGCATCGAGACCGATGACGAGGAGCTTGACGCCTTTCTTTTCTCGCTGGGCTGTTACTCCGGCGAGCCTATTACAGTCATCTCGAGGAGAAGGGGCGGTATGACCGTTTCCATCAAAGACGGCAGATATAACATCGACAGAGATCTTGGCGAGGCCATCATAGTTAAATAAAAAATAATCCGCGGATTATTTTTTTGTAGTCTGGTTAGCCTCTGCTAACCGATAAAAATGTTATTAATTGTTTACAGATAAGGAGAAAATACAAGAATGAGAATTGCCTTAGCGGGTAATCCTAACAGCGGAAAAACTACTATGTACAACGCCCTCACCGGAAGCAGTGAGAAGGTTGGTAACTGGGCGGGTGTTACCGTTGACAAGAAGGAGCATCTTATCAAAAAGGGCTTTTATAAGGGAAGTGAGGAGCTTATTGCAGTAGACCTTCCCGGCGCATATTCAATGTCCCCCTTTACTTCCGAGGAGAGCATCACCTCGGCTTATGTTAAAAACGAGCATCCCGATGCGATTATCAACATCGTGGACTCCACCAATCTTTCCAGAAGCCTTTTCTTCACTACACAGCTTCTTGAGCTTGGTATTCCTATGGTTATTGCGCTTAACAAGACCGACGCCAATGAGAAAAAGCATAACAAAATAAACGCTAAAGCTCTCTCGGAGAAGCTCGGCTGTCCTGTAATCGAGACTACTGCTACTACAAGTGAGGGACTCTCCGAGGTGGTTGCATCTGCCGTTTCGGTGATAGGTAGCACACAGATTGCTCCTTATCATCAGTCCGACATCGACCTTACCGATAAGGCGGCTGTTGTGCTCGAGGACAGAAAGAGATTTGCTTTTGTAAACGATATTGTAAAGAGCGTTGAGACTAGAAAGGTCCTCACAAAGGATAGGAATAAGCAGGATAAGGTTGACGCCATTCTTACAAATAAGTGGCTCGGTATTCCTATCTTTGCGGTTGTAATGTTCCTTGTGTTCTGGATTTCGCAGGCGGGTCCCGGTGTTTGGCTCGCCGAGGGTCTTGATATTGGCGAAACCCACCTTTGGGGTCTTGTTGATTGTATCGGTTGGTTTAAGGAAATTGTTGCCGGTTGGCTCGAGGGCTCTCACGATTTGCTCCAAGCAATTATTCTTGAGGGTATTATTGAGGGTGTTTCTGCTGTTGTCGGCTTCCTTCCTCTCGTAATGGTGATGTATTTCCTCATTGCACTCCTTGAGGATTGCGGATATATGGCTCGCGCTACCGTTGTGCTTGACCCCATCTTCAAGAAGGTTGGTCTTTCTGGAAAGTCGGTTATCCCCTTTGTTGTTGGTACAGGTTGTGCCGTTCCCGGTGTTATGGCTTGCCGTACTATTCGTAACGAGCGCGAAAGACGCGCTACCGCAATGCTGGCTCCATTTATGCCCTGTGGCGCGAAGCTTCCCGTTATCGCACTTTTTGCAGGTGCGTTCTTCGACGGTGCAGAGTGGGTTGGTACAACAATGTACTTTGTTGGTATTGTTATCATTCTTCTTTGCGCGCTGCTTATCAACAAACTCACAGGTCACAAGGCGAGAAAGTCCTTCTTCATCATCGAGCTTCCCGAGTATAAGGTGCCTTCCTTCTGGCTCGCGTTCAAATCTATGTGTCAGAGAGGCTGGTCTTACATAGTTAAGGCGGGTACGGTTATTCTCGTTTGTAACTTCGTTATTTATATGATGCAGACATACAGCTGGACTCTTCAGATTGTTGAAAATCCCGCTGACTCTATCCTTGCATCTATCGCAACTCCTATCGGTTACGTTATCGCTCCTATCGTCGGTGTTACTCTTTGGCAGCTCGCGGCGGCAGCCGTTACCGGTTTTATCGCAAAGGAGTGCGTTGTTTCTACTCTTGCAACCGTCTTTCTCTTCGAGGGCCTTATCAACGAGGAGCTCGAGGCTGTTGGCACTATCACCTCTGCAAATATGGGCGGCATTTCGGTGGCTGCAGGTCTTGCATTCCTTATGTTCAACCTCTTCACACCTCCTTGCTTCGCGGCAATCGGTGCGATGAACTCCGAGATTAAGAGCAAAAAGTGGCTCTTTGCAGGTGTAGGTCTTCAGTTTGGGGTGGGTTATACCGTTGGCTTCCTTACCTTCTTCTTCGGCACACTCTTTACCGGCGGCAGCTTCGGTGAGATTTGGATGCCTATTCTCGGCTGGGCTATCGTCCTTGCTCTCGCGGTATTGGTGACCGTTCTCATTATCAGAAAGAATAAGCAGATCGCGAAGGAATATTCGCTGGGCAAAGGCGTAAAGGCTAAGGTGTAATATGAATCCTGGAGATGTTTTTGCGATAATTGCGATTGTTCTGGTTGTGGGCGGCGCTGTGGCGTATATTGTCAAGGCGAAAAGGTCGGGCCAGAAATGTATCGGCTGTCCCTCCAGTAAGACCTGCTCGGGCAAATGCTCGGGTTGCAGCGGCTCTTGTGGATGCGAAAATAAAAAATAATATGCAAAAGGGCGCTCGTAATGAGCGCCCTTTATTGACAACGCCCTTTTGAGGTGCTATAATTAAAGAAAAAGGGGTTTTTATGGAAGAGATTATATTGGTAGCGTTAAGCGTATTCGGTACGGCTCTTGTGTGTTCTCTGATCTACTATCTTCTTTTTCACCTCAAAAAAAGACGGATAAACAAATGCAGGTATTGTATACATAAAGAGGAAAGGCACTGTGACGGTCCCAGCCCCAGCGCACCCTGCGAATGGAAAAACGAAGAATCCTGAAATCCTTTAATAATTTGTCATAGGAGCTATAGATAATGGAAAAGCTTTTGAAATTACTTGAAAACGACGCGACTCTCACTCCCGCGGAGCTGGCGCTTATGCTCTCCAAGGAGGAGGGTGATATCAAGCAGATGATTCGTCAGCTTGAGAAGGAGGGCGTTATCCTCGGCTATCAGGCGGTTATCGACTGGGATAAGACAGAAAAGGAAACTGTAACCGCGCTCATCGAGGTAAAGGTTATGCCTCAGCGTGACGACGGATTTGATAAGATTGCCGAAAAAATTCAGAATTATCCCGAGATTAAGGGTCTTTACCTTATGTCGGGTGGCTTTGATTTTACCGTTCTTATTGAGGGTAAGACTATGAAGGAGGTTGCCTACTTTGTGGCGAGAAAGCTTGCGCCTATTGAGTTTGTTACCGCAACCGCCACTCATTTTGTCTTGAAAACCTATAAGTACAACGGCGTAATTTATAATTCTCCCAAGAAGGATCTCAGGGAAAGCGACAGTATATGATTGATCATGAGTTAATGCTATCCGACACGCTGCGCGACATCAAGCCGTCGGGTATTAGAAAGTTTTTTGACCTTCTTGCCGATATGGGCGACGTTACAGCCCTGACTGTCGGTCAGCCTGATTTTGTCACGCCCTGGCATATCAGAGAGGCGGCTATTCAGTCGCTTGAGCGAGGTCACACGTATTACACCTCAAATTCGGGTCTGCCCGAGCTTCGCTCGGAGATTTGCAGCTACATGAAGCGCAGATTTGCCCTTGATTATTCGCCGAGCGAGGTGCTTGTCACGGTCGGTGGCAGCGAGGCTATCGACGTTGCCGTTCGCTCTCTTGTAAACCCGGGTGACGAGGTTATTATACCTCTGCCTGCGTTCGTTTGTTACGAGCCTATCGTCAGAATGGCAGGCGCGACACCGATTATTATTAACACCAAGGTAGAGAACAGCTTTAAGCTCACAGCCGAAGAGCTCTCCTCTGCGATAACCGAAAAAACAAAGCTTTTGGTGCTTCCGTATCCTAACAATCCCACGGGTGCGGTTCTCGATGAGGCTGATTTGATCGCCCTTGCGGATATCCTTCGCGACAAGAATATTGCCGTGCTTTCGGATGAGATTTATGCCGAGCTTACCTTCGGTAAAAAACATATTTCTATCGCTAATATCGAGGGTATGAATGACAGAGTAGTGATTGCTTCGGGATTTTCGAAGGCTTATGCCATGACGGGTTGGCGACTTGGCTATCTCTGTGGACCTGCCGCTTGGCTTAAACAGATGACAAAGCTGCATCAGTATGCCATTATGTGCGCGCCGACGACCTCGCAGTTTGCGGCTATTGAAGCTTTGCGAAACGGTGATGATGATATTGCCGATATGCGAGCAGAGTATAATCGCCGCCGAGTGTTTATTCACAAGGGGCTAGAGAAGATTGGCTTGCCTACGCTGATGCCCGAGGGTGCGTTCTATATTTACCCATATATTGGAGGATTTGGACTTACATCCGATGAATTCTGCGAGAGACTTCTCCGAGAGGAAAAGTGTGCTATTGTTCCCGGTACAGCCTTTGGCGAGTGCGGAGAGGGATACGCGAGAATTTCCTACGCGTATTCGGTAAAACACATTTCAGAGGCTCTTGAGAAAATCGAGAGATTTATAATAAAATTGAAAAATAACGAATAAAAATGACGGTTTTGCTAACTGATGTTTGCAAAACCGTCTATTTTTATGACTTTTTAGAAATTTCTACGCCGAATATCTTTGCTAAAAGTCGGCGAAGAGCCTTTGGCGAGTGCATTACTATTATTTTCATATATGTTTTCCTTTCGATGTGTCTTGATGTCTATTACATTATATGAAATTGCAAAAAAACTGATTACACCTCATCTGCACGGATCACGATGACGGTCATATCATCGTTGCTTTTTGAGTGCTTTTTCGCCTCTGCGAGTATCAGATTTGCGTACTCTGTAAGGTCGTTTTTTGGTTTTTCGCCCAAAAGCAGTAATAACCAGGGCGCATCCTCGCGCTCGTCTGCAATTCCGTCGGATAGCATTATTATGTGGTCGCCCGGTCGAATTTCTACGCGGGTGCGTTCGGCATCAATGCTATTCATAAGTCCTATCGGTGCGGTTTGAGATCGAATGCGGAAGATCGAGGATTCGCGCTTGATGTAGGCGGGGGGTGCACCACATTTTATAAATACACCGCTACCGCTTAATAGGTCAAGCTCGAAAAGGTCTACTGTTGCAGAGCATTCCTCACCCCTTGCTTTGATTGCGCGATTTATTATGTGCAGTGCAGAATCCTTATCCGCGCCTCCCTCAATTGCCACGCGCATAAATTTTTCAACAAATTGAGAGGTATCTCGCGCTGCTCTACCGCTTCCCATTCCATCGGATATCAACGAGCAGAATATATCGTTTTTAGATGTGAAGGTCAGCGCGCTATCGCCCGAGACCTCCTTTTCGTGTCCGGGACAGGAGGCTATTGCTGATTTGATTGCGATACTTGGGGCGGCTGAACATTCCATAAGCGCCATTTTTCCCTTGCGAAAGAAGTTGGGTTTTCCCAGCCTTACACCTGCCGCCAGCTCTATCCTTTTTTGTAGCTCCGGGGAGCTGATTTTTGAGCCGTCAGCATCCTCTGTTGCCAGGAGAATATACCTTTTTCGTTTGCCGTAGGCTCTTATGGTTCCGCTCTCAATTCCAGACTCCGTGATCGCTTCGGTGAGGGGCGTGGTAAGGCTGTTGTCTGGCATCATTTCGGCATCGTCATCCCTTATAGCCGTGCTCATAATTGCCGCCGTAAGTCGGTATTCCTCGCCAGAAGCACCGATCTCTCTTGCCCGCATATTTTCCATCTCGATACGCACCGCTTCGCGATTTATACTCTCCGCAACCGAGCTCGCCATACTGCAGAATTCGAGGCTTGTATTGACGTCCTCGGGCGCGATTTTTCCATTTTTCAGTAATATGCCTGCGAGTTTTTCAGCGTTTTTTATGCATGGACGGATGCCTTCCTGTGTGCAAAACTTGGCTCCGTCACAGCCGATGCAATAGCTTTCGGCAACCTCGATAACGATTTTTTTGTAGTCCTCTGCCACAAGCTCTTCTGGTGGTGGCGAGAAGTCGCGTATGACCTCTGCCATAGAGTAAAGGGATGCGGCGACCCTATCGACTTTACCTGAATAGCCGCTTCGATAGGCGAGAGCCATTGTGCCGACCATGTCCTCCGATTCATCGCTTGTAGTGGTGTCTGTGGACGACTTCCCCTTGACAGATTTCAGCAGTGGTATGCACATAGTCGCTCCTATTAGATACTCCGGCAGAGTTGAAAGAATACCGCTGAGCCCTGCTGCGTAGGAGCTCCAGGCGCAAAGCACGACACCACCCAGCGCGATCGCATAAAAAGTGCCGACGCTAAAGAGTAATCCTGCGCCAAAGCCTGCCAGCGCGAATGCCACCGACAGTGTCCCTGAAATTCCGAGCGATGATGCAAATCCAACTGCCATGCCACTGAGAGCACCGTATTTTTTAGCCACGAGGAGTGTTGCTATCGCGCTAAAAATATAGGAGAGCGATATTCCGAGAATGCTTACGCCTCTGAAGGACAGACCGATAAAAAAGATAAGTGTCAGCGCAGATATTGAGAAAAATGCGAGATTGTATCTTTCCTTGGTCGTTCTCTCGCCCTCGAACAGATTATCGTTTTCGCTGAAAAGCGTGGTTTTTATATCAATTCCTGTGGAGAAAAGTCCTGAAAAAATAAAAACCAGCAGGGGAGTTGAGAGAATCATTGAAATTCCGAAAAGCAGGGAGGCTTGGCTAAAGCCCGAGAGGAGAACCTCGAAAAGCGCTGCTACAAATCCGCAGATAATACCTGTTGACATTCGCAGAGGCAGGCTCTCGAGAAATAGTGTTCCGGCGCTCTCGCAGTTTTTGCTTCCGCTTGAAATTGCAACTCGCAAAAATACCGCGACAACCGACACCACGGCGAAGATAATTCCTTGAACTCCCATTGAAAACGCTCCTATTACCGCGCCGAAAAGAGTCGGCCACGGGCGAAACGGTAGGGTACAGAGAAACGCCAATCCCAGCGGATGCGATCCGAAAATTAGGTGACATCGCGATAGCAGAAATCCTATGCTGAACAATAGGAGATCGAATGGTAGACTTTCTCGCTCGCTCTGAAAAATTTTGCCTGAAAGCAGGGCAAGAACCTCCTTTGATCCGCGCCTTCTTGTGTGTTTTTCGGTTTTTTCTTCGGTTAAGATTGCACTTGGTTGCTTGTCCATTTTTTACGCCTTTCATAATGTCTTGATAATGGGATTATATAATATAAATGGCGGAAAAGTTGTAGAAAAGCGTTGTCGAAGCCGATACAAAAAACGCAGATTTCGGCTTGGTTTATTTAAAAAGCGAAAAGCAACTCGCCTTTTGACTGCCCCTGCCAAAACACGCGATATTTTATCTTGGATTTTAGGCATAAATAATTGGAATAAAGTGCAAAAAACGGGCAATAATGGGTGTATAAACCTAAAAAGGAGGTGTTTTTATGAATCTTACTCAAAAGGAAACGACGCTTTTATCCGACCTTAAATCCCAGGAGCAGGTCTGTATTGAAAAATACAAGCAGTATGCCGGAATGGCTCACGACCCCGAGCTGAAAAATCTATTCTCAACACTTGCCACGAACGAGCAAAAACATCTTGACACTCTCAATCAAATTCTCGCAGGCACAGAGGTGTCAATGCCCGCACAGTCACCGTCCGCAGTACAGGCGAAGCTACAATGCAAAATGTCGAGCTGTAACGAGGTGGAAAAGAAGAACGACGCCTATCTTTGCAAGGATGCTCTTTCCATGGAAAAACACGTGTCATCGGTTTACAACACCGGCGTTTTCGAGTTTTCCAGCCCCGTCCTTCGCGATACTCTTGCGCACATTCAAAAGGAAGAGCAGAATCATGGTGAACAGCTATATAATTATTTGAATTGTAATAATATGTATAGTTAAACCAAACAAAAAGACAGCCCACCGTTTGGTAGGGCTGTCATTCATATTAAAGTTGTGATTAATATTCCTCTTTCGATCTGAAGATAAATCTCAAGGGCAAAGTAACAATACCGATAGCAAGATCACATGTGTAAATAACCGCCTGGCCAATGATAGCTATCATATACATACCTGCAAAATAAAGGCTCATGTGTACGATGTAAGCGGAAACCGCCGCGCTATCGAAGGAGATTATGTAGGAAAGAATGGAGATCAAGATGCTGATAATACCGAATACTGCCTGAACCGAGAAGAATGTGGAGAAGAAGGTGCTTCCATAGTGTACAAAAATATTCTTAAGCAAAGAACCTAATTTTTTGGGAGTAAGACCTTTTTCTTCGATATGCCATACTCTGATGGGAGCAGCGGTAAAGAAGAGAAGGATAATGAAGATACACCATCTCCAATCGAGAAGGTTAACCATGCTGATCATCTCCTTGAAGCCGCCTACTACGTTTCTAACGATGTGAATAAGCACTTCGATAACGTTAGAGGTGTTAAGAGAGGTGATATGTCCTTGAACGGAATCAAAGGTGGACCTAAACACAACCGTTAGGTCGGGTGTCAGCAAGTACATCGCGAAGAAGAGAATGAGAAGTAAAATCATCTCGCTTGCGAAGAAGTAGAAATAATCCAAAAGTATAGAATACTTTTCTAGAGAACGAGCTTTTCTCTCTTCCTTGTCCTCTGTGGGCTTATCGTAAGCGTCACGAGATGCGTCGATGTGCTCGTTTCTTTTATCCTTGATGAGTTTTGTGATGAAGATGAAGAAAGCATCGATTGCATCTCTTAAGTACATAAGAGGTGCGGTGAAAATCCTATTAAGAAAAGGTCTCTTAAGCTCAACGCTGCCGCCAGTTGATGAAGGGCTTATCATAAATAGCGATGAGAAGAGATAATAAATTGTGCTGCACATACATGCCAGAAGGGGAATCGCTGAAAAACATAAATACGCGATAACCTGAATGTCAAGCATAGAAGACCTCCGTTTAATTGAATAAACATTTAGACACAGTAATGATATCACAAAACCGAGAGTTTGTCAAGAAATAATTAAGTATTTGTTAAGTAAATAAAAAACCGGCCGAATCGACCGGTAATTTTGCTTAATTTTCGTCCTCGTCCTCGTCGCTGTCAAGTCCGCGAGCGAGCAGAGCGTTGGTGTAATATGAGTCGCCCACCTCGCTGACGAAGGAATATTCTTCGTTGTCTGCATCGTAGAGTTGACCCTTAAGGTAGAGTCTTTTTCCCGCTTTGCAGAGCACCTCTAGGAACTCGTCGGTGTGGAATTCGTCTATCTCAATTCCGTAATCATCGTTAGAGATGGTGACGCTAACCTCCTCGTCAGGGCCCGCGCCGGCATACTCGTCGTCGTAGCTCAGGTAATCCGATGAAAACTCGAAAAATTCGTCAAGCTCGCCACTTTTCAGATAGCTTACAAAATTTTTGATTTCTGATTTTGCACCGGTTGCTTTGATTTCAAAATACAGCTCGTCGTAGAGTGTCATATTCTATGCCCCCTCGTAATGTTGCTTTTTTGCGAAAAAAGTATATCACAAGCATATTCATTTGTCAATATATTTACTACATTTTTCGTTTCTTGGCTTCCTTATATTATTATATAACGTGCGCGTGAGGTATAAGGTTACAAAAAAGCGAAAAAAGATTGAAAAAAGTTTAAAAAAAGTTAAAAAAACCTATTGACAATCGCAAATCTTTGTTGTATAATAGGAAAGCCGAATTTCGTTCGGCACCTTGATCATTGAAAATTGAACAACATGAAAAGAAGAAAAAACATTGCGTTTTGGAGAAATCCAAAACGGTGTAGTTCTTGTCAAACACATTGAGAAAAACTCAAAAAGTAAGAAGAAGCTAGATTAAGATAGCTCT
>JAZONX010000027.1:0-19021 GCA_045654725.1 Eubacteriales bacterium
TTGGAGCGGATTACGGGGCTCGAACCCGCCACCTCCACCTTGGCAAGGTGGCGCTCTACCAAATGAGCTAAATCCGCGGAAATGGTGCCTCCGGTCGGAATTGAACCAACGACACGGGGATTTTCAGTCCCCTGCTCTACCAACTGAGCTACAGAGGCGTACGGGATGGCGACTCGGATGGGGCTCGAACCCACGACCTCTAGCGTGACAGGCTAGCGCTCTAACCAACTGAGCTACCAAGCCATCCCAATATGACTCGCTATTGCAAGTCTGGTGGAAAGTACAGGGCTCGAACCTGTGACCCTCTGCTTGTAAGGCAGATGCTCTCCCAACTGAGCTAACCTTCCGTTGCAATGCTTTAATATTATATCAAAGGAAAAAGCGTTTGTCAAGTACTTTTGCAAAAAAAAAGAAAATTTTTAAATTGAGCAGAATATAGTTCATAAAATCCGGCTTTTTCGCCTTTATATATGTCAAAATCCACCTTATTAACTCGTGTAAAATAAATATGCGCGTTCTTTTCTGTTGACAAGTATTTCATAATGTGCTAAAATATACGGAGAAGCTTACTAATAAAGGAGATAAAAATGTCAGGTCTTTATGCAAATCTCGGCAATGACCCTGCTATGATGCGTCATGCCCTGAAAAACAGATATTCCGCAGCACGACTGAACCTTCTTTTGATGATCATCTTCACAACTGTAAATATCATAACACTCATAGTCAACGCAGGAGGATACTTCCTCTTCTCGGCTGCCGTTCCATATCTCTGCGTCTTTGCAGGTATGCTTTTGTGCGGGATGTTCCCCAAAGAAATGTATAGCGAAGAAGTGACACCCGATATGTTCCAGGACAAGGGAGTCTTTGTCGGTGCGCTGATCATTGCTATTCTCATCATGGCAATCTACCTTTTGCTCTGGATTTTCTCCAAAAACGGCAAGGTTGCATTTATGATGACCGCCCTTGTGTTATTCGCGATTGACACCGTGGCGCTGCTTGTTTTTGCCGGCTGGATGGCTAATTTCTTTATGGATCTGCTCTTTCACATTTGGCTTATCGTCATTCTTAGTATGGGCATTAGCGCGCAGAAAAAACTCGCCGCACTTCCTAAAGAGGAGCTACCCATAGAGGCAGAATTCACCGACATTACCGATGAGGCAGAATGCGAAGATTACACCGAAGGCAACGACGAAATTCAAGGAGAAATCGAAGCTCCCGACGAAAACACAGAGGGTTGACTTAAATAAATGGCCCTTTACTAAAATAATTTCACCCGAAAGGAAATCAATATGAGGCTCACAGAATATATCGACAGGATGAAGGATCTTGACACTCCGATCGGAATAATCGGAATTGCACTTTTGGCTGCCTTCCTCATCTTTATAATTGTCAATATGATCAAAGGTATGAGAAACGGTCTTTGGCGCCAGCTCGTACATACGATTACTACGCTGGCATCGGCAATTATTTCATATATCATATCGCTGATACTCAGCAACAATATCGTCGGTGCGTTGAGCGAAAACTCCTTCGACGGTATAATCGACCGCCTCAACGAAATACAAGATGGTCTGGGCAACGCGCTTCGCGATGCCATCGCAAATATCAACTTCGAGCTTATAGAACATATAGCTCTTCTTCCTGCGACCATTATTCTTATTCCCATTTTAACCGTGGTAATATTCCTCGCCCTTAGAGTGATCCTCGGTATTGTGAGAATTATTATCACCAAGGTTTTAGGCTTCAAAAAGTCAAAAAACAACACCCAAAGACTCATCGGTGCATCGCTCGGTGCTGTGGAGGCAATTATTTGGATCACAATTATTCTTCTACCCATCACCGGCATCGTAAGTCTGGCTGACAGCGCGTTTGTTTCAGCCATAGAAAACTCCACAGAGGAAAACAAGGCAGAGCTGGAAGATATTTACGACAATTACATAGTTGCATTCACCCAAAACCCCGCAATTACCTTTGTTGATAAGGTTGGTAGCCGTCCTATTTATAACGGAATTGCTACCGTAAAGCTTTATGGCGAAAAGGTTAATCTTCGTGATGAAATTCTCGAAATAACCGACATTGTTCTTTCAGAAATTCCTATCCTCCAGGACGCAGATTTCAAGAATCCTAACGCGAGAGAAAAACAGGCTATCGATAAGGTAATCGAGGTAATTTATGACTCCCCATTTATGTCCACCCTTATGGTAGGCATTCTTCAGAGCTCGTCACACATGATTCAGAATGATGTTATCGAGATCGAGATGGGAGGAAATTATCAGGATCTCTTTAACGATCTTCTCGCATACCTTGAAAGTATAAGCAAAGGAAGTCTTGAGGAGGACCTTAACACTATCAAAAGTCTTTACTTCGCAATCGCGGATAGCGGTGTGCTTGAGGCGGCTCTTAACGGCGGTGACCTTATGGAGCTTCTTCAGGAAAGGCGCAGAGAGGGCGACGACACGGTTAAGAAGATTATTGAAATTCTTCAGGCAAACGAGAGAACTGCTCCTCTTGTAACCTCGCTCACCGAGGCACTCATCGCAACTCTTTCCAACAACATTGAGCTCGGAGAGGATGTCACAATCACATATGACGAAATCAAAGACGGAATGAACGACGTTCTCTCGGTAGACAAAGAAGAATATGAAACCGAAGAAGAATATATGGAGGTTCTTACAGAAACCCTCGACACAACCCTTCGTGACAACGGTATTGAGCTTGAGCCCGAAATCGTGGATGATATCGCAGAATACGTCGACGCCAACTATTCGGAGATGGAAGAGCTCACCGACGAGCAGTTCAACGACGTTCTTCTCCACTACTACGACGCATATCTCGATTATCTCGAAAACGGGGAAATTCCCGAGGGCACACTCCCCGAGGATTTAATTCCCGAAGGCGGACTTCCCGAAGGCGAATAATTTAAAGTACATACAGGCTCCCTTATGAGCTGAAAATGGCAGAGGTTTTACCCTCTGCCATTTCTTTATTTTTACAATCTTTCGCGGAACTGATAATCATAAAGCTTCTTATATTCACCGTCTTTAGCAAGAAGCTCATCGTGAGTGCCTCGTTCAACGATGCCGTCTTTATCAAGCACCACAATCTCATCTGCATTCTTTACAGTAGAGAGTCTGTGAGCGACAACGATAACCGTTCTGCCCCTCGAAAGCTCCTCGAGAGAAGCCTGAATCTGCATTTCGGTGGCGTTGTCGAGCGCGCTGGTCGCTTCGTCAAGAATAAGAAGCTTGGGGTTTTTGAGGAAGACTCTCGCTATGGCGATTCGCTGTCGCTGACCGCCCGAAAGCTTTACTCCGCGCTCACCCACCTGTGTGTCATAGCCGTTCTTCAAGGTGGAAACGTAATCGTGAATATTCGCCTTCTTTGCCGCCTCGATAATTTGCTCGTCAGTCACGTCACCCGCGCCGTAGGCAATATTCTCACGCACGCTGCCGTCAAAGAGGAATACCGTCTGCGAAACGATACCGATATTTCTGCGAAGACTCTTCAGTGTGATGTCCTGCGTATCCACGCCATCAAGCGTTATTCTGCCCGAGGTTGCATTATAGAACCTCGGAATAAGATTACAGAGCGTGCTCTTTCCGCCGCCTGAAGGACCCACGAGAGCGAGAGTTTTTCCCTCGCCTACGTCAAGGTTCAGGGAGGAAATAACGTATTCTGCACCGTCGCCGTCACCATAGCCGAAGGATACGTTTTCGAAGCCTATTTCACCCTTGATGTCGCTTATTTCAATGCTGCCGCCGTCGACCTCATCGGGCTCATCAAGAATGTCACAAAATCTGCTGAAGCCACTCATTCCCTCCTGAAGCTGCTCAAAGAGTGCAACGAAGCGGTGAATGGGGTTTAGGAACATCGAAATATAAAGTACAAAGGCGGTAAATTCGCCCGCGTTAATCCTACCGTTCACGAGGAAGACTCCGCCCACGAAGATAACAACAAGATAAAGCAGATCCGAGAGGAACTGCATCACCGAATCGAAAAGACCGAGCGAGAACATCGCCTGACTTCTATGGAAGGCAAAGAGCGAGTTGACCTTATTAAACTTCTCCATCTCGTATTCCTCGGCGACGTAGGCTTTGGTCTCTCTCACGCCCGTGATAGAGTTTTCGAGAGTGGAGTTTATCTCGGACATCTTAAGACGGGATGCGCGCATAGCGTTACGCATTCTCCTTCTAGAGAGCACGGTAAATAGGATGATAAACGGAACAACAGAGAACATTATCAGCGTCAGGGTCATATTTATGCCCGACAGAATGATAAAGGAGCCGGCGAACATCAGTATTGCCAAGAAGACGTTCTCAGGACCGTGGTGGGCAAGCTCGGAAACGTCAAAAAGGTCGCTTGTCAACCTTGAAAGCAGGTCACCCGTCTTATGCGAATCAAAGTAGGAAAAAGGAAGCCTCTCGTACTTGGCAAAAAGGTCGCGACGCATATCCTTCTGCATCCTCACGCCGACGATATGTCCGTAATATCCGATAACGTATTGGAAAATCGCCTTCACAACGTAAATTCCAAGCAGTAAAAGGGCGTTCATCAAAACCACGTCTACCGTGAAATCCTCGCTGCCAAAGCCGTTAATAATATTCTTTGCAATCGTGGGGTAAAAGAGATTGCAAACCGCTACCACAACAGCCGAGAACATATCAAAAATGAACAGTCCAAGGTGGGGCTTGTAGTAACGAATAAAGCGCTTAATCATATTTTATATCCGTTCTTAAATAAAATTTTCTTTATCTCCTCGCGGTCTCCGTCGGGAACCTTTTTCTCTGCAAGTCGACGGGCATTTTCCTCAAAATCTATCTCGCCCAAATCGCAAAGATGTCGCAAAATCGCCCTGACGTCTGCCGAATTATAGCCCTTCGACACCAAAGCAGGCAATATTCTGCCCGGTCCACGAAGCTTGGTATTTGCCTCTACAAGGATGAGTCTTTCGAGCTGTCTTTTTTCGTCAACGTAGCCGAGAGTCACCATCTTCTCGCAAATTTGCTCCGAAATATCCCTATCAAAGCCCGCGCGCATAAGCTTCTGCACAAGGCTGCGCTTGTTGTTGTCAGCGAAAGAGAGAATCGAGAGTGCCTTCATTTCGGCGCGATAAAGTCTGTCGGCGTAATTCAGAGTCACAAGATCATCATCGGAAATATAATCACCGACACCCGGCGAGCCGATCTGGGTGTAAACCGATTTAGTCACCGTATAAAACACTTTCTCCTCCCCCTCGACAATACAAAGGGAGAGGAGAGTTGCATCCTTGGACTCTCTTAAACTTTTGAGAGTTGCCATGTATTAAAGCTCTTCGTCGAAATCTTTGATTTCGAAATCATCGTCGGTCATAGAGCTTGCCTCGTCGGCATTACCCATAGCAGCAACCTTATCTCTTACAAGGCCCTCGAGCTTGTCCATAAGCTCCTTGTCGGACTCGATAAGCTTTCTAACATTGTCCTTACCCTGGCCGAGTCTTTCTCCGTCATAGTAGAACCATGCGCCACTCTTCTCAACGATCTCGAGCTGGATAGCCATATCAATGATCTCGCTGGACTTGGAGATACCGCTGCCGTATAGAATATCAAATTCTGCGGTCTTGAAGGGGGGAGCAACCTTGTTCTTCACAACCTTACATCTGGTGTGAGAACCGTAAACCTCGCTACCGTTCTTGAGAGATTCAACGCGTCTTACGTCGATACGAACGGATGCATAGAACTTAAGTGCCTTACCGCCGGTGGTAACCTCGGGGTTGCCGTACATAACACCAACCTTCTCACGAAGCTGGTTTGTAAAGATAACTATACAATTTGACTTTGCAATAGCGCCCGAGAGCTTTCTCATCGCCTGGGACATAAGACGGGCCTGCACACCAACGTGAGATGCGCCCATATCTCCCTCAATCTCCTGACGGGGAACAAGAGCAGCAACCGAGTCGATAACGATAATATCAATCGCGCCCGAATTAACGAGGGTTTCTGCAATCTCAAGAGCCTGCTCACCGCAGTCGGGCTGGGAAACGAGAAGGTTGTTGATATCAACACCGAGCTTCTTTGCATAAACGGGATCGAGAGCGTGCTCCGCGTCAATGAACGCAGCCTCGCCGCCCTGCTTCTGCACCTCTGCAATAACGTGAAGCGCAATGGTGGTCTTACCAGAAGATTCGGGGCCGTAGATCTCGGTAATTCTTCCGCGGGGAACACCGCCGATACCAAGAGCGAAGTCGAGTGAGAGCGAGCCTGTGGAAACAGCCGAAACGTTCATAGACGCATTCTCGCCAAGGCGCATAATACTGCCCTTTCCGCACTCCCTCTCAATTCTCTGCATAACGGTTTCAAGAGCCGCTTTTTTATCAGATACAGAAGCAACCGCCTTTTCGGTTACCTTCTTTGCCTTTGCTGCCATATATTTTCTCCTTTTGGTTAATGTCTATTTAAAATAATTTTACCGCTCCGAGAGGACGAATGTTAAGGGGCATCGCAGCGCCCTTGCCAAACACCGAGTCAATCAGAGCTATATACTCATCCAGATACTCGTTTTTCACAAAGGCCTGGATAGTTCCTGCAAATCCGCCACCGTGCACACGGAATGCTCCATTTTTGCCACGTAGGAAGCCTTCTGTAATAGCCAGGGCAAGTGAGAGTCCCTGTTCCTGCACATTTATGTTTGTGTAAACGTTCTGAAGATACTCGAAGGAGGATTTGCCCGACTCTAAAATTACAGAGTAAAATCCTTCTACGTCGCCATTCTTAAGAGTGCTCTTTGCCAGTTCAACTCTGTCGTTCTCGCGCAGGAAGTGTAACGCGCGAAGAATTGCTCTGTCGCCAACCTTCTTACGAAGAATGGGAGCTGCGGCAAGAATCTCATTTTCGCTAATCTCACGAAGCACAGTCTTACCAAAATACGAGGCAACAGCCTTCATCTCCCTTGGTACAGACGCGTAGTCATCGTTGAGATTTGCGTGGTTGCCACCGGTGTTCACTATGCAGAGCGAGTAGCCCGCTTTTGAAAGTGAGAAATCAACCGACTCAACCTTTGGGTCTTTATCGTTTTCAAAATCTATATACACGAAGCCGCCTACCGCACACGCCATCTGGTCCATAAGTCCACAGGGTTTGCCGAAGTAAACGTTCTCCGAATACTGTGCGTATTTTGCTATTTCCCTATTTTCAACCTTACCGTCGTTGTAAAGGTAGTTAAGAATATTACCGATGCTCACCTCAAATGCGGCAGATGACGAAAGTCCGCTACCCTTCAGCACCTCGGTGCAGGAGTAAAAATCAAATCCGCCTATCTTGTGTCCCGCCTCCGTAAAGGCGTGCGCCATGCCTGCTATAAGAGCGCGCGAGGTGAATTTTCTAAAGTTTGCCGGAGAGTGAATATCAGAGAGTTTGAGACTGTCCTTTGCATAGCCTTCCGAACAAAATCTGATAACTCCGTCATCATTTTTCGACACCACAGCGAGTATATCTCTGTCAATAGCACCCGCCATAACCTTGCCGTGATTGTGGTCGGTGTGGTTGCCTATAATTTCGCTTCTGCCGGGAACAGAAAAGAGTCCTATCTCTCTGTCAGCACCGTAGGTCGCAACGAAATCGTCAATAAGAGACATCATTCGTTCGGTCTGATGCTTTATATCGGCATAAATGTTCGAATATTTCTCGAGTCCGCCGGATAACAAATGCTGCTTTAATTCACTTGCCTTCATTTGACTTTAACCTTTCAATTCTTGGTAGCTGTTATACAGCTCCTCGGCTATTTTTTTGACTTCCGAGCATAGCTCATCGGCATCCTTTAGCCTTCCGTCTGCCGTGTCGGCATAGATCACCCTTGCGTCAGGTTCGTGCCTGAACCAGGTAAGCTGTCTTTTCGCATACCGCCTTGTCGCCAGCTTGAGATTCTCGATAGCCTCATCAAGCGAGCACTTGCCCTCTATATACTCGACAAGCTCCTTGTAGCCTATCGCCTGGGATGCGGTCGCGCCCGAAAGAAGCCCCGCCTCGTAGAGTTTTTTTACCTCATCAAGCAGCCCTTCATCCATCATTATGTCAACCCTTCTGTCCACTCTCGCATAAAGAAGCTCGCGGTGATGGAAATCAATAGTTATCATTCCAACGTAAACCTCACCGCGCTTATCCTTGCTCTCTCTGTCCAGCTGTGACTTGGGTTTTCCTGTTTTTTCGTAAATCTCAAGCGCGCGAATTACACGCTTGACGTTGTTCTTGTGTATTTTCTCCGCCGACTCGGGGTCAACCTCACGAAGCCTCTGCCAAAGAGCCTCAATATCCTCATCGGTCTTCACCGAGGTCAGAATTCTTTCGCGATATTCGGGATCACTCTCGGGTGATTCAAGCGACAAAGCGCGAGATACCGAGTCGATATAAAGTCCGGTTCCGCCAACGAAAATAGGCATAGCACCCCTATCGGTTATCTCACGAGCGCACTTGATCGCAGACGCACGGTAGCTCTCAACGCTATAACTCTCAAGAGGCGAAAGAAAATCTATCATGTGGTGAGGTGCTCTTTTCTGCTCCTCCGGAGTAGCCTTCGCGGTGCCGATATCCATACCCTTGTAAATCTGCATCGAGTCACAGGATATGATCTCGCCTCCGAAAGCCTCTGCCAACGAAAGCGAAAGTGCGGTCTTGCCCGACGCGGTCGGGCCTGTTATTGCCAGGGCAAAGATCATTTATTTCCTCCAACCCATTCGATGAGATCGGCAAACACCTGATCTCTGTTGGTCTCCATAAACAGCTCGTGGCGTGCGCCCTCGTAGAGCTTCAAATCAACCTTTGCGCCCTGCGATTTAAGATTATCGTAAACGTATCTTACACCCTTACCAAATCCGCCGACGGGATCCTGTTCACCGCTTATAACAAGAGTGCGAAGTCCCTTGGGGAAGGATCCAAACCAGCTCTTGCTGTTACAGCCGGCGAGCATAGTGAAAAGATCCTCATAGCCCGCAAGGGTGAAGACAAAATCATTTTTTGGATTTCCAACACGGTCGGCAACCATAGAAGGATCGCGGGTAAGCCAAGCTCCTGCGCCCTCCGCGGGGTCAAAGCCCTTATTGTATCCGCCGTCTGCAAGCGAGCAGATGAATTTCGAGCGATGTCGCTCTCCCTTTATTGCGCGAAAAAGTTTCACAAGAAGCTTACCTGCACCCGCCGCGGGATTGGGTCCTGCTGTGCCGTGAATGATAAGACCGTTAATGCTGTCTGCGTACTTAAGAGCATAAAGTCTTGCTATAAACGAGCCCATGCTGTGTCCCATAAGGAATACGGGCACGCCCGGAAATTCTTTGTGAATCAGATCGTTCATCAGCTTGACATCGTCGATAACGAGGTTATATCCGTTCTTGCTCGCGAAGAAGCCGTAATCGTCGGAGGTAGAAACACTATCTCCATGACCGAGATGATCATTGCCTGCAAGAGCAATGCCCGAGCCGCAGAGAACCTCTGCAAGGCCCTTATATCTGCCAATATAGTCCATCATTCCGTGAGAGATCTGAACCACCGCAGAAATATTGTTATCGGAGGGTATAAAAAGTTCAGCGTGGATATTGTTTTTACCGTCAGTCGACGTAAAATATATGTCCCTGTGAAGATAGCTCATACCATTCTCCTTTTTGTCTATTGATGTTTGTTTTGGCGATATTGAAACAGTCTCACCAAATAAAGCATTTTACACGAATGATGTCAGATTTAGGTGAGAATGGTCGTTTGTGACCGAAGGCGTAGAAGCCTACGTCGAGAGTTCAGCAAACGGCAATAGTGAAACAATCTCACCAAATATGACATTACTGGTTGCCGTAGAGGAACGCGTTGATTTCCTCTTCCGTAGGAATAGAGGATGTTGCGCCGGGACGGGTAATAGTGATAGCACCCGCTACGTTACCGTACTTGATAGCCTCCTTGATATCACCGCCGTTGCGAAGATACTCGAGAGTCATAGCCGCTGTGAATGCATCACCTGCAGAGGTGGTGTCAACGGTTTTGTCTGCTCTTACTGCGGGGAAGGTGTTGTAACGCTTGCCGTCGTAAAGGAACGCACCTCTTGCGCCCTGCTTGATAACAACGCTCTTGGCCTTTGTCTTTCTTGCAATAGCAAGAGCCGCGCGCAGAGAGGTCTCCATGCTGGTGGGCATAATTCCGGTGAGCTCATACGCCTCCTGCTCGTTAGGAGAGAACACCTCTACGGGAGGAAGCTTCTCAAGATCGAGCTCCTTATGTGCGCCTGCAGCGTCAACAAAGATAGGAATACCCTTGGAAGCGGCAACCTTTGCAGCCGCAACAACCATAGGATAAGGAAGCTCAAAGCCGAGATAGAGCGCATCGGGATTAGACTCGAAGGCCTCCATAATGATCTCGGTGGTGAGCTGCGCATTTGCGCCGGGGAATACGACACTTCTGGACTTGCCGTCGCCTTCCTTGATAATAACCGCAAGACCTGTGGGGTTCTCGTGGTCAACCTTTATGTAGGATGTGTTAAGGCCGAGCTCCTTGTAGTAGTTATAGAGCTTCTGACCGTGAATATCTGCACCAAGCTTTGCGCAGAAGATACTCTCCGCGCCGAGACGGTTGAAGGCAATAGCCGCGCTAGCACCCTTTCCGCCGGGAATGTATGCAACTCCACCGTCATCAACGATGTGCTCGCCTGCCTCGGGGAGCTTATACAAATTCATCGTGAAATCAAGGTTGGAGCTTCCGATAATAAGTATTTTTTTCTTCGACATATATTTTCTCCGTTTCCGCCGTAAGATGTCGGCTGTTTTGTTAACAAATTAAGATTTTAAGAATTATTAGCGCCCGAGAGCGTGTATACACCCGCGCTTTTAACAAGCTCGTTTGCAAGAGCAGCTTCTCTGCCACGGCAGGTGAAGATAAAGGACTGACATCCCTCACTCGCAAGGTAGTCGATAGCCTTCATCATAGCTCTCGCTCTGATATTGTCCTGATGAGCAAAGCTCTCGTCAAAGCAAACGGGAGGCTTCTCGCCGTAAAGCATATCAATAAGTGCCATACGAACAGCAATGTAGGTCATATCCTTCGTACCGCCCGAAAGGAAGTCGACAGACTTCTTCTCTCCATCGGGAGCCTCAAAGGTAACCTTCAGACCGTCGGATACGTCAAACGACGTGTATTTTTTGTCGGTCATAATCTCCATAACGTGAGTTGCATACTCTCCGAGTCTGGGAGAGATCTCTGCTCTGAGGTTATCGCTTGCGCTGTTGATAGCTCTGAGGGCGATGAAGAACGCCTTGTGCTTGTTCTGCATATCCTCTCTGCGCGCGGCAACAGCCTGAATACGCGAATAATACTCGCTGGGATCGCCCGCTCTGCCTTTAAGAAGCATAAGCTCGTTTTCTACGTCGAAGGCAAGTCTGTCCTCCTCGGCAACGCGAGCCTTGGTTTCGGCGATACCGTTAATAATCTCATCGTGGTTAATGCCCGAAAGAGCCTTTCTCAAAAGAGGAGAAACTTGAGCGCGAACATCAATCTCGCTCTTGTCCGCCAGGTTGCGACGGATCTCTCTTACGGTAATTTCCATATTTGTTTTCTCGTCGAGAAGCTCGTTCTTCTTCTCAAGGAAGAAGCGAATGCGTCCCTCAAGTCTGTCGAGGAAGTCACCGAGATCGGATGCGGGAGGCTCCTCACCCCACTTGATGATAATCGCGGTAAGCTCTCGCTTTGCCACCTCATATCTCTCTCTTGCTCTCACCACCGCACTTCTTGCATTCTCGGCAGCAACAGCCATTGCATCTCTCTTGTTTCTCGCCTCTGCTATGATAGCAAGCTTGCCCCTGAGATCCTCAAAATTTGTAGTACCAAACTCGTTCTGGAGCATACGAAGCTCTTTGTTACTTCTGACCAAATTCCAAACGAAATATCCGCCAACACCGAGAGCAACAACTCCGAGCGCCGCTACAATGAGCTTGCCAAAGTCCATATCTGGGTTTGGCATCATAACTATCTCAAACACGCTGGCAGCAATAGCGGCGAGTCCACAAAGAACAATAAGAGCAACGTCACGAATCCCCTTCTTCCAAAGAGAGGTCGCACGCTTGGTGATCTCCGCCTCGCCACCAAGCTCACCTGCACGCTCAATAGCATTCTCGATCTCGTGAGTAATTCCGATAGCAGCCTTCTGCGCATTATAAGCATCCTGGGCATCTCCGAGAGCGTGATACGCCTCGTTTACACCCTTTCTAGCCACAAGGAAGTCGGTGAGATAACGATCGTCGGGACAGAAGCCTGCTCTGGTATTATCCTCGATATATCTGTTGTAGAACTCGATCTTTTCCTCGCACTCCTGCTCGAGAACGTGGAGCTGATCAAAGGTCTGAATAAGCATTGCGTTGTTATAGGAAGCATCGAGGTCGTAAAGCTTCGCCTGCTTGTCCTCCGCCTCCGCCCTACGCGCGCGAATCCTCGAAAGCTCTGCTTCCTTCTCAAGGATCATCTTATTGTCGGCATTGCATGACGCAAGTTTTTCCTCAAGATCCTGCTCTCTGTGGGCAAGATCAATAATCGCGCCACCGGCGCCGCCCTCGTGCAAGAGAGCCTCCATCTTGTCGGAAATTCTGGTTGCCGCGCGCTGCTTGTTAATCTTCTCGCTTCCCGAGAAAATAATGTTTTCGATAGACTGTCTTACGCTGTTCTCATCGATAGAGGAGTCGCCGAGGCTACCGATAAACGCCGTGTTGTCAAACAGCTCGGAGTCCACGCCGAAGAGAACATCTCCTGCGGCAAGCTTACCAAATGCCGGTGCACCTGTCTCGACGTCAACGATCGATGCATCCTCGCGGTAAGTGGTGCGCTCGGCGTTGTCGGTGGGAACGGTGGAGCGAGTGATAACGTATCTCTTACCCTTCACCTTCACATACATAGAGCCTTCGGCTCTACCCGTCTCCCAGTTAATTCTCTTCTGTCTTTCACCGATCTCGCCTTCCTTATCGTCGGTAAAGCCGTAAAGCATATACCTGATAAATGCGGCTATTGTGCTCTTTCCGGACTCGTTTTTACCTTCAATAACGTTAACGGTCTCCGAAAACTCCATCGTCATATTGGTGATACAACCGAAGCTTTTGATTACAATTTTCTCTATTATCATAGGATTTTTCCTTTCCTAAATTCTTCAATTTCGGGGGTCGGCACAGATCTTTGCTCTCGCAAGGGAGACTTTGAGAAAATCCTTCTGTCGAAAGTTAACGCTCAGTGCTTGAAATTACGCAAAAAATATGTTAAAATATATAAAAATATAGCTTCACAAGAGTATTATACACTATAATTCCCCATTTTTCAAGAGGATAGCGAAAATGTTTCACAAAAAAAATTCATTTTTCAGAGGAAAACCCGTCACCATAATTTCCGGCCTCGGTTATTTGAGTCTTAAGGACACCCTGGAGTGCGGTCAGGCGTTCAGATATGAGCAGCTTGTCGGTGAGGAAAATTACGTGGAATATATGACGGTTGCCTACGGCAAAATCATAAACGTCGGCCAGGAAAAACTCGGCGAATTGATCTTCTTCGACCCCTGGACCGAGGAGTACGAAAACGCCGTTAGCAGGTACTTTGCCTTCGACCTTGATTTCGAGAAAATTCGACTGGATATAGTGTCAAGAACCAGCTCCGAATGGCTGATTTCCGCCTCCGAGGCAGCGCGGGGTATTGCCATTTTAAGGCAGGATCCCTGGGAGGCACTTTTCTCCTTCATCATCTCGCAAAACAATAACATCCCGAGAATCAGAAAAATCATAAAAAATATCTCTGCGGAATACGGAGAAAATCTCGCGGTCAAGTCAGGATTGGAAAAATGCCCCTTGCCCACAAATGATTTCGCCCCATGTAACGAAAAATGTCGTGAGTGCGGAATCTGTTACTCCTTCCCCACCGCAAACCAGGTTGTTGAACGTCCCGAGGGGCTCCTTCCATCGCGTCCCGGATTCAGATATAAATATCTCCTTGATGCCGCGCAGAAGGTTAGCGTCTCGGAGATCAATCTCGATGAAATTGCACAAAAGCAGGAATACGTATACACAATCCAGGAGCTAAAGCGCATTTTGGGTGTTGGGGACAAGGTTGCCTCTTGCGTTGCGCTTTTTGGTTTTACAAATCTCGAGGCTTTTCCGATTGACGTCTGGATGAAGCGAGCGATCGACCTCTATTTTGACGGCAAATTAGACCCCGAAAGCCTCGGTCCATACGCAGGTGTCGCACAGCAATATATCTTCCACTACATCAGGAATCTAGAGGATAAAAGCTCGTAAATTTGCAAAAAATCCTCAATAATGTAAATTCTACTTTGCATTTTTGCACATTTATTCATTCTAAACACAAAAAAGAGAAAGAAAAAGCGACGGATAATTCCGTCGCTTTTTTGAATAAAAACGCAAAAAACAGCTCGCGCAGAGGGGTGTATTTCTATAACCGCAAATGAGTGTTTCGCTGATCACAAAACCCTTTAACAACGCGATATTCCTCTTTAAATATAATTATTTCTACATATATTATATTATATATAGAATAATAAGATGGCGAGCCTTGTTCGGGCTCGCCCAATACAGCTCTGATATGAGCATATTTCCGCGCCCACGCAGGTTTCTCATTTTATAAGGTCTTTGACCTCAAGCCAGAGCTTCAGCTCCTCGTGAATGTCGTCACAAGGAATATAGGTAAACTTATATTCCACTTCATAGGTCAGGCTATACTCGTCAAAATCGGTGTTTAATAGGCTAGAAATATTACCATGCTCGTCATAGGTGTATTCGAAGCCTTCTATCGATTCGTCATAGTATATATATACTTCCCGAAGAAGTCTTCCATTCTCGTCATAATAGTAGTCAATCGTATCCCTATATTCCTCGGAATAAACCATCATCTCCTGAATAAGCTTTCCCGCTTCATCGTAATCGTATCCGCAAATAAGCTCGTTACCATTGCTATCGGTAACTGTCATCATAAAAACGCTTCCATCGGGATTATAGACGTATTCGTACGCAAGAATCTCTCCGTATGAATTAGTGCAAATCTCCTCGACAAGAACTCCGCTATCATTGTAGAGACGATCGTAAACGTTGGATCCTCCGTTAAGATCGGTGTGAACCGTTTTGATAAGTCTGCCCTCCGAATCATAGATAAACTCATAAAACTCGTTTTTTCCGTCGGAATAGAGGTGTGTTCTGCTTACCGTTCTTCCTGACGAATCGTAGGCATAGTTCTCGATGTTTTTGTTGCCGTAGGCATCGGTTTCTGTCATCTTGACGAGTCTGCCGTTCGCGTCATAATCAAATTCGCACAACTTTTCGTGATCTTCGCCACTGATGTGCACCTTTGTCAGAAGATTATCATCATTATATGTATAATTTACGGTAAAGTAGTAATATTCGCCATAATTCTCCTCGGTTGCATTGATAACGGTAGGAACGTAGCGGAAACGGGCAAGATACTTTTCTGTGTCCCTATAGTCACCAAGCTTTTCGAACAATTCGTATGCCGCCTCGTAATCACCCGACTCCAATTTAGCGAGCGCGCGATTATATTTCCTACCCTTTGCTCCCAAAATCAGTATCAGCAAAACCGTGATCACAACCACAGCCGCCGCAACTATACTAATAATCGTTATTTGCTTTTTCGTTAGTTTTTCCATTCTTTCTCCTAAAACGCCCAATGGCAGATTTGTCTTCCATAATTATATCACCTATATGAAAAAATGTAAAGAGTTTTATTAAAGATAATCCGCATTTGACCCAAGCCCCGCCTAAAAAACTCTCCCCAGCTTTCGCCAGGGAGAGTCTTCTATTATTTGCGCTAAATTTTCCTAGCGCGAAATTTGTTAGGGAGTTTTTTCGTTCTTCCGACCGAAGGCGTAGTTACCTACGTCGAGCTTGTCGGAAAACGGAAAATATCACAAGAAATTTTAGCTATAGAAATCTACGAACTTAACGAGTCTCTCATACTTCGCCTTTGCAGTAGCCTCTGCCTTTTCGAAGAGCTCCTTAGCTCTCTCAGGGAAGGACTGTGCAAGACGAGTATATCTAGCCTCGCTGTTGATGAATGCCTGGTAATCGCCGGTAGGCTCCTTGGAGTCGAGAGTGAACTTCTTCTCTGCAGCAGGATTGAATCTGAACATATGCCAGTAGCCTGCCTCAACAGCCTTCTTCATCTCAGCCTGGCAATTCTGCATACCACCCTTGATGGAGTGCATCTCACAGGGAGCGTAGCCGATTACGAGAGAAGGTCCGGGATAAGCCTCTGCCTCAGCAAGAGCCTTAAGAGTCTGGTTCATATCTGCGCCCATAGCGATCTGTGCAACGTAAACGTAGCCGTAGGACATTGCGATCTCTGCAAGATTCTTCTTGCCGATTGCCTTACCTGCAGCAGCGAACTGTGCAACCTGACCGATCTGGGAAGCCTTGGAAGCCTGACCACCGGTGTTAGAGTAAACCTCGGTATCGAATACCATGATGTTTACATCCTCGCCGGATGCAAGAACGTGGTCAAGACCACCGAAGCCGATGTCGTATGCCCAACCGTCACCACCGAAGATCCAAACTGCCTTCTTGGAGAGGTACTGCTTTTCAGCAAGAATTTCCTTAGAAGCCTCACAGCCCTTCTCTGCCCACTTTTCAAGGAGAGCAACGAGAGCCTTTGTAGCTGCCTCATTAGCCTTACCGTCGTTTACGGTGTTGAGATAGTTGTCAACAATAGCCTTGCACTCGTCACAAGGAGTATTGAGAGCCTTAACCTTAGCGATGAGCTTCTCACGGATAGCCTTCTGACCGATGTGCATACCAAGACCATGCTCTGCGTTATCCTCGAAGAGGGAGTTAGCCCAAGCAGGACCACGACCGCTTTCTCTGTTTACGGTGTAAGGAGTAGCAGGTGCGGAACCGCCCCAGATAGAAGAACAACCGGTAGCGTTGGAGATGTACATTCTCTCACCGAAGAGCTGGGTGATAAGACGAGCATAAGAGGTCTCTGCACAACCTGCGCAAGAGCCGGAGTACTCAAGAAGGGGCTGCTTGAACTGGCTGCCCTTGATGGAAAGACCGATGAGCTCGGACTTCTCGGAAACGTTAGCAACAGCGTAGTCGTAAGCAGGCTGCTGGTCGAGCTGAGTAGCGATAGGCTTCATCTCGATTGCAGTACCCATCTTGGGATTGTTGTTTACAGGACAAGCCTTAACACAAAGGGTACAACCCATACAGTCGAGGGGAGATACCGCCATGGTGAACTTGTAGTTAGTCTTAAGAACGGGCTTAGCAGCAAACTTTGTTACCTCGGGAGCTGCAGCAGCCTCTTCCTCTGTCATAGCGAAGGGACGGATACAAGCGTGAGGACATACGAAAGCACAGTTGTTACACTGGATACAGTGCTCGGGATTCCACTGAGGAACGGAAACTGCAACACCGCGCTTCTCATAAGCAGCGGAGCCCTGGGGGAATGTACCGTCAGCATACTTCGCGAATGCACCAACGGTGAGGCTGTCACCCTTCATCGCGCCAACGGGAACAACGATGTCGTTAACGAAGTCAACGAGATCAGCGCGAGTACCTGTTGCCTTTGCGTGTGCGGGAGTTTCGCCTGCGTTTGCCCACTCTGCGGGAACGGAAACCTCTACGAGAGCGTCCTTACCTGCATCGATAGCAGCGTAGTTAAGGTCAACGATAGCCTGTCCCTTCTTAATGTAGGACTTGTATGCAGCACCCTTCATGTACTCGATAGCCTCAGCTGCGGGAAGGATCTTCGCAAGAGTGAAGAATGCAGACTGAAGAACGGTGTTCTTAACCTTTGCGTTACCGAGGTCGATAGCGATCTTGGTTGCGTTGATGGTGTAGAACTTAACGTTGTTCTTTGCGATGTAGGTCTTTACGGATGCAGGAAGGTGAGCATCAAGCTCCTCTGCGCTCCAAGGACAGTCAAGAAGGAATGTACCGCCGGGCTTAACGTCGCTGATCATGTCATACTTGTTAAGGTATGCGTTGTTGTGACAAGCAACGAAGTCTGCCTTGTTGATGTAATAGGAAGACTTGATGGGGCTATCACCGAATCTAAGGTGAGAAATGGTGATACCGGAGGTCTTCTTGGAGTCATACTGGAAGTATGCCTGAATATACTTGTCGGTGTGGTCACCGATGATCTTAATAGAGTTCTTGTTTGCACCAACTGTACCGTCGCCGCCAAGACCCCAGAACTTGCACTGGATCATATCGGAGGGAGCTGTGTCGGGAGCGGTTGTCTCGGGAAGAGAAAGGTTAGTGAGATCGTCTACGATACCCATAGTGAAGTGGTTCTTCTGCTCGCCAGCCATGTTTGCAAATACTGCAAAGATAGAGGAAGGAGGAGTATCCTTAGAGCCAAGACCGTATCTACCGCCGAGAACCTTAATACCGGTTCTGCCAACCTCATTAAGAGCGGTGATAGCGTCGAGGTAAAGGGGCTCACCAAGAGAGCCGGGCTCCTTGGTTCTGTCAAGAATGGAAAGAACCTTACAGGTTGCGGGAATAGCCTCTGCGAACTTAGCAGCAACGAAGGGTCTGTAAAGGCGAACCTTGATAAGACCAACCTTCTCGCCGTGAGCGTTAAGGTAATCAATAACCTCCTCTGCAACGTCACATACAGAACCCATAGCTACCATTACGCGGTCAGCATCGGGAGCACCGTAGTAGTTGAAGAGCTTGTAGTTAGTACCGAGCTTTGCGTTAACCTTGTCCATGTACTCCTCAACAATTGCAGGAAGAGCGTCATAGTAGGGGTTGCAAGCCTCTCTGTGCTGGAAGAAGATGCCACCGTTCTCAGCGGAGCCGCGGAGAGCAGGAATCTCGGGGTTGAGAGATCTGTCACGGAATGCCTTGAGAGCGTCCATGTCAACCATCTCCTTGAGATCCTCATAGTCCCAAGCAGCAACCTTCTGAACCTCGTGAGAGGTACGGAAGCCATCGAAGAAGTTAAGGAAAGGAACTCTGCCCTTGATTGTAGCAAGGTGAGCAACTGCACCGAGGTCCATAATTTCCTGAGCGTTA
>JAZONX010000028.1:0-54192 GCA_045654725.1 Eubacteriales bacterium
GATGCAGGTGTTGTAGCAGGCTTTGTTTCTTCGGTAGATGCAACTGTGATAACTGTTGCTGCAGGAGAAGTGATCTCGTCCTCAAGCACAATTCTCTCTACGCTGTCTTCGTAGATTGCTGCTTCCTCGATAGGAGTAGCAGGAATGGAATCGTCTGCGCCAACAAATGCTGCAACAATAGGATTGGATGCAGGTGTTGTAGTAGACTTGTGCTCTTCGGTAGATGCAACTGCAATAACAGTAGCTGCAGGAGAAGTAATCTCGTCTTCAAGCACAATTCTCTCTACGCTGTCTTCGTAGATTGCTGCCTCCTCGATAGGAGTAGCAGGAATGGAATCGTCTGCGCCAACAAATGCTGCAACAATAGGATTGGATGCAGGTGTTGTGGTAGACTTGGGCTCCTCTGTAGATGCAACTGTGATAACCGTTGCTGCAGGAGAAGCGATCTCGTCTTCAAGCACAATTCTCTCTACGCTGTCTTCGTAAATTGCTGTCTCCTCGATAGGAGTAGCAGGGATGGAATCGTCTGCGCCAACAAATGCTGCAACAATAGGATTGGATGCAGGAGTTGTGGTAGACTTGGGCTCCTCGGTAGACGCAACTGTGATAACTGTTGCAGGAGTAGGAATTGCCTGGTCTTCAAGCACAGTTCTCTCTACGCTGTCTTCGTAGATTGCTGCTTCCTCGATAGGAGTAGCAGGAATGGAATCGTCTGCGCCAACAAATGCTGCAACAATAGGGTTGGATGCAGGAGTTGTGGTAGACTTGGGCTCTTCGGTAGATGCAACTGTGATAACTGTTGCAGGAGTAGGAATTGCCTGGTCCTCAAGCACAGTTCTCTCTACGCTGTCTTCGTAGATTGCTGCTTCCTCTGTGGGAAGTACAACGGGATAATCCGCATGAGAAGCGAGGATTGTGTGAGGCTCGATAGAAGACGTCTTTGCCGCTGTAAGAGCAACAATAGGAGTTGCAACAGCAGGAATAACCTCATCCTCAAGCATAGTTGCGGGTACGGTATTCTCGAATACAGCCGCTTCTGCAGCAGGAATCTCCACAGGAGCATTCTTCTGGGAGGTGAAAGCAGAGTGAGGTGCGTACACAGGTGTAGTAGCAGCCACAATGGGAGCCGCCTTTGTGATAGGAGTGAAGTGTTCGTCCTCGAGCACGGTCGGAGATACAGTGTTCTCGTATACCGAGGCATTGATCTGAACAACACCGTCATCATCATGCGACGTGTAGATAGTGATAGGAACGTCCAAGAAGGTCTTGGGCTTCGATTGAGGAACTGCCACTTCCCTATTCACCGTTTCGGGAGTATAAGGAATTGCTTCGTCCTCAAGGGGAGCGTTCGCAAATTTGTTTTCAAAGATCATCGCTTCACCGGTTTCAAGAGGAGAAGCAACGGGTGTATGATTCGATGTGTAATATGTAAGAGGAGAAGAGTAGAAAGCACCGGGAGACTGTATGGGTTTCGATGCTACGGGCGCGGCAGGAAGATGGCCGTCCTCAAGGATTGTATAATCTCTATTTTCAAATATGAAGGGAGTGGTAGGCTGAACTGCCACGTTGTGAGCATTTGATTTTTCCTCCGCAGTAGCGAAGGTAACCGAAGAAACGTTAGCTCCTTCAAATCCAAGATCTGCGGCGGCCTCAAGGTCCTTGCTACTAATAGGAGTAGCATCAACAGCCTCGTATATGGCATTTGCCACATCCCTTCCCTGTGCTCCTGTGAAAGGATCAGCTCCCATTCTCATAGCGGTCTCGGGGTCAATGGCTGTCTCGGTAATAATGAAACCATCGATTCCATATACAGGTCTCGCAGGCTGAACCTCGGGAATTATAGCGGGAGTGGGCTCAAGAGCGTCGAGGAAAACAGAATCAGGAGCATCCCATTTATGATCGTTGTAATCCTCGTAGATCTTAACGGTTGCCTCGCTTTCCTCATATTCACGATTTCTCTGATATTTCTTCACCTTAAAGTAGAGGAAGATCGCTCCTCCAACAATGGCGAAGAATCCTGCCGACATGGCAATAAAAACGTAGAGCATAGGATCATTCCAGCCGGAAGTGTCGGCCTCCTGCTCTGCCGCAAAGGCGGGTATTGCCATAGAAATCATAAGACTGATTGTCATCAGCATCGCTATAGCAATTTTAAGGTGTCTCTTAAAGTTGTTCATACTCTCTCCGTTCATCATTTTAGTAACTGCAAACCCAAAAGCAGAAAAATGAAATATGTATTGTCGTGCGTAAATAATTAAGCGCGCGTGAAGAAATTTATACAAATAATATTATAGCACCTGTTTTAAATAAAATCAATAGTTTTGTGAAAATTAATTATTTTTTTGAAATAGGTTGACATTAACTCAAAATTATATTAGAATTAATGCAGAAAATTAAGTTTTCGAGGCGTGAAATGATGATCAAAAATTTCTTTTCTCACCTATCGTTGGTGATAAGGCATAAACACAGAGTGTTTATCAACTGCACAAGGTGCGGAATTCCTTTCCGTGGTTTGTTGCATGATCTCTCAAAATTCTGCCCTACCGAATTTTTTGAGAGTGTGAGGTATTACCAAGGCGACAGATCGCCTATCGGCGCTTGCAGACGAGCAACAGGCATGAGCAACGCTTGGCTCCATCATAAGGGCAGAAATAAGCATCACATAGAGTATTGGCTTGACCCAGAATGTCAGGTGACTCCTATGATGCCATACAAATATGCGGTAGAATGTGTTTGTGATAAGCTCGCGGCAACAAGGATTTACGCCGGCAAAAACTATAGCACCGATCTCCCTCTCAAGCATTGGCATAAGCACGGAGATAAAGTAAACGGTAATCCCAAGACTATGCAATTTATCGAGGAAATCTTCATTGACGTGCAGAATTATGGCGAAAAATACGTATTAAACAAAAAATATATGAAGAAAAAATATGAGGGAATTTGCAAAAAGAACTGATACATATAGCGCTTTTTAAAATAAATCTTGCATTTTCTCAAAAAAAGCCTTCCGACTTGGAAGGCTTTTTTCGTCATTAGAAATTTTCGGGATATACTCCCTCGGCGATCAATCGCTTAAATGCGGCTACAACGTCAGGCTTATCCTCTTTGTAGGTGACTCCGTACCATTGGTCGGAGGTCTCGAGCACCTTTACATCCGCCCTGCCCTCCTCGAGAAGTAGAGATACGGCGGTGGGAATGTAAAATTCACACTTTTCGGGATTGGATACGAGGTTATCGGAAAGGAAATCAGCAAAACGTGTCTTACATTCTGTGACAAATTCCGCACCGAAGCCCCAAAGATTCATAGACACCACGGTGTTAGGAGAAAGCTCGTGCTCACCACAAGAACCCTCGAAGAAAATTCTCTCGCCGTTGGTTTTTATACCTGGAGTCTCGACTATTCCGTCGAGATAACCGTCCTTAACCGAGCAAACTCCGCGCGTAACAGCGCCCTTATCTGTAACTGTGTTGCATACTCGATAACCTACCATACAGAAATGATATTTTTCATCATTTTCGGTATTTTTGAGAAATTGATATATTTCCCCAAAGGCATTTTGACCGTAATAGTCATCGGCGTTTACGACGGCAAAGGGAGAGTTCACCACTCCGTCGCAGCATGCGATTGCGTGAGCTGTGCCCCAAGGCTTTCTTCTTCCTTCAGGAACAGAAAATCTTTCCGGAATTTTATCAAGCTCCTGAAATACATAGCTTACGTTAATGTCCTTGCCTGCAATGTGAGGATCCATTACCGCTCGGAAATCCTCTTCAATTTCCTTTTTGATGATAAAGACGAAGTCGCGAAATCCTGCCTTAATAGCGTCATAAATGGAGTAGTCGATAATAATGTGACCTGCATTATCCACTTTATCAATCTGTTTGAGTCCACCGTAACGGCTTCCCATTCCGGCTGCCAAAATTACAAGAGTTGGATTTTTCATCTTCTTCCCCTCCAAAGGTTCTTTACTACCATTATAATTCAAAAATGATCATTTTGCAATAGAATTTGGAACTTTATTTTACATTTATGATTTTTTTTGCTATCCGTACTTGAAAAAAACAACCAGTGGATGTATAATATACTCGGAGTAAAATGAAAGGAATATTCTTTATGAGTAAATTTCAAGTTATAGAGCATCCCCTAATCCAGCACAAGCTGACAATTATGCGTGAAAAGGATACTCCCACAAGCGAGTTTAAGCAGCTCCTTGACGAGATCTCCATGCTTATGGGCTATGAGATCACAAGGAATCTCCCCACCGAGAACGTGGAGATAGAAACTCCTATTTGCAAGACTGTTCAGAAGAAGATTTCGGGTAAAAAGCTTGCAATCGTTCCCATTCTCCGTGCAGGTCTTGGTATGGTAGACGGACTTCTCCGCCTCGTTCCCGTTGCGAGAGTTGGACACATCGGTCTTTACAGAGATCCCGAGACTCATGAGCCTGTTGAATATTACTGCAAGATGCCTCCCGAGCTTGAGGAGAGAACGGTTATTATCGTTGACCCCATGCTTGCAACAGGTGGCTCTGCAAGCGATGCTATCACCATGGTTAAGAATAAGGGTGCAAAGCATATTATGCTCATGTGCCTTGTAGCTGCTCCCGAAGGCGTTAAGAAGGTTCAGGATAATCATCCCGACGTTGACATCTACGCGGCAGCTCTCGACGAATATCTCAACGAGCATGCGTATATCGTTCCCGGTCTTGGTGACGCGGGTGACAGAATTTTTGGCACAAAATAATTTTTAACTAAAATTCCCGAGGAAGGAGGTTTGTTTTATGCGCGAGCTGATAATTGGAAAAAATGATGCAGGGCAAAGACTTGATAAGTTTATCACGAAAACGCTTGATCTTCCGATGAGTTTGCTTTATAAGTCAATTCGCCTTAAGAAGATTAAGGTAAACCGCAAGCGTGCTGAGAACAATACCATTCTTCATGAGGGCGACACAATACAGTGCTTCCTCGCCGAAGAATTTTTCGAAAAGAAGGCGGACAAGCACTCGTTTGAGAGTATTAACGTTCATCTCGACATAATTTACGAGGATGAAAACATCATGCTACTCAACAAACGTCCGGGGATTTCGGTGCACGAGGACGAAGACGGGTCAACAAACACACTGATAACCCATATTCAGGCATATCTCTATCAAAAAGGAGAATATAACCCTGAAATTGAGCAAAGCTTTGCCCCTGCCCTGTGCAACAGAATTGACCGTAACACCGGCGGAATTGTGATTGCGGCGAAGAATGCAGAGGCTCTGCGAGTGATGAACAACAAGATTAAGCACCGTGAGATAGATAAATTTTATCTTGCGGCTGTTCATGGAGTGCCAAAGCCAGAATCAGCGACCATCAAAGGTTATCTGCTGAAGGATGATAAGAAAAACATCGTTCGTGTTTATGAAAAAAATCCTCCTCGCGACGCGAAGGAGATAATTACGAAGTATAAGGTTGTTGCGAAAAAACAGGACTCCGCACTCGTTGAGGTTGAGCTTTTGACAGGACGTACCCATCAAATTCGTGCACATATGGCGCATATCGGTCATCCGCTGATCGGTGACGGAAAGTACGGAATCAACAAAAATGACCGCGCGAAGGGATATAAGTATCAGGCTCTTTATTCCTATCGCTTGCGCTTTGCTTTTGATACCGAAGAGCCAACCTGCCTCGATTATTTGAACGGAAAAGAGTTCAAGATAGCGAAGAAGGATATATATTTTACGAAGGAATATTTTTGATATGAAAAGGCACGCTCTAAGCGTGCCTTTTTGTTGTTTATTTAGAACCTGTCGAGCCAAATCCCCCCGACCCGCGTACAGTGTCGGAAAGTTCATTACTTTCTTCAAACTCAGCCTTCAAAAAAGGCACAATCGCAAGCTGGGCGATACGTTCTCCGGGCTCAACCATAGCAGCCTTTTCGCTGTGATTGTGGAGAGTAACCATAATCTCGCCGCGATAGTCGGCATCAATAACGCCAACCTTGTTTGCGGGAGCAAGTCCACGCTTTGCACCCATGCTGGAACGTGCGAAAATAAGTCCGCAGTAGCCCTCGGGAATTTCAACCGATATGCCGGTATGTACAAACACCGTTTCATGAGGCTCAATTTCTATTGCGTTATCAAGAAGGGCGTAGAGATCTGCGCCCGCCGAATACTCCGAGCCGTAGGTGGGGGTTACAGCATTATCGTTTAGCTTTTTAATTCTGATTTTCATTGTAGCTCCTATCCTCCGAGCAACCTGCCCAGATTGTTATTTTACCCTGCCTACGGGTTTCGTTCATATCGATAACTCGCTGGTTTTTCGAGCCGCGGAAGCGAAGCCCAAGGCTCTTTTCTTCCTCAATGTATCGTCCGTCCACAAGTACGTCGACAAGCGAAAGAATATCGGGTGTTATTTCGATGTTATTTCTGCTGTTCCCCTTCAACTCCTCATAAGTGTTTCCGGTATATAGCCAGAGCGATTTATCAGGAAAACGAGCTTTAAAATCGAGCAGAAATGAGAGAAGTGCTCTTTGATTTTCGGGCTCCATAGGCTCTCCGCCAAGGATTGTAAGTCCCCTAACAGAGGGATTTTCAAGCGCAGAAAAAAGCGTATTTTCGGTTTCTTTAGTGAATTCTTGACCATAAGAAAAATCCCAAGTTTCGGGCTGAAAACACCCTTTGCATCTATTGCGACAGCCACTGACGAAAAGGCTAACTCTAATGCCCTCGCCATTGGCTATATCGCATTTTTTTATTGCTCCGTAATGCATTTTACACACCTAGCTTTCCCTTTAAAAACGCGCCGGTATGAGATGCCTCGCAAGCTGCAATTTCTTCGGGCGTTCCGGTTGCCACAACAGTTCCACCACCGTCTCCACCCTCGGGGCCGAGGTCGATAATATAGTCTGCCGTCTTAATAAGGTCGAGATTATGCTCGATAACGACAACAGTATTTCCACCGTCTGCAAGTCGCTGAAGAATACCGATCAACTTCGAAACATCCTCGGTATGAAGACCTGTTGTAGGCTCGTCAAGGATATAAATCGTCTTACCGGTAGAGCGTTTTGCGAGTTCGGTCGCGAGTTTTACTCTCTGCGCCTCACCGCCCGAAAGTGTCGTAGAGGACTGACCGATTTTAATATATCCGAGGCCTACGTCAAAGAGTGTCGTAAGCTTTTTCTGAAGAGCAGGAAGTCCGTCAAAGAAGGTTATTCCCTCCTCCACCGACATCTCGAGAACGTCATAGATGTTCTTGCCCTTATACTTAACATCAAGAGTATCTCTGTTGTATCTCTTTCCCTTACAAACATCGCATTTCACGTATACATCCGGGAGGAAATTCATCTCGATGCACTTAACTCCGTCACCTTCGCACGCCTCGCAACGTCCGCCGCGAACATTGAAGGAAAACCTTCCGGGACCGTAGCCCTTAGCCTTAGCATCTCTCGTCTGTGCAAAGAGATTTCTTATATCTGTGAAGAGACCTGTGTAGGTTGCAGGATTTGATCTCGGAGTTCTGCCAATAGGACTCTGATCAATGGCGATAACCTTATCGAGATGCTCCATTCCCTCGATGCGATGAACCTTGCCGGGATAAGTTATCGCACGATTAAGGTCGCGAGCGAGAGTTCTGTATAAAATAGAGTTGATAAGCGAGGATTTTCCGCTTCCAGAAACGCCTGTTACAGCAGTAAACGTGCCGAGGGGAATATCCACATTGACATTTTTTAGATTATTTTCGGCAGCACCGATGATTGAGAGATAATTGCCGTTTCCGGGTCGTCTGGTCTTTGGAATTTCAATAGACTTTCTGCCCGAAAGGTAGTCGCCTGTGATAGACTTTTCGCATTTTGCAACCTCGTCAGGTGTTCCTGTTACGACGATTTCACCGCCATGAATACCTGCACCGGGACCAACGTCAACAATAAAATCTGCCTCGCGCATGGTGTCCTCGTCATGCTCAACGACGATAACGCTGTTGCCAAGATCACGAAGCTTTTTGAGAGTACCGATAAGCTTTCCGTTATCCCTCTGATGCAGACCGATGCTAGGTTCATCAAGAATATATAAAACTCCTGTGAGCGATGAGCCGATCTGCGTTGCAAGACGAATTCTCTGCGCCTCGCCGCCCGAAAGCGTGCCTGCGGTGCGGGCAAGGTTTAGATAATCAAGACCTACGCTGACAAGGAATGAAAGGCGCGCTTTGATTTCCTTCAGCACTTCTTTTGCGATCTTTGCCCTGCTCTCGTCAAACTGAAGATTCTCAACGAATGTGAGCATTTTATCAATCGAAAGTCTGCATATTTCATCAATATTGAGTCCTCCGACGGTAACACCGAGGACCATATCCGAAAGACGTCTGCCCTTACATTTGGGACAGTCTACCTCCTCAACAAACTGCTGATAGTAGTCCCCACCCATCATTTTCATGCGCTTTTCAATGATGTTTACGATGCCGTCAAAGGTGGTGTTCTGCTCTCTGCCCATTCCACCAAAATATCTGACAACGTTATAGCGTTTATTACCCGTTCCGTACATAAGAGCACTCATTGCCTCCTCGGAAAATTCCGAAAGAGGGGTGTTAAGGTCAAAGCCGTAGCTCTCGCCTACTTTGGCAAGTAATGGTCCAGTCCAGGAGTCCTCCGTCATACTTTTGAAGCCATTTACTCCAATACCGCCTTCACTCAAAGAAAGATGCTTATGTGGGATAAGCTTTTTAACCGAGATCTGCTGCATATTTCCAATACCAGAACAGGCTGCACACGCACCAAAGGGGTTGTTGAATGAGAACATACGTGGCTCAAGCTCGGGGAAGGAAATTCCGTGCTCCTCGCAGGCATATTTCTGCGAAAATTCAAGCTCCTCGACCTCTTTCCCCTCTCGATCGACGGTGAGAATAGACACTTTTCCGTCCGCAACCTTCAGGGCTGACTCAACCGAGTCCGAAAGACGAGATCTGATGTCATCTCGCAAAACAAGTCGGTCAAGAACAATGTCGATTGTGTGCTTGAGATTTTTATCAAGCGAAATAGTTTCGGAGAGATCGTACATATTGCCGTCAACACGTACTCTTGCAAAACCGCTTTTACGTGCATCGGCAAAGACCTTCTCGTGCATACCCTTCTGTCCTTTGACAATAGGCGCGAGAACCATAAAACGAGTGCCTTCGGGTAGTGACAAAATTCTGTCAACTATCTGGTCGAGGCTCTGCTGCGAAATCTCCTTGCCGCATACGGGACAGTGCGGAACACCTACTCTCGCATACAAAAGACGGAGATAGTCGTATATTTCGGTAACCGTTCCTACCGTGGAACGGGGGTTCTTTGATGTCGTTTTTTGGTCTATGGAAATAGATGGCGAGAGTCCCTCGATAAGGTCTACCTCGGGCTTATCCATCTGACCGATAAACATTCTTGCATAGGATGAAAGGCTCTCAACAAACCTCCTGTGCCCCTCGGCATAGAGTGTGTCGAAGGCGAGAGAGGATTTTCCGCTTCCCGAAAGACCCGTCAATACGACAAGCTTATCTCTCGGAATTGTAACGGAGATGTCCTTAAGGTTGTTTACCTTCGCTCCCTTAATAATTATATTTTTCTGCATTTTGCTTTTCCTTAATTTCTTACTTTCGCAGCTCTTTGATTCGATCGCGGATGTAGGCTGCCTTTTCAAATTCAAGAGCCTTTGCCGCATCACGCATCTCTATGGTAAGCTGCTCTATCATCTTCTCGCGCTGAAGTCGGGTGAGCTTTTTGTCGGTTTCAGGTTTTGCCTTCTTGCCGATTTCAATAACGTCGGCAACCGCCTTCCGAACGCTCTCGGGAGTGATACCGTGCTCGATGTTGTAGCGCATCTGCACCTTACGACGACGATTTGTTTCGTCTATCGCTGCCTTCATTGATCCGGTAATACGATCTGCATACATAATAACGTGACCGTTAACGTTTCGCGCAGCTCGTCCGATTGTCTGTATAAGCGAGGTTTCGCTACGAAGGAAGCCTTCCTTATCGGCATCGAGAATGGCAACAAGTGACACCTCGGGAATGTCAAGACCCTCACGAAGAAGGTTAATTCCAACGAGCACGTCAAACTCTCCAAGACGAAGATCACGAATGATCTCCATACGCTCAAGCGTGTCAACCTGGTGATGAATATATTTAACTTTGATGCCGTGTGTTGATAGATATTCGGTTAGATCCTCTGCCATATTTTTCGTCATCGTGGTGACGAGGACCTTCTCACCACGCTTCGTCGTTGCACGAATTTCACCAATCAAATCATCAACTTGTCCCTCTATGGGACGAACGTCAATCTCGGGGTCAACAAGTCCCGTCGGACGGATTAGTTGCTCTGCAACGGAGGAGCTTTCATTTGCCTCATAAGGTCCGGGGGTTGCACTAACAAAAATAGTCTGCCTGATTTTTTCCTCAAATTCTTCGAAAAACAGAGGTCTATTATCAAAGGCAGAAGGTAGACGGAATCCAAAATCAACAAGGTTCTTCTTACGGGCATAATCGCCACCGGACATACCTCGAACCTGCGGAAGAGTAACGTGACTCTCGTCTATGAACATTATAAAATCATCGGGAAAATAATCGAGGAGAGTGTGTGGTGTTGAGCCTGCAGGTCTACCCGCGAGAACACGCGAATAGTTCTCGACGCCCGAGCAAAAGCCTACTTCACGAAGCATCTCGAGATCGTATTTTGTACGCTCTTCAATTCGCTGTGCCTCGATGAGTTTGTTCTGTGATTTGAAGTACTCTACCCTCTCACGCATCTCGTTTTCAATCTCGAGAAGTGCCGCCTCGCGTCTATCATCGGACACGGCATAGTGGGTCGCGGGAAATATGGCAACATAGGAAAGATGCTCGGTGATTTCGCCGGTAAGAGGATTAACTCGAGAAATTCGATCTATCTCATCACCGAAAAACTCTATACGGATTGCGCTATCTCGTTTAGATGCAGGAAAAACTTCTACCGTATCACCACGAATACGGAACTTATTACGAACAAAATTAACATCATTTCTTTCATAGCTGATCGACACAAGTCGTCGGATAAGCTCGTCACGGCTCATCTCCTGCCCGACTCTCACGGATACAAGCAAATTCTGATATTCTAGAGGATCACCGAGGGTGTAAATACATGAAACCGAGGCTACGATAATAACGTCACGACGCTCGAAAAGTGCGCTTGTAGCAGAATGTCGGAGCATATCTATCTCCTCGTTTACCATTGCATCCTTTTCTATATAAACGTCCTTGCCGGGAATATATGCCTCGGGCTGATAATAATCGTAGTAGGAAACGAAATACTCAACAGCATTCTCCGGGAAGAAGGCGCGAAACTCTGTGCAAAGCTGCGCTGCGAGAGTTTTATTGTGCGCAAGAACGAGAGTTGGTCTGTTAAGGTTTGCGATTACGTTGGCCATAGTAAAGGTTTTACCCGAGCCGGTTACACCGAGCAGGGTTTGTGCTCGCTCGCCCGCAAGAATTCCCTCGGTAAGAGCGCGAATAGCCTCGGGCTGATCGCCTGTAGGCAAAAAGTCGCTTTTTAGCTTAAATTTTCCCTCTAACATATAAGACCTCCTCTCCTATTTTCTGCTAAAACGAATACTTTTACTTATATATTGTACCACAAAATAATTGTTATGTAAAGAGAAAATAAAAAATGAGTTGACAAATTAACACTTTTAGTGTAGAATAATGTTTGCATGAAAAAACAAGGAGAACGAAAATGATTAAGAAAACAGAAAAGTTTTTGCACTACGTTGTAGAAATAATTGAGATCATTATCGCAATTATCACCCTCTGTGCTATGGTATATTTGCTCTTCACCGAGGTTGTCAAAATCTTCAATCCCGATTTCGTGGTTAACGTGCACCTTGCCGACTCCAAGCATTTCCTCGAGACCGTACTCGCTATAGTAATCGGCCTTGAATTTGTAAGCATGCTTGTTGACTTTACTCCTGCGAATATTCTGGAAGTTCTTGTACTTGCAATTTCAAGACACGTTATTATCAATCATTCGGATCCTGTCAGCACCATCGTATGCGTTGTGTGTATCGCAGGCCTGTTTGCGATTAGAAGATTCCTTATCCCCAAGGAAGATTTGAAAAAGGTTATTTCAGGCAATCTCAAGCACCAAGAGGAATAAACAATTTAAAAAAGACACAAGGTTGTTGCCTTGTGTCTTTTTTGCGACAAAACGATCAAACATTATCTAATCGAGGAGATTTTGAGGAAAAACCGCCGCTTTCGACCCGAAGGCGTAGTTACCTACGTCGAGTTAGGTCGAAAACGACGGTTTTAACCAAAATATACCGATTAAGCGTCCCAGTTGTGGTATACTGCGTTCACATCATCATCCTCGTTAAACTTGTCAAGCATCTTTTCCATATTAGCAATGTCTTCTTCGCTTGTAAGCTCAACGTAGGTAGAGGGAACCTTCGCAAGGTCGGCTGTACTGATGTGATAACCGAGAGAAATGATCGCATCGCGAACTGCATCGAGATCTTCAGCCGCGGTGTAGATGGTGTACTCACCTTCATCGGACTTTATGTCCTCTGCTCCACTCTCAAGAGCATCCTCCATGATCTTGTCCTCGTCGATCTCCCCATCCTCGTCAACGATAGTGATAACGCCCTTCTCCTCGAATAGGTAGCCTACGCAACCATTCTGTCCAAGGTTTCCACCGTACTTGGAAAATGCAGCACGAACGTTACCTGCTGTACGATTACGGTTGTCGGTCTGAGTTTCAACGATGATAGCAACGCCCGAAGGACCGTAGCCCTCGTATACGATTTCTTCAAAGTTGATGTCCGAAGAGTCGGTGAACTTCTTGATAGTACGCTGAATGTTGTCGTTGGGCACATTGTTTGCCTTGGCCTTTGCGATAAGATCGCGAAGCTTGGAGTTGTTGTTAGGATCGGGACCGCCTGCCTTGATAGCAACAGCCATTTCCTTACCGATCTTGGTAAAGATTTTAGCCTTAGCAGCGTCTGCCTTTTCCTTCTTGTGTTTGATGTTATTCCATTTAGAATGTCCTGACATATTATATCTCCTAAAATTTTAAATCTTCTCGGGTGACTGCATACAAATGAGATGCAGGGCGGTGCGAAGCACCTGGTTGGTTGCTCTTGTAAGAGCAATTCTGCTCTGCTTTAAGCCTTCATTCTCACAATTTGCAATAGAGCAATCGTGATAGAAACGGTTAAAGGATGCGCAAAGATCGAGGATGTATCTCGTAACAATAGAAGGCTCGGAGTCTGCAAGGGCAGCGTTAATACGCTCGGGGAAGAGCGAAATCGTCTTGGCAAGCTCAACTTCGAGATCGGAAAGCTCTGCATCGGTCATCTCACCGTTTGCGCCAACCTTATCAAGCACCGAGCAGGTACGAGCATAGGTATACTGCGCGTAAGGACCTGTATTACCGTCGAAGGAAAGTGCGTCTTCCATCATAAAGTTAATGTCACGCATACGGTTGTTGGAGAGATAGTAGAATACGATCGCACCAACACCAACCTTCTCGGCAATGGCCTGAAGCTCTGCCTCATCGGAGTATTTTCCGCGAGCGATTTCCTTAACTCTGGAGATCGCCTCCGCAAAGAGATCCTTGAGAAGGATTACATTTCCTGTTCTTGTAGCGAGCTTTGCACCGTTTATACTTACAGTTCCGTAGGGAACGTGAACAAGCTGATTATACCAATCGTAGCCCATAAGCTCTACAACCTTGAACCACTGTGCGAAATGAAGCGACTGCTGTGCAGCAGTAACGTAGATCGCCTTGTCAAAGTTGTACTCACCCTTACGGTAAACCGCAGCAGCGATGTCACGAGTAGGATAAAGAGTGGAGCCGTCACGCTTTAAGATAAGGCAAACAGGCATATTCCACTGCTCGAGATTTACGATAGACGCGCCGTCGTCGATCTCAAGAAGACCCATATCACGAAGCTTCTGCACCTGTGCGGGCATTTTATCGGTGTAGAAGGACTCGCCCTTATAGGAGTCAAACTCTATGCCGAGAAGCTTATACGTTTTCTGATATTCCTCAAGGCTAACGTCAACAAACCAGCGCCAAAGAGCGAGGTTCTCCTCGTCGCCATCCTCAAGCTTTCTAAACTCGGCACGGGAAGCATCTGCAAGAGGGGATTTTTTATTTTCGTTCTGCTCTTCCTCGTCCTTGATGGCATTGTTGATCTGAACGTAGAGCTTAACGAGCTCGTCAACACCGCCCTGCTCTATTGTAGCCTTATCGCCCCACATTTTGTATGCCACGATAAGCTTACCAAACTGGGTTCCCCAGTCACCAAGGTAGTTGATACCAACGCACTTATATCCTGCAAACTCATGAAGGAGCTTCAGCGAGTGACCGATAACGGTTGTACCAAGGTGACCTATATGGAAGGGTTTTGCAACGTTGGGAGAAGAGTAGTCGAGAACGACAGTCTTGCCCTCACCATTCATGGGAGAACCGTACTTATCGCCAAGAGCGAGCACTTCGGTAGCAACACGTCTGCTAAATGCAGTGCCGTCGATTTTGAAGTTAAGGTATCCGTTCACCGCAGTAACGGAAGAAAACTCCTCACAGGAGATTGCCGCCGCAAGAGTTTCGGCTATCTGTACGGGAGAGCGACGAAGACTCTTGGAAAGACGGAAGCAAGGGAGAGCGATGTCACCCATGGTTTTATCCGGCGGATATTCAAGCATAGCGAAAATTTCTTCAGCAGACAAAAGTCCCTCTCCAAAGCCGGAGGAAACCGCATCTGCAATAAGCTTCGCAGTGTTTTTCTTTAAAGTAAGCATCTATTTTAACCTTTCACTTTTATTAGAGGGAATTTCTCATTCTCACGTACTCACCGCTTGGCTCTGCATCAACGAGAGTAGCAGGGATGAAGGTGGAAAATCTAAATATATAAGCCATAGCAGACTCAAAGCCGTCTACCAAGTAGAATTCTCCGTCGCGCTCGCATACGGTTATGTTGTCAAGCTCCTCACCGCGCTCAAGCTTTGCCGAGAGAGGCGCAAGAAGATCGCCGTTAAGCTCGTACTCCGGGAAATGGATGCGCTCGGGCGAGAGATAGACCTTGCGATAGGACTTGTCCTTCTGCCAAAGAGCGAATGACTCAATAATTCGCTCTGCCACCTGCTCTGCCGATGCGATGCTGGTGTCAACGATAAGGGAGTAATTGCTTAGATCCTTGATGTTCACTCCATACTGATCCATATAGCGTTTCTTCTCACTCTCACGACGGGATCTTGTGCAATCGATGGTTTCCTCGAGAGTAGCGGAGTGCTCACCGCTTCTGTTAGCATTCATTATACGGAGAGAGCTCGTTTCGATGTCGCAGGAAAGATAAACCTTAAAGGTTCCCTTCGTGAAATGCCACGCCATGCGGGAGTCGATGATAAGAAATCTCTCGTCCTCCGAAAGAGCTGCAATTCCGGCGTCAATCTCGTGATCGATCTCGGGATGAGTTTCCATATACTTATTCAGTTCTGTAACAGTCATCCCCCTTTTCGCCGCAATAGCACGCACGATTGCTCCCGTGCTGTAATACTCTGCGCCAAGGCGGGAAATGAGAATGTCTGAAACGGTACTCTTACCGCTTCCAAGGTCGCCCGCAAGTGAAATTTTATCCTTCATTGACACTCCTCCATGCTAAATTTTAACTATAACTTAATTATTATAATATATCGTGCGAAAATTGTCAAGAGTATTTCGGGGAAATTGAAAAATAAAGAGGCTTATTTTCTTTGAATAAAAAATGGGTTCGCTGGTAAGAATAGCTTTAGCATCGAAATTGGAAAGGATGAAAAAATGGATAAACGAATTAAATTCAGCGAGCAACCTAAAAAGGTAAAAATCATTTATGCGACGGTCGTGGCGGTGCTTTGTGTAACGGCTATCGTCATTGGCATTGTATCGGCGGCTTCGAGGAGAAATGACGATCTCCCCATTGAAGAGCCTACGGGAAATCTCCCCTCGGTAGATGAAAACAAGCCGAGTGAGGATGAAAACAAGGAAGAAAGCAAACCCGACGAAAATGAGGAGGAAAATAAGGAAGAAAAACTCACCTTCATCTCCCCTGTGGTTGGCAGCGTCACCAAGAGTCACAGCATCGACACTCCCGTCTTCTCAGACACTCTCGGCGAGTGGAGAGTTCACACCGGAATTGATATTTCAGCAGAGGAAGGCAGCAAGGTGTATGCTGCTGCAGATGGCAAGGTTACAAAGGTTTACAACGATCCTCTCTTCGGTAAGACGGTCGAAATCACGCACAGCGATGATCTCGTGAGCATCTACTCCAACCTTCAGAACACCGATATTGTAGTTAAGGAAGGTGAGTACGTTAAATCGGGTGCGCTGCTTGGACTTGTAGGCGACACTTCCCTATCCGAGCTTGCGGATGAATCGCACCTTCATTTTGGAATCAAGCTGAAGGGCGTCAGCGTCAATCCTCTCGACTATATCTCCGACGACTCAAAGGAAGCATCACTCGGAATCATCAACGGCTAGTTGATCAACGCATAATAAACAAAACCGCTTGACAAGAAGAAACGGATATGTTATAATTTTCTTGTCTGTCGGGACTTCGTCCGCGAGGTCCCGACTCTATTTTTTATGAGGATAAAGAAAATGACAAATGTTGCAATTCTCGGCTTTGGCGTCGTTGGCGGCGGAGTTGCCGATTTATTAACTAATAATCAGGCGCAGGTGACAAGACTTTCACATGATGAAATCAATATCAAATATATTCTCGATCTCCGCGATTTTCCCGATTCACCCTTTGCCGATAAAATAGTTCACGACTTTGACGTTATACTCTCCGACCCCGAAGTTGACGTGGTTATCGAGGTTATGGGCGGCTCTCATCCCGCCTACGAATACACTATCGCTTCACTAAAAGCAGGAAAGAGTGTTATAACATCTAACAAAGAGGTCGTCTCAAAATACGGTGACGAATTCCTCGCTGCAGCTGAAGAGGGCGGATGCTGTTATAGATTCGAGGCAGCTGTCGGTGGCGGTATTCCCGTTATTTCGCCTATGATCAGCATGGTCGGTCAGAATAAAATCCACGAGGTGCGCGGTATTCTCAACGGAACTACCAACTATATTCTCACCAAGATGTTCTCCTACGGAGAATCTTTCGAAGAAGCGCTTAAAGATGCACAGAACAGAGGCTACGCAGAAAGAAATCCCGACGCAGACGTACTTGGCATTGATGCATGCAGAAAGATTGCTATTCTCACCTCGCTTGTAAGTGACAAGCTCGTGTCTACCGAAAAGATCCATACCGAGGGTATCACCGAAATTCGCTCGGCAGATGTTGTGGCTGCGGAGTCGCTTGGTATGTGCATCAAGCTTCTCGGCAGATGTATTGTTAAGGATAACGGTCTTGCTATTGTTGTAGCACCCTTTATGATGAAAAAGGACTCCCCTCTCGGAGGAGTCAGTGGCGTATATAACGCGGTTGAGGTGATCGGTAATCCCATTGGAAATCTAATGTTTTACGGTCAGGGCGCAGGCGGTGGCGCAACGGCTTCTGCTGTTGTGGGCGACCTTATGCAGATTATCTGCTCCGGCAGACGATGTGCACAGCCCAAGATGATTAAAAATGACGATGCACTACTCGATTTTGGAAGCTTCGAGGCAGAAAACTATATATCGATTGCAAATGCTGAACTTGAACGAGTAAATTCGGCATTCGGCAACGTAAGGGTAGTTTCTTGTGGAGAAGAGCTCTCCTTTATTACCAAAAAAATGACCGAAAGTGAGGTTTTATCGGCTATCGAAAAACTTCATATTGACATAAAATCAAGGATACGTCTGGTATAAATTGCTATACAATAACATATTTTTCAAAAACGGCAGAGATTAGCTTTCTTCCTCATTTTTTGAGGAAAGGAAAATTCGATGCCGTTTTTTTATTATTACCGAGAGAGTCATAAGAGCCATCAAGAAAAGAAAAGCATCGGTAACAGAGAGCAAAAAGGTGTAGCTGAACCAACCCGAAACACCAACAAAGAAGATGAAAATAAAGGAATATATAGTTTTCAAACGCAGAGAAATTACCGAAATTGAACGATTTCCGTAAAAATACCAGCAAATCAACGTAGCGTAAGCAAACAGAAAAATGGAAAGTAACAAGAAATACTCAGAGGCACTACCCCAAGAGTTAACAAAAGCGGCTCTGACAAGCGACATTGGTGTCTTATAAGCCGAAAAATCATCGATCACCAGCAAAATAGAAAATCCGGTTAGCATACAAAGCAGGCTTGTGTCAAAAAAGACCTCACACATACCGAAAAGTCCTGCGACATGAGGTGTTCTACCTCTTGCACTGGAATGAGCGAGAGCCGACGTACCAACTCCGGCTTCGTTAGATAGTATACCCCTGGCAAAGCCCTCTTTAATTGCAATGACTGTAACGCCACCTGCTATAGATTTGAATGAAAATGCGGATGAAAGAATATCAAAAATTATGACCGGTATTTTTGCAAAATGCAAAAAAATAATGCCAAAACACATAAATATGTAAATAATTGTAGTCAGAGGAATGATAATTTCGGTAATTTTATCTACTTTTCTTACATCTCCAATCAGACAAGGTGCAAGAAAAATAATGAGAAAAATCGGAAGGACGAACCAATTACTTTTTAGAGTCTGTTTTGCTACATCGGTCACCGCAGAGGCCTGCATGGCAGATCCCATGAACAGTGATAGACCAGCAGTTGATACCACATAAATACCCGACATAACGATTCCGCACTTTGGAAAGGCCTTTTTTAGCACCGCCCACATTCCCTCTCCCTCATCAGCCATATCGAAGACTAAAAGAGTCTCGGAATACTTGATTATCATAGAGAAAAAGGAGGAAATGAATAGCCAAAACAGACTTCCCGCCCCTCCTATCATTATTCCTGCCGCGACTCCGAAGATATTTCCGACTCCAAGTGTGCCGGCAAGCGCAAGAAAGAAGGAACGGCGGACATTTTTGTCACGCATTTCATCAAGAAACTCCTTGGCTGTTTTTATTGGATGCAAAATAAAGAAAAATCTCAACTTGATCAGCATAAATATGCCTACCAAGGTGAGAATGATTGGAAAAACAACAGAAAACATAAAAAATCCTCCGCTAAATTCTATGCGGAGGATTTTGCTTATATCACATTATATATTCGTGTTTTCGTTATACGTTGTTACGCTTTTCCTTCAAGAAAATTACTGTAAGAAGGATGTCACAACGGTATAAACGAGATGCCCTGCGGCAAGAACCAGGAGAATTATGAGAACTATATTGTATACCTTATCAAACTTTTTGCTCTTCTCTTCTTCCATTCTGTCAAGCTCCCTGTCTTCCTCGCTCTCAAGAAGCTCCTCGGGAATTTCGTCAAAGCCATCATCATTCTCTGCTTCGGCTGAAAAATCGTATGTTCCCTCCTTGATTGCCTTCGCGCGTTTCGATGCATCGAGAATAAGCGAGCTCGCGAGATCAAAAGTGTATCTGTCGGGATCGTTTTTTGAAAGTCTATCGCTAATGATATTTATAGAATTCTTGATGGATTCATAATCCCTGCCACTCATTGCATTATCAAGGTGAGATTCACAATCGCTGCAAAGAACTCGAGGATTTCCTGCTCCGCCTATACCGAGAACGGGAGCGTCCTCTCTATCAACCGGTGTGGAGCACAAGCAACACTTTTTCATTATTTTTTCTCCTCCGTTTTACTCTTTCTGATCTCTGCTCTGAAATAAGCAATATATTCTTCGCGAAGCGCCTGTCTTTCAACAATCTCCTCGGCGGTGAGCTCTCGCTCCTTTGCAATTCTGCCGAGTTCGTTTATTCTATCAATTTTCGCCTTATCCATTATTCTTTCCTCCATAAAGCTTCGCAAGTCCACCGGTAGCTGTTTCGCGGTAATGGTGCGAGAGATCCTTTCCTGTTTCATACATAGTTTTGATAACCATGTCGAGCGAAATCTTTCTGGAGCCCGAGAGGAAATTCGCAAGATTAACAGCGTTGATCGCTCTCATAGCGGCAACCGCGTTACGCTCTATACAGGGAATCTGTACAAGACCGCAAATAGGGTCACAAGTAAGTCCGAGATGGTGCTCGAAGGCAATTTCAGCTGCATATTCTATCTGATCTATGCCCATTTCATAGAGTTCACCCAGTGCGGCGGCAGCCATAGAGCAGGCAGTTCCAATCTCCGCCTGACATCCACACTCTGCACCGCTTATGGACGCATTCGTCTTCGTCAATGTACCAATAAGACCCGCAACCGCGAGTGCTCTCAAAATCTGATCATCAGAGAACTTATTTTTCTCCTGCATATACGCGAGAACCGAAGGAAGAACGGCACACGCACCGCAGGTTGGAGCTGTAACGATAACTCCGTTATCTGCATTCTGCTCGCTTATCGCGTAAGCGTAGGAGCATACGATTCGATTTTCTCTCGTAACCGCGCTCTCGTCAATATGTCTTTGATTATAGAGATACTGCGCCTTGCGTTCAACCTCAAGGCCGCCCGGAAGGATTCCCGACGTGGTAAGTCCCTCGTGAATGGCATTTCTCATAACACCCCATACCGAATAGAGAAATTCGCGTATACCTTCTCCCTCACGCTCGAAAACGTAGTCCGAAAGACGGATTGCGTTGGTCTTACAGTATGCGGAAATCTCGGAAAAGCTGCTCTCGGCATAGACATTGGATGCTCCATCGCCTACTCTGCCCTCAATCTCAATGTCTCCTCCACCAACGCTCATAACTCGCATTTTGTCGCAAACCTCACCACCTACAACAGAATAAATATCCATAGTATTCTCGTGAGGAAGGTCGCGATCGGTGGTGTTGAAGACTATTTCAACAGCCTTATCGGTTACAGAATCAATAGCCTTGTCGGTTCCGTGTCCCAATCCAGTGTCGGCAAGAGAACCGAATAGAACAACTCTATAACTATCGGCATTGGGATGCTCGTCAACGTAAATGCTCATTGCCTTGGAGGGACCCATGGTATGAGATGAGGAAGGGCCTTTGCCGATTTTGTAAATATCTCTTATAGATTTCATAGTATTTTCCTTTCATCCAGGGAAAAATTCATACTTTCACGAGTATATTTTATCACCTTTATTGCGCGATGTCAAGGCGAATATTTTATTTTTAAGGCTTAGAAAAATATATTTAAATATATTATTGATTTTTTCTTTAGGATGTGATAGAATTATTGTGTATGGAATTTCAGTCTGACAAGACTTTAGATTTTATGAGGTTGACATGATAAAAGTAATTAAACGATTTTGCTTAATATTTATTTTATCACTCGTCTTCCTGTCAATATTTGCTTGTAAGTATTTTGACAGAGGAAGCAGAGCTCCGCACATCTGCTCCTATGATGATGTTAACGTGATTGCGCAGGTGAGCTGCACGACCGACGGTGTTACAGAAACCAGATGTATCTGCGGCCTGACAACCGTAGACGTTAGTCCTGCGTATGGACACCCATTTGGTCAATGGCAGATTGCAGTGCGTCAGACATGCTCACAGTACGGCAAAGCAACTCGCACCTGTGGCGAGTGTGGCTTCATTCAGGAACAAGTTATTGATAAAGCAAAGCATACATATAACGCTACAAAAGAAAAAATAGATGGTCGGGATTACAATAGATACACCTGCAACCAGTGTGATGAAAGCTTCCTTCTTGATGCCGGAATTACTATCCCCTCCAGAGACGTCAACGATAAATATCTCTTCGATTGCAATGAGAACTTCTCCTTTGTGATTATCTCTGCAAACGGAGAAGAATACATTAAAAACGAGCTCAAAATCTTTGATTGCCGTTTCGATTACGTTGGAAACGAAAATGACGGTCTTTTTCCCTATAAGCTTACCAGCCTAGGAAACGATCGATGGCGCGTTCAGCCTGAGGGAGTTTTCGAGGGAGGAGTTACCTATCGGGTTGAGCACTCCGATGGTATTTATTTTGAAAATTACGGGTTTGCTGAGCTATATTTCTCGGTAAACAGAGATGAATCCGAAACAATTTCGCTCTCCAATAGCATTATTTACCTCTCCGCGCTGGAAAACGAATCTCCCGGATACTATCCTTATAGCATTGAGCGTTCTGTCGAATCGGGTGATTACCTTCTTTCGCTTGAAAAGGCGGACGGACTTTCTGTAGGTAATATTATTTGTATCGGCTCTGCGACCTGTTTTGAGGACGTCGTTATTGGGAACGGAAATAATACCTTCGGCAAAATCAGATATATAACTACTCTAAACGACGGCAGATTTATGATAATTATTCAGGAGCTTACTGCAAAGGAGCTCTTCTCTGCCCTTGATATATACGATCATAGTATAAAAAATGCCGAGGAGCTTATCCTCCCTCTTAACGTTGAGGATAGACTTAAGACTATTCTTTTCGATAACGAGGATTTTGCTTCTCTTATTAGCGCGATGTACACGGAGAGCCTTGAGCATCTCGAAATCCGTGGACTCAGCACGAGCTTTAAGGATTTTAATGAATATCTCGAAAGTATAAAAATTCTGCGCGAGAGTGAAGGCATCTCTATCAAGGAGTCGGATAACGGAAGGTCCTATGTTACCACCTCGATAACTCTTAAGGCTGTTATTGAGATTCCCGTGCTCTTCGGTGCTGAAAAGGAAAAAATCGGCTCGCTCATGGCAGAGCTCAGTATTATTGTTGATTTCGAGGCACTTTCACTCGGTTTACAGCTAAATGAGGACGAGGAAAACTCTGCCAACGGCAAGGGCGGACTTAATCTCTCATTCGACGTAACCGAGAAAACCGCCACCGAGTTGAAGCTCGATATTTACTCCTCAGTTGAGTATCTCGCGGAAAGCACACCTTACGTATTTGAGGTTGATACGAGAAAGTACCATTTTGCAAACTGTTCGTATATCTCCAAGGAGACTGCGGACAAGCAAACAACCGTTTCCGTGTACAGTATGATGGGTGTTATCAGCGAATCGCCGGTTGTTAACGAGTGCGAATTTTGTCAGCCAGCCACCTCGATGAAGCAGGATATTTGCGTGCTTGATAAAAACCAGTGGGTATATCACAACGTAAAGTGTCGCAGCTGCTTCTCCACATCTCCCACGAACCTTGTATTTACCGAGGCAGGATCAAAAATGCTCTCATCCATGGGATACACTCCCTGCGACGATTGTGGCGGCAACTCCGACATCATCGGAACCTTCGAGAGCAATATGCTTGAGCGAATAAAAACGCGTGATTTTGGTAAATATAGCGACGATGTTATCTCCTCGGTTATTGATAGCGAAAATATAAAGAGCAAGCTCTACGTTGGAGCGTTCTCCACCACGCTTTGCGGAATTGACCGAGAAATTACGCTGATTTCCGTAAATATGAATTTCAGGCTTGAGAATACTACCCATTACAGCTACAAGATCCAGCGCGAAAGGACTCACGGATTGAGAAGTGTCGCAAAGGGCACTATGTCATTCGAGAGTACATTTGTGGAGAATGTAGCAGTAAAAGGCTTCATTTCTCCTGCATACGGAGATGATCTAATTGATTTTGAAACTAATATTTCCCTGCTAATAGCGGGATTCATACCAAAAATCACCGAATAATAAAGTTTAAGGACTGCCATCAAATGATCGGCAGTCCTCTTTTTATTTACTTAAAAACTCGTGAATAGATGCTGCGGCAATTTTACCCGCACCCATTGCGGAAATTACGGTTGCAGCGCCTGTCACGGCATCGCCACCGGCATAAACTCCGGCTTTTGTGGTTGCGCCATCCTCGGTGACGATTATCCCGCCCCAGCGGTTTACGTCAAGGCCCTTGGTTGTGGACTTGATGAGCGGATTTGGGGATGTTCCGATTGCCATAATAACAGTATCAACATCGATTGTAAACTCGCTATTGGGTATCTCAATAGGACGGCGTCTGCCGCGCTCGTCGGGCTCGCCAAGCTCCATTCGGATGCATCTCATCGACGTGACAAAGCCGTTCTTCGGATCACGGAGATCGTCAGGATTGGTGTATCCTAAAATCTCGGTGGGATTGCAAAGCAGACGGAACTCAATTCCCTCCACCTCTGCGTGCTCTACCTCCTCGCGTCTTGCGGGAAGCTCATCCATAGAGCGTCTGTATACGATGTAAACCTTGTCCGCGCCAAGGCGAAGAGCCGTTCTTGCAGCATCCATTGCCACGTTTCCGCCACCAACAACAGCGACCTTGCCACCCTTCATTATTGGGGTTTCGGGTGAGTCAAGATAGGATTTCATAAGGTTGGATCGGGTGAGGAATTCGTTTGCTGAATAGACACCTTTGAGCGATTCGCCGGGAATTCCCATAAAGTTTGGCAGACCCGCGCCCGAGCCGATGAATACTGCTTCGTAGCCCATATCGAAAAGCTCGTCAACGGTAAGAGTCTTGCCAATGACTACGTTAGTCGCGATTTCAACTCCGATCTTTCGAAGCGAGTTTACTTCCTTTTCAACAATGCTCTTTGGCAAACGGAACTCGGGAATACCGTAAACAAGCACACCGCCTGCGGTGTGAAGTGCCTCATAAACCGTCACAGAGTAGCCAAGTTTTGCAAGATCGCCTGCGCAGGTGAGTCCGCTAGGACCCGAGCCCACTATGGCGACCTTATGTCCGTTAGAGGGAGCGCATTCCACAGGAGTTTCGCTATGGCTGTTATGCCAATCGGCAACAAATCTTTCCAGTCTGCCAATGCCTACCGGCTCGCCCTTGATACCTCTGACACATTTTGCCTCGCACTGCGTTTCCTGGGGACAAACTCTGCCACAAACAGCAGGAAGGCTAGAAGTTTTTGCAATTATCTGATAGGCTGCTTCAAAGTCGCCTTCTTTAACCTTGTCGATAAACTCGGGAATATGAATATTCACGGGACATCCGCTAACGCATGGCTTATTCTTGCAGGAAAGGCAGCGAAGCGCCTCGTCGATAGCGGTAGCCTCGTCATAACCGAGGGCAACCTCGTTAAAGTTTTTGCCACGAAGGATAGGGTCCTGAGTAGGCATAGGATTCTTCTTGGGATTCATATTTGCCATTTCAGTTGCCCTCCTTTTTAAAGAGATTGCAAGCCGATTCGTATGCATGACGCTCGAAGTCGCGATACATTGACGAACGGGAAATTGCTTCGTCAAAATCGACCTGATAGCCGTCGAAGTCGGGACCGTCAACGCAGGCGAATTTTGTAACCTTCTTGCCATCAATGTTAAGAGTTAAACGACATCCGCCACACATTCCGGTGCCATCGATCATTATTGGATTCATCGACACGTCGCAAGGAATTCCGGTAGCACGAACTGCCTCTACAACGAATTTCATCATAATCAGCGGGCCAATGGTGATAACCTTATCGAATTTACGCTCTGCGAGAAGCTCTCCCAGAGGAAGGGTTACGTTTCCCTCTCGACCGTAAGAGCCATCGTCGGTCATAACAATAAGCTCGTCCGAGCAAGCCCCAAATTCGTCTTCGAGAATGACAAGATCGGAATTTCTGAAGCCGATTATCGAGGTCACCTTCGCTCCGCGAGCCTTCAACGCCTCTGCCACAGGGAGTGCAATAGCACAACCAACGCCTCCGCCGACAATGCAAACGTCGGTGAGTCCGTCAAGATTCGTAGGCATACCGAGAGGACCTGCGAAATCGGGAATAAAATCGCCCTCGTTTTTAAGGCTGAGCTTTTTAGTGGTTGCGCCAACAATCTGGAAGATTATTCTTACCGTTCCGCGCTCTCTATCATAGCCTGCAACGGTGAGAGGAATACGTTCTCCGTCATCGGTGGCGCGAAGAATGATAAACTGCCCTGCCTCCGCCTTGCGAGCAACCAGGGGAGCTTCAATATCCATAAGCATAACCGTCGGGTTAAGCTCCTTTTTGTTAACTATCTTGTACATTATGCCTCACTTTCGGCTTTCGATAACCCCAAAGCCGTCAATTTCACTTCTACTCTCTATTATACAACGAAATGTGATTATTTTCAATATGAAAATAAAAGAAAATAAGGACGATTTGATTTCTCAAACCGTCCTGGTTTTATTAACCTTCGCAAAGCGAAGATTTCATCCTACCCCGCGGATTTCATCCACGAGAGTGGATTTCATCTGCCATAGGCAGATTTCATCGAGAATTTTGCAGGAGTAAAATTCTCCTTTCCGCCCTGTTTTATTTAGTTAGAATTTTTTGCCTTTTAAGATTTCCATTGCTTCGCCAAAACAGTCAACATGAAGTATTTTTGTAATTATTTTCCCAATCCAAAAATACAACAACATATAAGACAAAGCACACCGAAAATCAAGCAAACAATCGGTAATCCATAAGCATCAGATTTTTTCACCCAACCCCATCTTATATTGTTAGGTGTCATACTTTTACGATAAGCGTTTTGATATGAACAAAATATATGTTTCCATCTACGCTTATAGCCAACGAACGACCAAACTGCATATAGTAAAAATCCAATACCAAAAATCAAATATCTAACCCTAGCGAGAATAGCTGCACATAAAACTACAATTAATAATCCATATCTATGTAAATAAGCTAATGCGATAACTTTATTTGCGGTTTTATTATTGTTGCTCATAGTTATTCCCCCCTTCTGTTTATCTCATTATACCACACCCACGCAAAAAAGTAAATAGGACGGCTTGAATTTCTCAAACCGCCCTGTTTTATTTAGTTAGAATTTTTTGCCTTTTAAGATTTCCATTGCTTCGCCAATACAGTCAACATGAAGTATTTTTTAACTCATCATAACAAATTCATTTTAGCAGCGATAACCCAGACTCCATTAATAACGAAGTATATCCAAACAACCGAACTTCCAATTTCGGATTTGTCAAATATATAAAATAACACTATGGCAATTAATGAAATAGCAAACAAAAGAAAATTCAAGAAGTACCACACTATTCTCGATTTAGGTAAAACAGAACGATGTTCTTTTAAAAGAAGCCAATCCATAAAATTATTGCTTTTAATCTTTTTTCTTTGTCTTTTTGTTAAATTAGAATCTATGTAGAGCCAATTAACTCCTCGAATCAGGAAAAACATTAACAAAAAAGCACAAACAAGTGCTAACAAACTACCAAACATTAAATCGACTCCTTTCTAATGTTTTTTATTATTATACCACACCCAAACCAAAAAGTAAATAGTGAACAGAGGGAAACAGTTGATAACTGTTTCCCTCGTAGTGAATGCGATGAAACAAGAAGCAGATCGATCAGGGCTTGCCCTGTGAAGATATGCGACTATGTTTCGAGAGTTAGATTTGATTTCTCAAACCGCCCTGTTTTATTTAGTTAGAATTTTTTGCCTTTTAAGATTTCCATTGCTTCGGCAATACAGTCAGGGTGAAGTACTACTTTATCAAATCACTTCCATCCATCAATATTACTTCCTGTTTCATAACTAACAGGTGGGATATGAGGATATTCACTTGCATCCTTTTGATGTTTAAGTGCCCATGCTGATTGAGGAATGTAAAGTAATGCTTCAAACTCCATTTCCCATATTTCTTTGCACTTCCCTAATAGTGCATTTCTATAAAAAACGGCACCATTAATTAACGCAACACATCTTGAATACAAAAAACTATCATCACTCGAAGCAACATTTACTGTCCTGCATTGCTCCGCAAGTTGTCTAGTATCAAGAGCAAACAATAACTCAGACATTAAATCGTCAAATTTAAATATGTACTCGTCATCCTTCAATGAAAGGTATTTAATCACAGGTAAAAGTACTAACTCATCATTGCCCTCGTTATTCCAATCGCAAAGTTCCATTGTTTTCCAAAAAAGATTATACTTTTCCATATAAACCTCCCACGAAATTTATTTAAGTAAATTATATCACAAACTTGTAAAAATGTAAATAGGACGATTTGATTTTATTCAAACCGCCCTGATTTATTGGTGAAGTTTTTGCCTTTGGCAAAAGTGAAGTTGTGCGTAGCACAGTGAAGTTTGAGGCTATGCCTCAAGTGAAGTTGATTTTGCTCAGGGCAAAATCAGTTATTCGGTCAGAGACCTCATAGCTTCGCCGATACAGTCAACATGAAGTATTTTGATAACCTACTTGTAGAAGGAAAACAATTTTTCATAAATCATTCTTGTTTGTGCTTCATCTCCCCAAGATAAACATTCATCAGCATATTTGAGTGTCCAAAATGGCTCTTTTTCTTGAATATCAGATGGAAGATCCTTACATAATTGATAGCACTGCTTACCAAACTGATCAATACTAAAGATATTAACTTTATAGGCAGATTCAAGTCCGGCAAAAAGTCTTTTTCCAAATATGTTTGAATCAAAGGATTTCTCCTCATAACTCCAATATTGCGTGAATCTGCCACGTGTATCGAGCAAATTGGATGAACGTTCCTGTAATTCGAGAAGAAAATCATTGCTTGGATCGTTTAAAAAGGCTTCGTTTAATAACAACTCGTAGTTGTGTTTATCATTGAATCCATGATACCAGAGAAGCACTTCCGCATACAATTCCGAATACACCTTTTCCATAATTCATCCTTCCTTCTTTCTTATTCAATTATATTATACCACACCCACGCAAAAAAGTAAATAGTGAACAGAGGGAAACAGTTGATAACTGTTTCCCTCGTCGTGAATGCAATGAAACAAGAAGCAGATCAATCAGGGCTTGCCCTGTGAAGATATGCGTCTATGTTTCGAGAGTTAGATTTGATTTCTCAAACCGCCCTGTTTTATTTAGTTAGAATTTTTTGCCTTTTAAGATTTCCATTGCTTCGCCAAAACAATCAACATGAAGTATTACCAATATGTATTATGGTTTATTAACTTATTTTAATTCCCCATTCATTCATTTTTTCTAAAAACGCATCCTTTGATACAACATATAAATCAGGGCAACAAGCAGATTTGTTGTACTTAATATCGGGGTCAAAGTTTACAAAAAAGAACTTGAATGGGTGAACAAAAAGACTGTATACAGAAGGCTTTAAAATTCTTGGCTTTCTATTACCTTTATAAAAAATAACTCCTTTTTGATAAGGATCTCTGTACCCCAGCATACCGGTGTAGTCAATCATTTCTATATTTAGTTCTGACCAACTGTACTTACGAGTAATATGTAAAAATTTAACGGTACATCCCGAAGCATCCATAATCAACGTTCGGCATGATGATATCCAAAACATAAACGAAAAACCTATCAAAATTAACGACAGAATTGAAACAAGCCATTTCCCAAAGTCAAAAGCAAACCAAATTATTCCCCAAAAGATTAGTGTGATGCTTATAAATGCAATAAATATTTTAGTGTATTCTTTAGATGATTTTATTTCCATTAGTAAACCTCCTTTAAGTTGATATTTGTATTTTCATTATATCACACTAAAGCGAAAAAGTAAAGGACGATTTGATTTTACTCAAACCGCCCTGTTTTATTTAGTTAGAATTTCTTACCTTTCAAGTGCTCCATAGCTTCGCCGAAGCGCTGGAAGTGGACTACCTCACGCTGACGAAGGAACTTTATCGCATCGTTTACGTCGGGGTCGTCGGAGAGGCGAAGAATGTTGTCATACATGGCTCGTGCCTTCTGCTCTGCCGCAAGATCCTCGTGGATGCTTGCCAGTGCGTCCTCTTTAGAGGCTATCGCCATAGCGTTAAATGGCACGCCCTCGGCCGAGGCAGGATAAATACCTGCACCGTGGTCGACGTAATATTTATCAAATCCGCCCGCCACTATCTCATCGGGAGTAAGGTTGCGGGTAAGCTGATATACTATACTGGCAACCATTTCCATATGGCCGAGCTCTTCACTGCCTACGTCGGTCAGTATGCCGATTACTCTGCCATCCGGCATTGTATAGCGCTGATTGAGATAACGCATTGATGCTCCCAATTCGCCATCCGGACCACCAAGCGCAGTAATTATGACACCTGCAAGACGAGGATTTGGTCTCTCAATCTTTACAGGATATTGCAATTGTTTTTCATAGATCCACATATACTATCTATCCTCCCTCGGCTGCATATAGTCACCGGGGCGTTGCCATGGCCAAGGCTCCTGCACCCAAGTCCAACGATCTGTGTTCACCACGCCTTTCGAGGTAAGTGGGCCAACCGTATTTTCGTATTCTTCTGTGAGTCTATCCAGCTCTGCTACCGTTCTATGATAATAGTCGAGAGCCGTACGGCAATCGGGATGCGTGTCAAGATAAAGCTCGAGTTCCTTTTTAACAAAGCAAAGCGCTCTTATCTGCTCGGCAAGATCGCCTGCGACTCTTTCTCCTCTCTGCGCTCCCATCACACGGCCGTTGTTCATGCCGTTATTTGTTGTGCCGTTGTTCATACCGTTATTGGTCATACCGCCATTGGGGTTAGTATTTCTCGCTCTATTCACGTCCGTAAACCTCCATGGGCTTATAAAGTTCCTCGAAGAGTGTTCCGTGACGCAAGGCGTCGTTCGCCGAGTAGAGCATACGGAAAAACTGATCGGGAGCGTAAACGTATGCAAGAGGCATATTGTCAAGGCAGGTTCCGTTTCCGCCGCAGGTATGATTTGTGTTAACTCCACCTACCGCGCCACCGTTCTGATTGCCACCATTTTGGTTGCCGTTACCGGGGCATCCACAGCCGCAACCGGGACGATTATTGCCCGTATTTCCGCCAAGACATCCGTTTCCGGGACGGTTTTCATCGGTTACACCGCCGACAGTACCTCCGGGATATCCGTTTTCGTTTCTGTCCATTATTTTCTTTCCTTGTCTTTTTTGCGAAAGTCAATCTTCCGCTATAAACAGTATATTGTTTTTGTCATAAATTGTTACCGAAGGCGACCCATTGCGCCACGCATAATAAGTCTAAAGGAAAGAAAAATCATAACGAAAAAGACGGCAAAGCCACCTAGAATTATCATTATTTCAGTGAGCGAGGAATGAAGTCCAATGGTCGAAAAGAGCGAAAACTGGAGGTTGAATACAGACATCAAAGAGGATGCAAAAGTCATATTCCTCGCGGCATAATGTAAAGGTTTATTGTCATTTCGCCACTTTTTCATCCCCAAAACCGAGCTTGTAAGCGAATATACTGTGTAAAACAGAAAGTACAAAAGAACAAGTCCGCCATAGTGAACGCTGCTACCCGTGTTGACCGTATACGCCATCATCATAGCCGCAAGAATATCAAGTATGAAGAGAAAAATACCAACCCTTAGGCAAACGTCAAGGCTATTTTTCTTCTCTCCCCTTACTGTGAATAGAATATACATACGTATAGCCATAAACATAAAGTGATAGACGGTCACTGTGGCAGACCAAAGGCTATTATATAGTAATGCAGACGCCATATTTCCAGCAAGGTAAACGAAGTTTATTATTGCACCGAAAAAAAGTGAAACTCGCAGACGTAAGGAGGGATTTTTTATCAGTTTGAGAAGAAAAAGCCGAGTTTTCTTAATAAATTCCATAAAGCTATTTTGTCCCGAGATAAAAAAATTATTTAGTCCCCTCTTTTTTCTTGACTTAAAAGCGTTTTTGTACTATAATATAAAGGAAAGGTCGGTGAAAAAATGGGCGCGATATTCGAGTTTGAAAAAGAAAAAATGATAATCGGCGTTATATATCACGATAAAGATATACTCAACAAGGCTCTCGAGATGCTCAAGACAGAATTTGGCGATATTGAGGACGCGTCCGAGGAGTTTTCCTTTTCCGAAGAGTTTTCGACCTATTACGATGACGAGATAGGCGGCGAGGGAATGCGAAGAATCTACAGCTTCACAACTCTTGTTGATCCATCAAGGCAGGCAGAGATCAAGACACGCACGAATGAGATTGAGGCTATATTTTCCACCGACGGAATGAGAAAAATCAATCTTGATCCCGGTTTTATCAACCACGGTAGGCTGATGCTCGCAACCACGAAGGAAACCGGCTTCAGAGTTCCTCTAGCTGATGGAATTTATACAGAGCTTACCCTCTTCTGGGCAAGAGGCGGCTGGCAGAAATTCCCCTGGACTTACCGAGATTATCAGTCAGAGCGCGTGCAGAAATTCATCACCAAGGTGAGAGAAACCTACCTCGCCGAGAGACGTAAATTAATGACTGAAAATATAAAAAAACAATGATAAATGCTTAAAAATCCCCTAAAAAGAGGTATAAAATGAAGGATTACACACTTTTGAAGAGTAACGACCCTGCGCTCTACGAGGCGATTATCAGCGAGAGAGAGCGTCAGAGAAATAAGATAGAGCTTATTGCATCCGAGAATTTTGTTTCGGAAACCGTGATGGAGGCAAACGGAACAATTCTGACGAACAAATATGCCGAGGGATACCCTGCAAAGAGATACTATGGCGGATGCGAGCACGTTGACGTTGTTGAGGATCTCGCCAGAGAGCGTGCAAAGAAGCTTTTCGGCGCTGGATATGCAAACGTTCAGCCTCATTCGGGCGCACAGGCAAATATGGCTGTGTTCTTTGCCCTACTCGAGCTCGGCGATAAGGTTCTTTCGATGAATCTCGCCCACGGTGGACATCTCAGTCACGGATCGCCCGTTAACATTTCGGGCAAGTATTGGGAGATCATTCCCTACGGTGTAACACGCGAAGGTGGCGCTATTGACTACGAAGAGGTAAGACGTCTTGCTCTCGAAAGCAAGCCTAAGCTTATTCTTGCGGGCGCTTCGGCTTACCCAAGAACTATTGATTTTAAGAAATTCCGTGAGATTGCAGACGAGGTCGGGGCGTATCTTATGGTAGATATGGCTCATATTGCAGGCCTTGTTGCTGCGGGTGAACATCCGTCACCTGTTCCCTACGCTCACGTAACAACAACAACCACTCACAAGACCCTCCGCGGTCCGAGAGGCGGACTTATTCTGACTAACGATGAAGAGATTGCAAAGAGAATTGACAAGGCGATCTTCCCCGGCACTCAAGGTGGTCCTCTTATGCATACTATTGCCGCTAAAGCAGTGTGCTTCGGTGAGGCACTTAAGCCCGAGTTTAAGGATTATGCAAAACGAGTTGTCGAAAATTGCAAGGTTCTTGCTGACACTCTTACCGCAGAAGGCTTTAAGCTGGTTTCGGGCGGCACGGATAATCACCTTCTCCTCCTCGATCTCACAGGTATGAAGGTTGATACAGGCAAAGAAGGCGAGCATCTTCTCGACGAGGTAGGCGTTACCTGCAACAAGAACGCTATTCCCTTCGACACACAAAAGCCATTTGTCACCAGCGGTCTCCGTCTTGGAACTGCGGCTGTAACCACAAGAGGCTTCACTAAAGAGGATATGGTTGAGGTTGCGAAGATTATCGCAATTACTCTTAAGGATTACGAAAACTCTGCCGACGAGGCGAAAGCGAGAGTTAAAGCTCTCTGCGAAAAGCATCCTTTATATTAATAAAATAAAAGAGGGACACTTCGGTGTCCCTTTTGCATTAGTAATATTTCTCAAAGAAAAAAGGGACACAGCAGGTGTCCCTTTTTGAATAAATGCTGTTTTGGGGGTGAAATTACTTAACCTCAACCTCTGCGCCAGCAGCCTTAAGCTGCTCTGCGATCTTGTCAGCCTCGTCCTTAGCGATGCCTTCCTTAATTGTCTTGGGAGCACCCTCAACAAGGTCCTTAGCGTCCTTAAGACCAAGACCGGTGAGCTCACGAACAACCTTGATAACGTTGAGCTTGGAAGCGCCTGCTGCCTTAAGTACAACGTCAAACTCGGTCTTCTCCTCAACGGGAGCTGCTGCAGCGCCGGGAGCTGCTGCTACTGCTACGGGAGCTGCGGATACGCCAAACTCCTCTTCAAGTGCCTTTACAAGGTCAGCGAGTTCAAGAATGGTAAGACCCTTTACAATTTCAAGGATCTGAGTAGACTTTTCGTTCATTTTAAAATCCTCCAATATTTAAGAAATTTTATACAGTGTAATTAGTTCGCAAGAATTAAGCCTCTGCGGGAGCTTCTTCGGTAGCTGCTGCTTCCTCTGCGGGAGCTGCCTCTCCGTCTTTGTCGATAATTGCCTGAAGTACGTATGCAAAGCTGTAAAGGGACGACTGAAGGCTGCCCATCATTCTACCAATGAGAACTTCCTTAGAAGGAGTTTCTGCAAGGTCAATAACGCCTGCCTGATCAAGCATACCACCATCAACGAAACCAGCCTTGATCTCGAAGCTCTTAACCTTATCAGCGTACTGCTTCATAATCTTCGCTGCTGCGATGGGGTCGTCCTGGCTGATTGCGATAGCGGTCATACCGGAAAGGTACTGCTTCATTTCACCGTAACCTGCGATGTCGCAAGCTCTACCGGTAAGTGTGTTCTTCATAACGGTGTACTCTACACCAGCCTTACGAAGAGCTGCACGAAGCTCGGTATCTTCAGCCACTGTAATGCCTTCATACTTTACAAGAACGCCTGCTGCCGCGGACTGCAATTTAGCTGCGAGCTCTTCAACAACCTGCTTCTTCTGTTCAAGAATCTTATTACTTGGCATTTTTTCACCTCCATAAAAAATCAATAAAAAATATCCTTTTCCGATAAGGCAGACCACCCCCGAGAAAAGGACAACAAAAATAAAAATCTATTTAAGTTTACTTACCTCGGCAGGAAAGCTTGCGCTTTTACCGGAACCTGCTGTCTTCGGACTAAATTATTATACAATATATTTATGTGTTTGTCAATAGGTTTTTGAAAATAATTTTTATTTTTTTGTAAGCATCGCCGAGAGGCGATGCTTACCTACTTTATTACTTGCTATAAGAAACCTTCTCCTTCAGTACTCTATATATTGAACGATAGGATTCAAGTCTGGTGTGAGCGATTTTTCCTTCAGCGGCAGCACGTGCCACAGCGCACTCGTCCTCTCCCTCGCCAACGTGGGCACAGTCGGCATAACGGCACTTACCAAGATACGGAAGAAGCTCCGGGAAGGTTGGAAGAAGCTCCTCTAGGCTGAAGAAATCAAATCGTGCGAAATCTATCAGCGAGAAACCGGGCGTATCCGCCAAAAAACCAGTATCAGAGAATGGCTCTATATCAAAAATCTCAACGTGACGGGTTGTATGTCTACCGCGCTCGATTTTCTTCGAAATCTCGGCAGTTGCAAGAGTAAGTCCAGGAAAAAGCGCGTTCATCAAGGTGGATTTTCCTACGCCAGATGCGCCAGCAAAGGCGGCCGTTCTTCCCTCTCGCACGTTCTCCTTGATATAGGCAGAAAGTTCGGTAATTCCATTGCCTGCCATAGAGGATGTAACGAAGGTTTCGATACCCGAGAGCTTATATATTTCGGCATATTCGCCTGCCGCATCGTTATTGATATCGGTCTTGGTTATTACAACCACGGGAGTTATGGAGTTGTGAACAGCTATAGAAATAAGCTTGTCCACAGTTTCAATAATCGGTGAGGGCTTTGCCGCAGCGAATACTATGAAAAGATAATCCAAATTTGCAAGAGGCGGACGAATCAACGAATTTTTACGCTCGTTAATAGCCGAAATAACAATGCCGTCGGGAGTAGAATCGTCAATGGCAACTCTCACGTTATCGCCGACAAGCACCTTCTCCTCGTCACGCTTGAGGACACCCTTCGCGCGACAAGCAAGACGGGTTATTTCACCGTCTTCATCTATTCTTACCTCGTAAAGTCCGCCAAGGCCCTTCACAACCTTGCCATATTTTTCAGTAATCAATTTTGTTCTTCCTTTTTCATATTAGATCTGCGAAGCTGTCCGCAAGCGGCATTAACGTCACTGCCCAGTCTACGTCTTACAGTAGCGGTAATTCCACGTTTTTCAAGAGTTGACGCAAATGCATTTACCGACTCGGCGCTTCCCTTCTTAAATCCGGTCTCCTTAACCTCGTTCACTCTGATGAGATTAACATGGATAGGCGCACCCGAGCCGCGGAATGCATTTTTCAGCAAATCTGCAAGCTCTATGGCATCGGACTCGCTGTCATTCTTTCCGGAAATAAGTGTGTACTCAAAGGAAATTCGTCTACCAGTTGTCTTATAATAAGACAAGCAAGCCGAGAGAAGGTCAGAAATATTCCACTTATTGTTAATAGGCATAATCTCCGATCGACGCTCATCGTTTGCAGCGTGCAGAGAGATTGAGAGAGTTATCGGCAAATTTTCCTTTGCAAGCTTATTTATTCCGTCAACTACACCACAGGTTGACAACGAGATGTGACGGTATCCGATATTAAGTCCGTCAGGGTGGTTTACCAGCTGAAGGAATTTAACAACATTATCATAGTTATCAAGGGGTTCGCCGATACCCATCATAACCACGTTAGATATGCGCTCACCCGAGTCGCGCTCGGCGGCGATAATCTGCCCGATAAGCTCGGAGGGATAGAGATCACGCGCTCTGCCGCCTATGGTGGAGGCACAGAATTTACATCCCATTCTGCATCCGACCTGGCTGGAGATACAAAGTGTGTTTCCATGCTTGTATTTCATAAAAACGCTCTCAATACAAGCTCCGTCGTGAAGGCGGAAAAGATATTTCACAGTTCCGTCAAGCTTCGATATGAGTTTTTCCTCTACTCTTGGAAGAGTATCAAGCGTTTCATTTATAAGTCGCTCTCGAAGGGCTTTTGAGAGATTTGTAATTTCAGGCAGAGTTTCGCCCTTATGAAGCCTAGCAAAGACCTGCTTTGCGCGGAATTTCGGCTCGCCAATAGAAAGGAAAAAGCCTTCCATTTCCGCAGGGAGCATCGAATATAAATCGGGTTTTGTCATTTTACTTTATCCTCTTAATTTTTGCCATAAAGAATCCGTCGGTCTTATGGACGTGTGGCAAAAGAGTGAGCATTCCATCGGGAGCAGAAATATCGCCCACGGCGAAAGGAATTAACTCAAAATCGGGGTTACGTTCGATGAATTTTCTTACAACGCCCTCGTTTTCGTCAGGGTGAAGCGTGCAGGTGGAATAAACCATAATTCCGCCCACCTTAAGGTAGCCTGACGATGCTGTCAGAATATTAAATGATAGATCGGAAAGCTCCTCGCTGACAGCAAGATTCTTGTATCGAAGATCGGGCTTTTTGCCGAGAACACCAAGTCCCGAGCAGGGGGCATCACATATCACTCTGTCGCATTTTTCAAGAAGATTTTCATCGGGGATTTTGGCGTCTTTTTGCGCCACAAAAATCGAATTGATGCCAAGTCTATCAGCACCTTCACGGATAAGAGAAAGCTTGCTCTCGTGAAGGTCAAATGAGTGAATTTTGCTCAAATCATGGGAATAAATGGCGGCAGAAAAGCTTTTCCCGCCGGGTGCAGCGCATACATCTGTGATAATCAAGCCTTCTTTTGCATCAAGGACGGTGGAGCAAATTGCCGAGGCTCTGTCTTGTACAAAGAACAATCCTTCGCTAAACCCCGGAAGTCGCTCGGGGTTAACCGATTCGTTTATACGAAGAGAAATCGGGGCGTAAGGGTTGCTTTCGGTTTCGATGCCGACGTTGGCGAGCATTACACGGTATTCCTCTACCGAAACTTTAAGGGTATTCACCGTTATATCGGTGTATTTTTCCTCGTTATAGAATCGCAAAAGCTCCTCTGTATCTTCTCTGCCAAAAAGCGAGTCAAACAGCTTAACCGCAGGCAGGGGGAAGGAATATTTCACGGAGAGATATCTGCGATAGTTTTTCTCCTCGGAGGGCATAGGAAGGTTATCCTTCTGTCTTACTACAGCACGCAAGACACCGTTGACAAATGAGCGCTCACCTGGAGTTGTGGCAAGTTTAACGCTCTCATTTACAGCGGCAAAATCAGGTATTGAGCGCATAGCGAGTATCTGACAAATCCCCAAACGAAGAATGTTTTTTGTGTGAAGGTCGATGTCCGACTCCGAGCGCTTTGAAATCGCGCAAATATAGTAATCATAGGTCAGCTTGCGCTCTACGGTGGTGTAAAGAAGCGCTGTTAAAGCCGCCTTCTCCTCACGCGACAGTTTATCCGTCAGGTGATTCGAAAGCGCGAGATTTATAAATTTTCCCGAAGCCTCGTATTCATCGAGCATACGAAGCGCAATCTGCCTTATGTTCATATTTTATCCGTTTCTGTTATTCGAGAATATCGCCGAGGCTTATCTTTCTACCTCGTACAAAGTCACCCGCGGTCATTCTTCCCTTTCCCTCGGGAATAAGGTGCGTAATTTTAAGTGCCCCCTCACCGCAAGCTACGGTAACATATCCCTCTCCCTTATCGGAAAGGTCGATAACCTCACCCACTCTACCCTTTCCATCAATGGGACAGGCCTTGTTGATCTTCAACATTTTGCCGTTGTGGTAAGCAAATGCTCCGGGAATAGGTGTTACACCTCTGATAATGCAATCAAGCTTTGTTGCAGGAAGGCTGAAGTCAATTTTTGCATCCTCTTTTTCAACCTTTTTCGCATAGGTTGCGAGGCTGTCATCCTGCTTAACTCTCTCTGCCTCGCCACGGAAAATCTTTTCAATGGTTTCGGAGAGAAGTCTTCCGCCCACCTCGGCGGATCTGTCGTGAATTGCCTCAAAATCGTCCTCGGGTAGTATGGGAAATTTCTCAACCGAGATAATATCACCGGTGTCAAGTCCCTCTGCCATGTGCATAACGGTAACTCCGGTCTCGGTTTCGCCTTCCATAATAGCTCTCTGCATAGGAGCTGCACCGCGGTATTTGGGAAGGAGCGATACGTGAAGATTTATGCATCCGAATTTAGGAAATTCGATAACGTTAAGAGGCAAAATTTTGCCGTAGGCAACAACCACGATAATATCGGGATTATGTCTTTCAAGAAGCTCGGCAAATGCCTCGTCACGAAGGGTTTTCGGTGTATATACGGGAATATTGTACTCCTGTGCAAGCGTCTTTACCACCGTGGGAGTCATAACATTTCCGCGTCCTCTGGGCTTATCCTCTCTCGTAATAACGGCACAAAATTCGTGACCGTCATCAAGAAGCCTTTGAAGGCAGGTAGCCGAAATTTCGGGCGTACCCATAAACATAATATTTTTCATTATTTCAAATCCTTTTCTGTAAGCGCACGTATTTGAACGTCAACGTAGAGCTTGCCGTCGAGGTGGTCGCACTCGTGACAAATTGCGCGAGCGAGAAGGTCGGTGCCGTTAAGCTCGAATTCATTGCCATGTCTGTCCATTGCTCTCACTGTAACGGCAGCAGGACGCTTGGTAATTCCATATTCGCCGGGGTTGGAAAGACATCCCTCCTGCTCGTTCTGTTCGCCTGCAAAAGCAATGATTTTGGGATTGATAAGCTCGATAACCTTGCCTTCCTCAATCTCAATAACTACTATTCTGCGAAGAACACCTACCTGCACCGCAGCAAGACCGCAGCCACCTGCGGCACGCATGGTATCAACCATATCGTCAAGGAGTGTGAGAATTCTGGGGGTTATCTCGGTAACCGGTCTGGATACCTTACGAAGCATAGGATCTCCGAACTTTACTATCTTCAATATTGCCATATTTATTTCCTTTCGAAGAGAATTATGTCAAGGGGTTAAAGTCGACAGCGAGGCTCACCTTTTTCATCCCTGCAAACTCGCAGAGAAGCTCGTGGAAGAGTCTGCGCGACTCTTTGTTTAACTTACACTTTACGACCATTCTCATTCTAAATTTTTCATTTATTTTGTATACCTGCGCCTCAAAGGGACCGAAAACGATGAAGGGTAATTTTCCAAGCTCTCCCTTTAGCTTTTCGATGAGCATATCCGAAAGATGCTTTGACTGTCGCATAAGCTCGCCTTCGTCCTCGGAGGTCAGAGTAAGCTGAACGATATCGCAGAAGGGTGGGTACGAAAGTTCACGCCTAAGTGCTATCTCGCCGCGATAAAATTCCTCATAATCCTGCATGCAAGCAAGGCGAATCACCTCGTTTTTGGGAGCAAAGGTTTGAATTACAGCAATGCCTCCATCCTTTGCTCTACCAGCTCTGCCAATAACCTGAGTTAATAGCGAGAAGGTTCTCTCTGCGGCTCTAAAATCGCTGACAAAAAGCGAGGTGTCGGCAAGTGCTACGCCAACGAGCGTAACTCTTGGAAAATCATGTCCCTTCGCGACCATCTGCGTGCCGAGAAGAACATCGGCTCTGCCCTGTCTGAAATCGTCGAGCATTCTATCGTAGGACATCTTGGTGCTTGTGGTATCGGCATCCATTCGAAGTACGGTCATATCGGGAAGGTATTTTCCAAGCTCCGCCTCTAGCTTTTGCGTGCCGTAACCAAGGAAGGAAAGCTTATTCTCCGAGCATGATGGACAGCTTTTCGGCACGGGTTGTGAGAGTCCACACATATGACAGAGCATTTTACCGCCCTCCGGTCCTGCATGATACGTTAGAGAAACCGAGCATCGCGGACAGCTCAAAACCTCGCCGCAATTCTTACAGCTGATTTGTGTGGAATAGCCACGGCGGTTCAGGAAAAGAATCGCCTGCTTGTCGTTCTCGAAGCCCTCCTTCAATGCTGAATGTAGTCTTTGACTGATTGGAGATAGGTTTCCAAGGCGAAGCTCCTCACGCATATCAACAATTACCGCATCGGGAAGCTTTACTCCACCGTATCGCTCGCGCAGAGGAACCAATCTGTACGTGCCGTTCTTCGCTTTATAAAAGCTTTCAAGGGACGGTGTTGCAGATGCGAGAAGCATTAGGGCATTGTTCTTGCCACAACGGTATGCCGCAACATCTCTTGCATGATACTTGGGATTTGATTCGGACTTATAGGTATGCTCGTGCTCCTCGTCGATAACAATCAGTCCAAGATTGCTTATGGGAGCAAAAATTGCCGAGCGTGTGCCAATAACGAGATCGACCTCACCACGCTTTATTCTGCGCCAGGCATCAAATCGCTCGCCTTGCGAGAGAGATGAGTGTATCACAGCAACTCGCTCGCCGTATCTTGTGCAGAAAATGCTTACAGTTTGTGGTGTTAGGGCAATCTCGGGGACAAGCATAATTACCGTCTTGCCCTCTGAAAGAGTTCTGTCAATAGTCTTCATAATGACCTTGGTTTTTCCACTTCCCGTAACGCCAAACAATAGCGCGGCGCGAGGCTTGTCTGAAAGAAGATCTTCTTCTATGACATCGTATGCATTTTGTTGCGCATTACTGAGGATAATCTCGGATGTATCGCGCTTTCTCGAGTACTCGGCATAGGGATTTCTCAAGCTCTCGGACTCGAGAATTTTGATAATACCCTTTTCCTTGAGCGCAGAAATGTTTGCATAAGAAACACCCGGGATAGCTTTGACGAGCTCATGGTCTGCCGTACCAATGTGACGAAGATACTGAATAACCAGTCTCTGCCCCTCGCTCCTAATACCAGCTCTCCCCTTCGAGTCGAGAAGCGCATCGACTTCCTCAGCCGGAATGTTCAAGACACAGGTTTTCTTCAGCTTAATATTAGGAATTTCGGAAAGTGCTCCCTGTGGGAGCATACATCTAGCCGCCTCACCAAAGCTGCAAAGGGTGTGCGATTTTAAGAATAACGAAAGGCCGAGAAGCTCTTCGTTTAGCGCAAATTTCGGGTTAAGCACCGAGTGCACTGCTTTTATATTCTCACCCTCGCAGTTGTCCTTCAGTTTTGTCACAACGGCGAAACGAAGATTGTTCGCTCTGCCAAAAGGCACCTTTACGATGCTACCGACAGAAATGTCACCGTCGCAAAAATAGTCAAAGGGGCGGTCAATATGATATGGAGCATCAAAAAGATATACTTCACAATACATACATGACCACCTCTTTTCCTTTGTGTCTTTTTAGTTTTGGATTAGTTCTCGGGATGCTTCAACTTAAAGCGACCGGTCTCGAGCTTACCAATAGCAATCTTAACCGCCTTCTTGTCCTTGTACTCGGGATCGATAAGGGCTGCGAGAGGCTTCTCGGTTTCATGATTGTCGATCATCTTCTGCGCCTTTGCTCTCATCTCGATGTACTCGTCGGTTACGATGCGCGCGCACTTTGCAACGCCGATAACCAACTCATAGCGATTGAACTGACCGTTAGTCAACTGTTGTTCGGTAGGATAGATCATTTTTATTCTCCATTCTGCCCATTGGGCTTCAAAAATTAACTTAAATTAGTGGAAATTACTCCTCGTCCTCGGTTTCATCCTCGGAGCTGTCGTCTACAAGACGGTTTGTGATAGTTTCGGTCTGAATTGCCGAGAGAATAACGTGCTCGGAGTCGGTGATGATAACCGATCTGGTACGTCTGCCACAGGAAACGTCGATTACTCTACCGTCCTCCTTAGCATCTCTCACAAGTCTCTTAATTGGCTCGGAATCGGGAGATGCGATAGCAACTATTCTGCCCGCGGAAACCATATTGCCAAAGCCTATATTTATGAATTTCATAGCAAACCTCTTTACTCTATGTTTTGTACCTGTTCTCTGATTTTTTCGAGTTCACCCTTCATATTAACTACGATGCGAGCAATTCTGGCATTATTGGCCTTCGAGCCGATGGTGTTTGTTTCGCGATTTAGCTCCTGCATAAGAAAATCAAGCTTTCTGCCGGAGGGCTCGTTAGATGCGATGATATCGTAAAATGCGCCGAAGTGAGAACGGAGTCTTACAAGCTCCTCGTCGATAGCGATCTTGTCGGCCCAAATTGCGCACTCGGTAAGCAGACGGTTCTCGTCGGGAGTAATCTGCGCATCCTCAAGGAAGGAGCGAATTTTCGCCTCGAGCTTATCGCGGTAGCCTACAATGTCGTTCTTAGAAATTTCCTCAACCTCATCTGCATATGCACGCACCTGCTCAATTTTGAGCTTGATATCTGCTTCTGCCTTTGCGCCCTCACGCTCTCGCATCTCATTGTAGCCTGCGATAGCCTCGTCAAGCACTCCGCGGAAGAGCTCCCACTCTGCCTCGAGATCTTCCTCGGGCTTATCGTAGGTAAAAATCTCCTGGTTGCGGGCAACCGTCATAACGCTAATGTCGTCCTTTAATCCGAACTCGTCACGAAGTCTGCCAAGTGCTTCGAGATAACTGCCAAGATAGGTAGTGTCAAGTCCAACGTTGCCAACGCCCGAGGTGTGATTGTCAACCGTCACAAAAACGTCAACCTTTGCTCTGGCTACGGCATATTTGCGAATATGCTCCTTTATACGCTCTTCAAGGAAAAGATAGGCTCTCGGAAGCTTTACGTTACAATCAAAAAATCTCGAGTTTACGCTCTTGATTTCAATGGTAATATCCTTGTTTTCGCCCGGAAGCTTTGCTCTTCCAAAGGCGGTCATTGATCTAATCATTGCTTTTCCTCCGTGTCGGTGTGACTGATTTTTTTGCGAGGACGCTTTGAAAGTCTTTTTAGCTCATTGGTGAAGGAGTCAATGTCCTGAAAATCCCTGTATATCGATGCAAAGCGGATGTACGCAACGATGTCGCACTCCTTAAGTCTTGCCAAAACCATCTCACCAATATCAGTCGAGCTGATTTCCGTAACTATCGAATTCATAAGCTCCATCTCAATGGAGTTTGCGATTTCCTCTGCGTTCAGGGGTCGCTTCTGACAAGCGATCTGAATTCCCCTGGCAAGCTTGTGCTTATCGAAGAATTCATGACGACCGTCACGCTTGACCACGGCAATCGGAACGGTATCGACAACCTCGTACGTGGTAAATCTCTTGCCACAAGAGGGACACTCGCGACGACGCTTGATGCTGGAGCCTCCGTCAATGGGACGGGAATCCAATACTCTGGAATCCTGACAATTACAAAGTGGACACTTCATATAATTGAGCCTTTCTTAGCAGATTACATATTAATTCATATTATTATACCATAAATATTTAAAAAAGTAAATAGCTTTTTACAAAAAATAAGGTCGGCATAACGCCGACCTTAGGATTATTTGCTTTCGGGATATTATATTTTCTTAAAACTCTTGAAGGTGAGGGGCCAAATCGCACCTGCAAAGATAACGATAAGGAAATATCTCACTCCGCGAGCGATAAATTCGTTGCCAAAGAGAGCAACCAATGGCGCTGAAAGACCGGATTTTATTACAAGTACGCCGGCAAGACCAATCACGAGCTTCAAAAGCTGTGCATACCATTTCGCCTCTGTTTCAAAGTGGATAAATTTCGCGTCAAGGAAGTAAACAACAACCAATCCTGCAGTACAGCCGATAAGTGTCGAAGCGTTCTTCATAGCACTGTAGAAATTATTTGGATCAAGAGTGCTATCGGATGAAACCGACAATACGTATGCAAGAAATCCTAACGAAACAGCAACAGAGATGATAACAACAAGAGGCATCCAGCGTTTAAAGCTGTCTTCATCAGCAAAAACTGGACGCAACACAAGCACCAGTGCAAGTCCTATCAACAGCGAAACTACAACGTCAAGAGGAGTATGCACTCCAAGATACATTCTGGAGAAAGCAACAAGCGCAATGATAGTCACGCAAAGGAAGGTTTTCCAGCGTTTGGGGTTGTAAGCGGCAATGGCACCGTATGTTCCGGCAACGTTCTGCGTATGCCCCGAGGGGAATGAGTAGCCTGTCGCCTCTTCCCTAGCTGCCTCAATAATCTTAAAGTTTTCATCCAGCACCCAAGGACGAGGAACACGGAAGAAGAGCTTCATAAACTGGTTAACCACCGTACCTAAAAGACCGGTAATGAGAATGAAATATCCCTCGCGTTTGTTTACACACCAGAAGAAAATGATGGCAACTACGAGAAAGAATGTTTCCTCTCCAAGGTGGGTTATCGTAGAAAAAACAAAGTCGCAGATTGGATTACGAATATTTTCAAGAGCATGAAGAAATGGCATACACCATCTAGCAATATTTTCCATAAATGTCATAATTTCCTCCTAACGTATGTGAGTTTTATAACAAATAAAGGTATATTCCAATCCACTGCACAACTACGCCAGCGAGCACAAAGAAGTGCCAAATAAAGTGCGAAACGCGCGCTTTGAGAAGGAACGGAATCAATCCTAGTGTATAAAGAACACCTCCGCCAAGAATCCAAAGTCCAAGCGGCAAATTTGAAGAGAAAAGCGATGGCAGAAGCATCAAAGCGCTCCAACCAAGAATTACATACATAGGTATATGAAGCAAGTTAAGCTTTTTAGGGCCAAATACACCCACAAGACTTATTCCCGCGGCAATAACTGCCCATTGTACAGCGAAAAAGACAAAGCCGAAGAGATTTCCGTAAAAGCAAAGCAAAACCGGAGCAAAGGTAGCACCTATAAGTAAGTAGATTGAGGAATAATCGAATCTATGAAACAACCTTTTTACTCCGCTGCCGTAAACAAACGCGTGATAAAGGCAACTGGACATAAACATTACGAACATACCGAAGAAATATATTACAGATGAAACATATTCTATATCGGTATCCGCCTTAATCAGCATTAAAATCAAGGCAACAATGGCAAAAATAGCTCCCAATCCGTGCGAAACCGAGTTACCGATCTCCTCAAGAATGGCTCTTTGGGGTGGGTTCTGAACGTTTTTCTTCTCAACAACAATACCCGACTCTAAAAGGCTTGTTTTATACCGTTTCAGAGCATCTTCAACTCTATTTTTGTATTCAGTTTTCGCTCTTTTTTTATCTAATTTAAATTGATTTTTTAGTTCTTTTTTCGTCATTATGCCAACTATAATTTGCATTTTAGACAGATTTCGATGCATTATTAGGAATAGAAAAAAATCCAAATGCATCGAAATAATGTTGATTATTTAAGAGGTAATTATTTGCCGAGAAGCTTTCTTACGCAATCAGCAATTCTATCGTCCTTACAGTTGGCGAAGAAGTATTCTTCGAACTTGGGACCTGCGAGTGCGCCAAGTGTAAGCTCTCTGTCGAGATTTTCGAGAATATAAACAAGATCGTTGTGAGTAACCTTCTTAACTTCGTCAAGAATTCTCTTATTTCTCTGCTCGGGAACGGCTCTCTCACGAGGATAACCGAGTCCCCATTCAGAAACGAAGAGTTTCTCAAAAACATACTGAAGGTTAAGCTCACAGCCCCAACCCCAGCCCTTTGCAAAAGGCATGGAAATTGCGTTGCCGTTATTTACCTGTGTGAACTGATATGCATCGGTAGGATCAACTACATGGCCACAGAGTACGCCCGGAAAAGCGTTACATGCAAGCATAGCGCCCTCACCTGTGCCGCAACCTGTGATAACGAGATCACATGCGCCGGAGTTGAGAAGAACAGCAGAGAGGATGCCGATCTGAACGTAGGTAAGTTGCTCCTTGTCCTCTGCAGAGTACATACCGTAGTTGAACACCTCGTGACCGAGAGGTTCTACAACAGAGCGAAGAGTAGACTCTATAAGTGCGTTCTTCGCAGCCTGGCTATTTTCATTTATAAGTGCTATTTTCATAGTATCTTCCTTTGAATTTTATTATTTTGCTTTTTGCACATATACTTACGAGCAAAAATTGCGCAAGACGAGGTAAAGCAAGCAATCAAAAGAAGGCGTATCTACCTACATCGTTTTGACCGAGTCGATTCTTTAACAAAATATTGCGTAATTTATGCCGAAAATTTTAGGGTGTTAAGCGGTTAGGACCTCTGAATAAGAACTCTGCCTCCTTGATAGAAAGACCAAGGAAGAGCATAGTAAGACGGTCGATTCCAAGACCGAAGCCGCCATGAGGAGGACAGCCGTACTTGAAGAATTCGAGATAGAATTTAACGTCCTCTGCAAGGCCCTTTTCTTCTGCCTGTGCCTTAAGAATATCGTAGCGATGCTCACGCTGTGCGCCTGTTGTGATCTCTACGCCACGCCAGATAAGGTCGTAGCCCTGAGGAACCCCATGCTCATCTCTCATATGGTAGAATGCACGTTCTGCCGCGTTATAATCCGTGATAAATAAGAATTCGTGATCGAACATATCCTTGGCAAGCTGCTTTGTCATACGCTCAGCCTCGGTGGTAAGGTCGCCCTTAAGCTCGTTAGGAACAGTATAACCATATCTCTTCTCAAGCTCTGCATAAACGTCAGCAAGCTTCATTCTGGGAAAAGGAAGGCTGGGTACGATTACTTCATATTCCTCGCCGTAAAGCTCAACTATCTTATCGCCATGCTTTTCCTTAACCTTTGTAAGAGCGTAGGTAAGAAGTTCTTCTTCCATCTTCATAACGTCATCAAAGGACTCAATATAGGAAAACTCAAGATCGAAGCCGGTAAATTCGGTTGCGTGCTTATTAGTATAAGACTTCTCTGCTCTGAATACGGGGCCTGTCTCGAAGATACGCTCAAGTCCGGAAGCCATCGCCATCTGCTTGTAGAACTGAGGGGACTGAGCTAGATAAGCAAGTCCATCAAAATACTTTACCTCAAAAACATCGGAGCCCGACTCACTTGCTGCAGCGATAAGCTTGGGAGTGTGGATCTCAACGAAGTTACGCTCCACAAGAAATTCTCTCATCGCATTTGTGAGAGTTGTCTGCATCTCGTACATAAGATGGTTTTTGTCACGACGAAGGTCAATCCATCTGTAATCCATACGAACGTCGATGTCCGAGTCGTCCTTAATAGGAAGGGCATCAGCAATTGATTCAACGCGCATAAATGTAGGATACATTTCCTTGCCACCCATCTTTACGTATTCGCTGGCAACAACCTCGCCCTCGAAGGTAACCACGGAGTGAATAGTAAGCTGATCAAGCATCTCGCTGAATTCGGGGTGCTTTTCCTTTTCAATAGTAATCTGAAGCTTTCCGGTGATGTCCTTAACAACGATAAACGCCATTGTTCTCTTGTTACGGAAATTCTCAACGAAGCCCTGAACTCGGCAAATGCCCGGAGTCACGTCTTTAATGTAGGTTCTTTCCATTTTTTTATTTTCCTTTTTATTTAATAATTAATTAACTTTGCAGATCTTTCCACAATAATATTATATCATTAAAATTGCTAAATTGCAATAGATTTCACTCATTTTGATTTTTTTATTACCATTATTATAGCAATAAATATTTTATATTATATACTTGTTATCGTTTTACTAACAGAAAACCGCCCGTTTTTTACGGGCGGGTTTCATATGACGATCCATGTTAGTGGATGATCCGTTTTTTTACAATATCTTATGGATCATCAATTTTCAGAACCGGAATTCAAGCGTGTGTCACGTTCAGCGGAATAAAGTGCTACAGCAATGTACTTATCGCAAACGGGACAGTGATATACACCGATTGCAAATCCGTTTTCATCCCAAACGGTTTCCGCAGTTTCACCAGCAGAAGGATCGATTACAACCCAAATTCCTTTGGTTCCGAGCACATAATATTTTCCGTACTCTTCATCATAAAGAGCCTCTTCATCAGCCGAAACATAAACAGTTCCAAGACCCTCAATCTCATAGCTATCAAGCGCATGAGACTCCGAATCAGCAACATAAGCTTCTTCAATTACGATCTCACCGTATGTATACTTAACAACATACTTGTTGTTTACACAAGGAACGTTACTCTCGTCCTTCTTAATCTCAACGCCGTCAACAACAGTCTTGATAAGTTCATTATCCTTTTCTTCTCCGCAAGGACAGGTAAACTTGATAACAAGAGAGTTGATGTCACCGTCGCAAACTATTTCCCACTCGGTGAAGTTATGACCGGTGGCGTAAAGAGTATGAGTCTGTGTATCGGTAATTGTTTTGCAAACAGTACACTGTGTAACCATATCATAGTGTCCTTCTGTTGCATGGGTAGGCTCGTGGCGATTAGCTTCGTATGTAGTGGTAGTATGAGGAATCATCCCTACCGAAAGAGTTTTTCTGTCAAGCTCTACATCGCATCTAGTGCAATAAGTAGCAAGATCATAAGAACCGCTCGCAGTACAAGTAGGAGCTACATTGTTTTCCTTAACAGTTCCACCGGGAGTATGACCAAGCTTATCTACTTTAACCGTTTCTCTCTCAAGCTCTACATCGCAGTCAACGCAATATACAACAAGATCATGAGAACCGCCCACAGTACAAGTAGGAGCTATGTCCTTTTCCTTTACAACCACACCAGGAGTATGTCCTGTTGCAGGGATAGTTTCGTATCCAAATTTTTCATTATGCTCATTGCACAACTTATAGCGAGCGCCGTCTTCAAGACATGTTGCCTCTTTCTCAGTTACCCACGTGAAGTCGTGCTCAGAATGATCAAGCGGCGCCTCAATAAATTGTTTATAAACGAGAAGCAAGAGAACGATAGCAAGAATCAAAAACAAAACGATTCTAACTCCACTATAATCGTGATATTTAAAACTTCTCATAGTATCCTCCTAAAACAAAAATAAAATAATGCACCGTTTAACCAGTGATCTCCGATTTTTTGTAGGTAGGACGATCGACGGGCGACCGCCCTACCCTTATTATTGAAAATAAGTAATCTTCGGAGAAAGATTAGTAAATCGACTTAATTACTTAAGCTCTGCGTGGATAACTACATAGTCATCACACTCGGAGCAGTAACGAACAGTGTAAATGTAGAACTCGCCCTCAACCTTGAGAGTTTCCTCGGTGGGGAAGGAGTGAGCATAGTTGTTATCAACTTCGAAGTTAACAACTACGTCAGCGCCATCAACAACGAGAGTGATCTCGTACTTATCGTGAGGATAGCTGCACTTACCTGCAGTAACGGTGTACGCTGCATCGCCAAGTACGGGAAGTACCATGGAAAGAGGCTCGTTACAATCGTTGCAGTAGAACTCTACCTTACCTGTTTCAGTAGCGGTGGGCTCTGTAACAACCTCCCACTTGGGAGTAGCATAGTCGTGAGGAAGCTTATCAAGCTCAACCTCGATAGGATCGATAGTGATCTCGGGATCAGCAATGTATGTGTATGTGCTCTTACCGGTTGCAGTACATGTAGGATCAACAGTAACTACGCTGTATGCATCCGCGGTGCTAAGTGCGGGAAGCTCCTTGGTCTCTACGCAGTGACCGCCGCAGTGCTCACAATCGTTAGCACAGGTTCTCTTGATGGAACCAGCTGCAGTAGCGGTAGGTGCAAGAGTGATTTCCCACTCGCCCCAGCTGTGACCCTTGGGAGCGTCCTTCTTGTGCTCCTTCTCGCCGCCACAGTTATTAGCGCAAGCTCTTACCCAAATCTGCTCATAGAGGCAATCGCAAACCTCAACGTCCTTCTCAGCCATTACCCACTCGCTGCTCTCGTAGTCGTGGCCGGTAGGAGTGGTGTTTTCCTTATGCTTCTCACCACATCCTCTAGCACAAACGGTAATGTATGTGTCGTGTGCAAGGCACTCGTTGAGAGTAAGGTCCTCGCGGTCTGCAAGAGTCCAAACAGTGAGATCAATGTTATTCTCGTCCCACTCTGCAAAGCTGTGGCCGAGAGCCTCAACCTCAGTATCCTGGTATGTATTGCCGCATACTGTGCAAGTGTGAGTTGTGTAACCCTTAGCGGTACAAGTAGGAGCAGTTACAACTGCCTCGTGCTTGTGGCCGTGTGCAGGAACAACCTCGGTGTACTTCTCGCCACCGGGAACGCCGCACTCGCTACATGCATACTCAATGTAACCGTCAACAGTACAAGTAGGATCTACTACTTCGTACTCAACGGTGAACTTGTGCTCATCGATGAACCACTTAGCGTCGCCACAATCGGAGCAAATGCCGATGTCTACGCCAGGCTTATCCTGGGTGTGGGGTCTGAGTGTTTCGATCTGCCAGTCGTGATCAGGAAGAGTACACTCGGTAGCGTCCTCGCCCTTTACCTTAACGTCGGTCTTCTCACCATCGAGGTAGAGATAACCGTCATCGCCAACGGTAACAACGGTACCGTCTTCACCGGGATCACCCTTGTCGCCCTTGATAGAGTCGCCCTTGTCACCCTTGGGGCCCTGAGCACCCTGGGTAGAGCTACAAGCAACAAGAACTGCACAAATCATGAAGCACATCACTAAAATTGCAAACAACTTAATAATGTTCTTGTTCATAGTTAGTTTTCTCCTTTGAAACTTTTTTTATTTTCTTTTTATTTGTGAAAACACACGCGTGCCCGCGGGCAAAGAAGAAAAAAAGCCTTTGAAGTTATTGGGCGAATAGACCTCAAATTTAACTTTTATTCCTACATATACCCGAAATGGCAGTTTAATGCACTTTCTCACCAATGATTATACTACTTTCTGTCAAATAAGTCAATAGCTTTTTAGAAAAAAATTATGTTTTTTTCATTTTATTTTATTATTTATATACTATATACAGAGGCTCGCGCATAGCAGATGCACAAAATACACGAAATTACTAAATATATGTGTTTTTTCGACATAAAAAAGGCTGCCTCACTTCACAGCAAGACAGCCTGAACAAAATACAATTACTGTGCGTCGCGCATAGAGAGGTTCTGTCTTCCCTTCTCGTCTGTACCAAGGTACTTAACGCGAACGGTGTCACCAACGTTTACAACGTCCTCAACCTTCTCGGTTCTCTCCTTCTGGAGCTTGGAGATGTGAACCATGCCCTCCTTACCGGGAGCATACTCTACGAATGCACCGATAGGAATGATTCTGGTAACGGTTCCCTCGTAGGTCTCGCCTACAACGGGCTCGAATACGATAGCATCAATGATAGCCTTCGCCATATCTGCGCTCTCGCGGTTAACTGCTGCAATAAATACTGTACCGTCGTCGTTGATGTCAACCTTTGCGCCGGTGTCAGCAACAATCTTCTGAATTACGGAGCCGCCCTTACCGATAACTTCACGGATCTTATCGGGGTTGATGGTCATAGAGATCATCTTGGGAGCGTAAGCGGAAACCTCTGCTCTGGGCTCTGCGATTGCAGGAAGCATTACCTTGTCGATAATCTCAATTCTACCCTGGTGAGTAGTTTCGAGTGCCTGCTTAATAATTTCGGGAGTAAGACCGTCTACCTTAAGGTCCATCTGGATGGATGTAATACCCTTCTTGGTACCCGCTACCTTGAAGTCCATATCGCCATAGAAATCCTCAAGACCCTGGATATCAATCATGGTATCCCAAGAGCCGTCCTCGGCGGTAATAAGGCCGCAGGAAATACCTGCAACAGGAGCCTTAATCGGAACGCCCGCATCCATAAGAGCAAGAGTAGAACCGCATACAGAACCCTGAGAAGTAGAGCCGTTAGAGCTTACAACCTCGGATACAAGACGGATTGCATAGGGGAATTCTTCTTCCGAAGGAAGAACGGGGATGAGAGAACGCTCTGCAAGAGCACCGTGGCCAATCTCACGACGGCCGGGAGAACGAAGTGCCTTAGCCTCACCTGTGGAGTAGCCGGGCATGTTGTAGTGGTGCATATATCTCTTGCCGGTCTCGTCATCAAGACCTTCAAGCTTCTGACCCTCGGAAAGAGTGCCGAGAGTAGCAATTGTGAGAACCTGAGTCTGACCTCTGGTGAAAAGACCCGAGCCATGTACTCTGGGAATAATACCAACCTCGGATGCGAGAGGACGAATTTCGTCCATACGTCTGCCGTCAACTCTCTTCTTGTCAACAAGAAGCCAACGACGAACGATCTTCTTCTGAATCTTGTAGATGAGTTCAGGAAGAACCACCTTAATGTCGGGATACTTTTCTTCGAATGTTGCAACGATGTCGTCCATAATGGGCTGCATTTTTGCATCTCTTACGTTCTTGTCATCGGTGTCAAGAGCTTCCATAACAGCATTTTCGCAGTATGCGAAGATCTCATCGAACATATCGTGATCAAGTTCGCCGGATGCATAAGTAAACTTGGGCTTGCCAATCTCTGCAACGATCTCGTTAATAAACTTAACAACACCCTTGCACTCCTCGTGAGCCTTCATAATGGCGTCGAACATAACCTCATCGGAAACTTCCTTTGCACCTGCCTCGATCATTACTACCTTGCCCTCGGACGCTGCAACGGTAAGCTCAAGGTCGGAAACCTTTCTCTGCGCAGCGGTGGGGTTTACAACGATCTCGCCGTCAACAAGACCCATGAACACGCCTGCGATAGGACCGTTCCAAGGAATGTCGGAGATGGAGAGAGCGATGGATGCACCGATCATAGCGGTGATCTCGGGGGAGCAATCGGGGTCAACCGACATAATTGTAAGGAGGAGAGAAATGTCATTTCTCAAATCCTTGGGGAAGAGGGGACGTACGGGACGGTCGATAACACGACCTGCGAGAACTGCCTTCTCGGAGGGCTTACCCTCACGCTTGAGGAAACCGCCGGGGATCTTACCCACTGCGTACATCTTCTCGTCGTAGTCAACAGAGAGAGGAAGGAAGTCGATTCCCTCTCTGGGGGATGCAGATGCGGTTGCGGTCGCAAGAACTGTTGTCTCACCGTACTGAACCAGTGCCGCACCGTTTGCAAGGCCTGCGATCTTAGCGGTCTTTACAACCAGAGGTCTGCCTGCGAGCTCATACTTGAACTCTTTGTAGTTGTCGAATGTTTTGATTCTTTCTACCATGTTTTTCTCCTTTAATTTAATACTCGGGAGCGAACATAGCACTTAAATATCCGCTAAAGCCGTGCGTTTAGCACATATTTAACTGCTACTTTCGCGTCCGATAATTTGTTTTCTTCTTTTTACATAATAAACGGGAACGAAAAAATCCGTTCCCGCTTATTAACTGTTTTATCCCGGGAAGTAAGTTATTACTTTCTGAGACCGAGGCTCTTGATAAGAGCTCTGTATCTTTCGATATCCTTCTTTGCAAGGTATGCAAGAAGCTGCTTTCTGTGACCAACCATCTTGGAGAGACCTCTCTGAGAGTGGAAGTCCTTGGGGTTCTTCTTCATGTGCTCGGTGAGCTCATTGATTCTGGTTGTAAGAATAGCAACCTGAACCTCGGGAGAACCTGTGTCCTGCTCGTTGATCTTGTACTGCTCGATAAGAGCAGCCTTAGTTTCCTTAGCGATCATTGTTTTCTTCACCTTTCTAAAAATTTATTTCCAAAAACCGAGTAGAGTGCGGGTGAAAAGCACGAGCCACGCAGGGATATATCATCCGAACGGAGCGGGGCCATACACGTCCCTCAGTTAAAGGCCGTTGGTTATTATAACATATATTTTCGGGTTTGTAAAGGGTTTTTTGAAAAAATTTTTGTTAAAATTGTATCATTCTACCGTTAGCCTATGAAAAAGATGCGTCTTAGGCTTTCCTTGAGGGGCTTGACGATACCAATTACGATAAGCTATAATCCTACAAGAGACAGCACCGTAAGGGGGGCAAGGGACCAATAAAACAGGCAG
>JAZONX010000029.1:0-35618 GCA_045654725.1 Eubacteriales bacterium
CAAACAACAGCTTTGCAATCGAATACAAGCCTTCTGTTAAGGATGGCAACCTTACTAACGAGATCTTCAATAACGGCGCAGCAGACAATGGCATTTCCATCAAGGTTAGAGTAAGATGCTATGACGAAAACGGCGAAGTAGCTGCAACTCTCGACTACGAAGTAAGCGATGAACTTATTGCTAAGGTTTACACTAACAAGTCTTCCATTAAGTTCACTCTTAAGGGTGCAGGTTCTGCATACCACCATTACAGTGTAGCGTTCGTTGTTGAGTCCAGCGTAGGTGTTCTTTATGACACCGAGGTTGCGACCTTCGCTAACGGCAAGCTTACACTTGCAAACGATAACTAATTTATGAAAGGAGTAAAAGTGATGAAGAAGACATATCTTGCTCCAGACGTGGATTATATTAAGTTCTATTCCTCCGAGGATATGACCGCTGGCGATGGCCAGAGCATTCTTGAAGGCGGAAATGAAGAAGGCGCCCCCAGCCCTGATTGGGACTAATACAGTCCATTAAATAAGAGAAAAGCTCCCGGCTTTGGCCGGGAGCTTTTTAACATCGCAATCAATATGTTTCTTTTGAAATGCGATCTATCATTCTCTGCGAAGAACTCTGAATTTGAGAAAAATGTATTGAAATTTTCCTTTATTTTTGCTATAATAAATCTGTATTTTGTGGAAGAAGGTATCACTATGATTTCTCTTGCGATTCAAAAGCTAATTGATTATGCCGTAAGGACAAATATTATTACAATCGAGGATATTTACGTTGCGAGAAATCGCATTCTCGATGTGCTCGGGCTTACCTCCTTTGAGGAGTGCTCCTGCGACTCTACGGGTGAGACTGTTGACGAAATTCTCGCGCCCCTCGTGGACTATGCCGTAGAGCATGGAATTATCCCCGATAGCCAAGGATCGCGCGATCTCTTTGACACCAAGCTTATGGGACTTCTTATGCCTATGCCGCGTGAGGTTATTTCGGAGTTTGAAGCCTGCTATGAGGAGAGTCCCGAGTGCGCGACCGATTGGTATTATCGCTTCAGCAAAGATGTAAATTATGTCAGAGCGGGCAGAATTGCCAAAGATCTCAAGTGGCAGTACAAATCGGAGTACGGAGTCCTTGATATTACGATAAACCGTTCAAAGCCCGAGAAGGATCCCAGAGATATCGCTGCTGCAAAGGAGGTAGCCTCAGCTTCCTATCCCAAGTGTCAGCTGTGCGTTGAGAACTCGGGATTTGCGGGACATATTACACACCCCGCGAGACAGAATCTTTGCCCTATTCCTATCAGCGTGGCTGGTCAGCGCTGGTCACTTCAGTACTCGCCTTACGGTTACTACAACGAGCATTGCATCGCCTTTAACAATAGCCATGTTTCGATGAAAATAGATGAGTCGGTGTTCGGGAAGCTTTTTGACATCGTGGACTATCTTCCTCATTATTTTATCGGTTCGAATGCCGATCTTCCGATTGTTGGCGGCTCAATTCTCTCGCACGAGCATTTTCAGGGCGGAAAATATAGCTTTGCCATGGACAGAGCACCGATTGAATATGAATTTACGATGGAAGAGTATCCCGAAGTTAAGGCAGGAATTGTCAAATGGCCCATGTCGGTAATTCGTCTTATCTCGTATGATAAAGAAAAGCTGTGTGCTTGCGCAAATAAGATACTTGTTAGTTGGCGTTCTTATAGCGATCCCGCGGCATATATTTTTGCTGAAACCGACGGCACGCCTCACAACACCATCACTCCTATTGCTAGAAAGAATGGTGATGAATTTATCTGCGACCTTGTCCTTCGTAATAACATAACAACCCAAGAAAGACCTCTCGGTCTTTATCATCCCGCCCCCGAGCTTCATCATATCAAGAAGGAAAACATTGGCTTAATTGAGGTAATGGGACTTGCGGTTCTCCCGGCAAGACTTGCCGTGGAAATTACCGAGCTAGAGAGCGCAATTCTTTCGGGAAAGTCGGTGTCTGACGTAGCCTCCATTGCGCATCATGGCCGGTGGGCGAAGCGCGTTGTTGAGTCGCATCCCGATATCAACGCGAATAACGTAAGAGCAATTCTTGAGCTCGAAATTGGCAGAGTTTTTGAGAACGTTCTCCTTGATGCAGGTGTGTTTAAGCGCACATCAGAGGGTAGAGAGGCGTTCGAAAGATTTATTCTAAGCCTTTGATTTCAACAGATGCTAAATAGAGGAATTTTGCATGAAAATAGAGAAATGGTTAGAGAAAAATACCTCCTCGCTTAATGGCAAAAAGGTGGTTATAAGCGGCTCAACAGGTGGACTTGGCAGGGAAATATGCTTTTATCTTGCCGAGCTTGGTGCATCATTGATTTTGCTTGATAGAAACAAAGAGAAATCTCATGCTCTTGCCGATGAGCTTCGTGCAAAATATCCCGAGCTGTTGGTTGAGCACCTTACTGCCGATATGTCGGAAATAAAATCGGTAAAATCCGCTACCGAAAGCCTTCTGTTAATGAACGTGGATTATCTTATTCTAAATGCAGGAGCATACAGCATCCCCAGATACACCTGCGATACGGGCTATGACAATGTCTTTCAAATCAACTTCATCTCGCCATACTATCTCGCCCGTAAGCTTCTTTCCTCAATCAGAGAGCGCGGTGGCAAAGTTATTGCAGTGGGCAGCATAGCACATAATTATTCGAGAATTGACGCATCTGATGTGGATTTCTCAACAAGAAAGAAAGCAAGTCTTGTATACGGCAACGCGAAAAGATATCTCACCTACTCGCTTCTTGATCTTACAGAAGGCGACGTTGCGATTGCTCATCCCGGCATAACCTTTACCGGAATTACATCCCATTATCCGAAGCTGATTTTTGCTATTATAAAGCATCCGATGAAGCTAATTTTTATGAAGCCGAGGAAGGCAGCTCTCTCGATTGTCAGCGCGATTTTCACAGATTGCCATAAAAATCAATGGACGGGTCCACGTATTTTTGATATCTGGGGTCTACCAAGTATGAAAAAACTTAACACTGCGAAAGAAACTGAAATTCATGAGATCTGTCGCATTGCAGATAAAATTTATAACAAAATTAACTAAAAAATATAAAACAGGAGAAGACGGACGCGTGCCGAAATCTCCTGTTTTTGTCATATATGTAAAGTATAGTAGTCAACTAGCCACCTAAAAGCAATTTTATGATGCCGCATTGCCATCTTAATGGAAGTAAATTTAGCAAAATCAAACCGAGGCTTTGATGTTTTTTATATACAAGTTTTGGATTTTTTGCGTTTGCTGCGCGGTAAATCGTCTTTGCCAGAGTCTTCGGTTTTAGTGGTTTGCCTATAAAGGCATTTACTATGCCTGAAAAACGTCTTGCCTGTTTCTTGTAGAGCAGGGTTGTGCTCGCTAAAACCTCGGTGTCATTTCTCGAGCCTGAACTGAGCGGTGTTTCTACCGCACCCGGGCGAATAGTGATAACCTTCTGCGACAGTAAATTCAGCTCCTGCCTCAAAGCCTGCGCGTAGCACTCGAGCGCACTCTTGGATACGTTATATAGTCCGTTGAAAGGCATTGGATCAAAGGATGCAACCTCGCTTGTGACGATAAGGATTCGTCCTTTTGGGACGAGTAGCTTGTGGAATACACGATTAACAAGCATTGTACCCAGAAGATTGATGTTAATGACCCTTTTCATATCGCAAAAATCTGTTTCAACAAGCGATGCCATGCGATGAATTCCCGCAACGTTTATGATCAGATCCAGGTCTGTGTCACGGGCATCTATTTGATCGCAGATCACCTTCAGATCATCCTCATTTGTGATGTCTGCCCTGAAGGCTATCTGGTTTTCTCGTTGCTCGACGTCCTGAATGTCGATGGCGTATACGTTATAACCTTTATCCAGAAAAGCATCGCACACAGCCCTACCGATGCCGGATGCTGCGCCTGTTATTAGGACGTTTTTCATTTTACCGTCACCTTATGCGCTACGATCTGCGGGGGATAGCTCATCATAACTTGGCCACCGTAAACTATCTCGACGCTATCGCCGGTTTTAATACCCGTTAGCGAGATTTTGTTACCGTATGCGTCAAAAATCTCTGTGTTATTTGAAACAAGCACCCAGTATACGCCATAAGCATAGTCGCTGTTTGTCACCTCAATTTCAATTCTGTCGGTGACTCCAAGAACTATACCCGTTAGGGTAAATTTACCCTGCGCATCGGGATTTTCGTTAGTCTGCGCTTGGTTGTTATCATCGTTGCAGGAAGCAGTGTCCTTGTTGGTGCAAGCGGTTGCAAAAAGGCAGACTATGAGTATTAGAGCGAAAATGTAAACAATCCTTTTCATTTTGTCACCTCATATAAAAAATCGAAGAGCCTATCAAAGGAACCGTGGGAGAATTTTGAAATATCTTCGTTAGTCTTGTTAATTAAATCATCGGTAAGCAAAAACACCTTCATTCCGAGCTTTTCGGCAATCATATCCTCGCCAACGTCGTTTCCGACCATAACGCAATCCTCTCCGCGCAGACCGAGAGAATCGAGTATGCTTTCGTAGTATTTCAGATTGGGCTTACAGTAGGTGCTGTTTTCGTAGGTTGTGTAAATGGCAAAGTCCTGGGGAGAAAGACCTGCCCAGCGCATACGACTTTCGGTTGCGACAGCCGGGAAAAGCGGATTTGTCGCTAGAACGGTGATAATTCCATTCTCGCGAAGTCGGTCAACGATCTTCTTCGCCATGGGAGAGTATCCGCAAACCTCTTTGATTTTCTGAAAGTCTGTTTTGTAAAATTTGTCAAGCTCTGCCTCCTCACCTTTGACACCGTCACCGAGAATAGCACAGAAGCTATCCCAGAAAACCTCTTCGTTCGTCCTAGTGCCATCATTTTGAACCATGGCACCCGTGCTTTTCCATAGTGCGCTTGAGATTGTTTCGGGGTCGTATCCCTTCGGCGCGAGAACACTGCAAAGTCCTCCCAGATATGCTTTTATAAATACATTTTGATCCATCGGCAATAGTGTGCCGTCAAGATCGAATAACACAGCTTTTATCATCATTTTTTGCTCCAAGCTTCTTTTCATATATTTATTATATACGAACCACGCGCTTTTTGTCAATATTTGAATTGTTAATAAATGTTGATTTTTCTCTCGCTACATCTAATATAAAAAATGTGTTGATTTTGGTCACTTTTGGTGGTATAATGTTATTGTGAGAGATTTTCTTCAAAAAAGGAGAAGACATGCAAGACAATAAGAATATGTCTATGAATAAACAGGAGTCGGTCGAGGTGAATCCCCGGGAAGGGGCGGAAAAAAATATAAAATTCAACGATCAGACCGACTCAAAGCTCAAGGTTGGGCAAAGACTTTTAAATCCCCAATACGTAATCGGACTGATCGTCTTTGCGGCTATTATCATCGCGGTTATCATCGTTATTGCGATCGCACTTGGCGGTGACGGTGAAGAGCCCAATGCTCCGACCGACGAAATTACGGGAGAAGAGGGTGAACCTACGACTCCAACACCGGTTGAGCCCGACTATCCCGCCGGCGACGTTGTGACGTATAGCAGAGGATTCGTATATACACTCAGCGACGATGGTAGCTATTATATTCTTTCGGCTATCGGTACTTGCAAAGACACCAAGATCAACATTCCTCCGCAATATCAGGGCAAGCCTGTAAAAGAAATTGGCAACAAGGCGTTTGAGTATTGCGAAAAAGTAAAGAGCATCACTATACCCGATACTGTTATCAAAATTGGCACAGCTGCGTTTGCAGGCTGCCTCAGTTTACAAACACTAAAGCTTCCTGATACGATTACATACATTGGATACGATGCATTTTTAAGCTGCCTGAGGCTCAGTAAATTTACTTACGGTGGATTTAGTTATCTTGGAACAGATACAAATCCATTCTTCTATTTGATTGACGGTGTCAACGCCAAATCTCCCGCGATCGACTCTGATACAAGAGTAATCTGCGCGGGTGCATTTACCGAGCGTACCGTTATAACAAAGCTTGAGATTCCCGAGGGCGTAATTGCCATTAACGACGGAGCATTCGGCGGCTGCACCAATCTGACGAGTGTCACTATTCCCGAGAGTGTCAAGCATATCGGCGAGATGGTATTCTACGGTTGCACATCCCTTGAAAGCGTAACTTTGCCAAATTCTCTTGACCAAATTCCCGCAAACGCTTTTGATGGCTGTGAGTCGCTTGTTTACAACGAATTCGACAACGGCCTCTACTTGGGAAGCCTCGAAAACCCCTATCTGCTTCTCGTTTGTGCCAAAAACGCCGAGATAATTTCCTGTGTGATTCATCCCGATACGAAAATTATCGCCGACAGAGCCTTTAACAAGTGTCGCGCTATGACTTCCGTGACTATTCCTGTAGGTCTTCGCAGCATCGGATCGGGTGCGTTCAATCTCTGTGCTGTGCTTCGGGATGTGTATTTTACAGGTACTGCTGAGGAGTTTGAGAAAATCGAGATAGGCAGGAGCAATTCCTATTTCGAGCGCGCAACCTTATACACCGAACCTCAACAATAAGAGTTTGTTATGGCGAGCCGTATCGGCTCGCCTTTTTTCTTTAATAATTACGCGTACTTGACAAACTTTTATTTATGTGTTATGATTATAAGGTTAATATATTAGAATGGGAAGTATGCGGTTTTGCCGCAAAAGGACTAAAAATGGCTAATTTTGCATCCGAAATTAAGAGAAGAAGAACCTTTGCTATAATTTCTCACCCCGACGCGGGTAAGACTACACTCACCGAGAAGTTTTTGCTTTACGGTGGCGCGATTCAGTCTGCCGGCTCGGTTAAGGGAAAACAGAATGACAAGCACGCGGTATCCGACTGGATGGAAATCGAGAAGCAAAGAGGTATTTCGATTACCTCCTCGGTTTTGCAGTTTGAGTACGACGGATATTGCATTAATATTCTCGACACTCCCGGACACCAGGATTTCTCGGAGGACACCTACCGTACGCTTATGGCGGCGGACTCGGCGGTAATGGTTATCGACGCCGCAAAAGGTATCGAGCCGCAGACCAGAAAACTCTTTAAAGTCTGCGCTATGCGTGATATTCCTATCTTCACTTTCATCAACAAGATGGACCGCGAGGCGAGAGATCCCTTTGACCTTCTCGATGAGCTTGAGACCGAGTTCGGTATTGGCACTTACGCGATGAACTGGCCTATCGGCTGCGGACAGAAGTTTAAGGGCGTTTACGACAGAGATAAGCGTACGCTTCTTTCTTTTGGCGATTCTCATCGCGGACGCGACAGAATAAGAGGAATCGACCTTGATATTTCCGACACCGAGAAGCTCGATGAGCTTGTAGGAGAGAACCAGCGTAGAGAATTTTGCGAGCAGATTGAGCTGCTTGAGGCTGCGGGTGGCGATTTTGACCTTGAGAAGGTTCGTCATGGTAAGCTTTCCCCCGTGTTCTTTGGATCTGCGCTTAACAACTTCGGTATTGAGCCATTCCTCGAGCATTTCCTTAAGATGACAACCTCGCCTCTTCCCAGAGTGGCTGAAGGCGAAGTAATAGATCCCTTTGACGAGAATTTCTCTGCCTTTGTTTTTAAGATTCAGGCAAATATGAACAAGGCCCACCGCGACAGAATTGCCTTTATGCGTATCTGCTCTGGTAAATTTGAGCGTGGCAAGGATTACTATCACGTGCAGGGCAATAAGTCCTTCCGTCTCTCCCAGCCACAGCAGATGATGGCTTCCGAGAGAGAGGTTATTGATGAGGCGTACGCAGGCGATATTATCGGTGTGTTTGATCCCGGCATCTTCTCGATTGGTGATACCGTTTGTGAAAAGGGTAAAAAGATTAAATTCGAGGGTATCCCCACCTTCGCGCCCGAGCATTTTGCTATGGTTGAGCAGGTTGACTCGATGAAGCGTAAGCAGTTTGCCAAGGGAATGAATCAGATCGCCCAGGAAGGTGCTATCCAGATATTCTTTGAGCCTAATTCGGGTCTTGAGAGGGTTATTGTCGGTGTTGTAGGCGTTCTTCAGTTTGAGGTTCTTGAATACAGACTTAAGAATGAGTACGGCTGCGACCTTCGTCGCACAAATATGGGATATAGTCAGATTCGTTGGATCGAAAACGAGGATCTCGACCCCAAAACCCTTCGTCTTTCGCACGATACAAAGTGGGTGCAGGACTTTAGAGGTAAAAATCTGCTTATTTTCACAAGCGAGTGGGCGATCCGTTGGGTGCTTGAGGATAATCCAAATCTTCGCCTCACTGAATTTAGCAAAAACGACGATTAATATCTAAAAACATGGAAAATGTCAACTACAATTTACAAAAAACGATAAAATAACCTTAAAAAGTGAGTTTTTTATATTATGAGAATGAGAAAAAAGAAACATTCCGAGTCCAGACTTGCAGCTTGCGAGAGATACCTTTTCAGCACTGACGAGGTACTTTTCGACCCGGCGGCTGCTATTGGAATGCCCGAAAAAAAGGTTTTTCTTGAAATAGGTGCGGGAAAGGGTGGATTTGCCTGCAATATGGCAGAGAGAAGTCCCGATTCGGTATATTTTGCTATGGAGCGCGTAACTGATTGCGTTGTACTTGCTGCCGAAAGGGCGGCCTCCGGCGAACACGGTGAGCTTAATAATCTTAGATTCATCATTGATACAGCTGATAATCTTATGCACATTTTTGCGCCCTCCACGGTTGATAATATTTACCTCAATTTCTCCGATCCTTGGTCAAAAAAAGGCTACGCAAAGCGTCGCTTAACTCACAGACGTTATCTTGCGATGTATATGAATCTTCTTCGCGACGGTGGAACCTTGCGATTCAAAACCGATAACGTAGGACTCTTTGATTTTTCGCTTGAGGAGATTGAAGCAATGGGTCTTGTCCCCACAATTGTGACGAGAGATCTTCACGCTTCGGAGTGGAACGAGGACAACGTAATGACCGAGTATGAGAAAAATTTCTCTGATCAGGGAATGAAGATCAATATGCTTGAAATTGTAAAGCCTGATGGTTTTAATCCCGAGATAGACTCGCAGTTTCTTACCAAGAATTCTTACAGAGGATAATTTGATTGTTTGACGAAAGCAGAGAAAGGAGGTTCGTATGGCGAAAATATTAGACGATGCTCATATTCATGACGGACATCGCTCAAGAATGAAGCACAAGCTTTTGACACACGGTCAGCGCATTTTTGATACATACGAACTTCTTGAGATGCTGCTTTACCATGTGATTCCATACAAGGACACCAACCCCATTGCAAAGAAGCTTCTCGCGGCATTCGACGGCCTTGACGGAGTTTTTCTCGCAGATAGGGAAGAGTTGATGAAGGTCAGTGGAGTAGGTGAACGTACCGCTGATTTTCTTAAAATGACCGGCAGACTTTCCCACATTATCGGTTCAGAAATACTGCCCGAGGAGAAGAAAAACTTTTCTACCTACGATGCGGTTGGCAAGTACTTTGTTGATTATTTTGCCGAATGCAAAGAGAGATGTGTTGTTGCGATATTTCTTGATAACAGTATGCGTCTGTTGTCGGCTAAAAGGCTCTACGACCTCGATTACTCCTCTGCGGGAGTTAAGGCAAAGGCATTTGTTGACGAGGCTATTAAAGAGCGTGCCACAGTCATTATATCAGCACACAATCATCCTTACGGCCCGTTTTATCCAACCCAGGGTGACAGAGCAACGAACAATGCTGTAACAGACGCTCTATCGGCAGCAGGCTTTGTCCATGCCGAGCATTACATAGTTTCGGGTAATAGCTACGCGGGTCTTGGTTCGCTCAACAACTTTAAGCTTCAACTTTCGCAGATGCCAGCCTTGGGCGAATTTTGGCATAGCAGAGAATCCGCGGCAATGCCTACGGATCGAATTCCGGTAGTTTCGGCAAGCACTGATATCTCTGAAATCACCTTTGGTGAGGGTAACTATAATTGTCGGGATTTTGATTATTTCAGCGAACTGATTTCCTACGGTGTGGGCAAAAAATCGCCCGACGTAGTATCTCTTTTGTTACCAAAATACAGAACTATCGAGAATACTTTCGCGGCTTCACCAAGAGAAATTATCGAGAGAACAGATGATAAAACAGCATTTTTGTTAAAGATTCTTGCGTATATCACCTCTCGTCGTGAGATGGATAAGCTTTCGTTTGGAAAAAGCTGTTCTTCTTCCGAGATCTCGGACTATTTGAAGGCGCTTTTTCTTGGTGAATCGGTTGAAAAAACCTATCTCTTGACCTATGATGGCATGAACAATCTTACGGGGTGCCATCTTCTCGGAGAGGGAACCGTTTCAGCGTCCGAAATTCTCCCGAGAAAGGCGCTTGAAATTGCAATTTCCAATCGCGCAGAGAGTGTTTCGATCGCGCATAATCATCCCTTTGGAACACCGAAGGCATCTGTCGATGACCTCAACGTGACAAGGCTTTTTGAATCAGTTTTTGCAAGCTGTGATATATCCCTGAAGGAACACTATATCATAGCGGGACAGCTGTGTAATTTGATTAAAATTAATAATCTTACAAACGTCGGATTTGACGGCTAAAAGGAGTAAAATATGCCATTTTTGGGAACTATAGTTAACTTTTCTGTGGTTTTAGTGTGCGGATTGCTTGGTACACTCATCAAAAAAGGTGTGCCGAAAAGATTCAGCGAATCGCTCCTTTCGGCTATGTCGATCTGCGTTATTTACATAGGAATTGACGGAATTTTGGAAAAGGCGCCGAGCCTCCCTGATGGTGCACTTCTTTCGGACGGACTTATGAAGGTTCTTGTTATGGTTATCTCTATGGCGACGGGTACTGTTATCGGCGAAATTATCGACATTGACAAGTGGGTAAGCAGGCTCGGTTTGTTTATGGAAAAGAAGTTCGTTAAAAACGGAGAAAAGGGCAAATTTGCCAACGGATTTGTATCTTGCAGTCTTCTTTTTTGCATAGGTGCAATGACTATCAACGGTGCTTTTCAGGACGCACTCGGTAAGCCGGACTTACTCCTCACGAAATCTGTTATCGACGGAGTTGTGTGCTTCGTTATGGCCTCGACTCTTGGAATCGGATGTGCCGCATCTTCGATTTTTGTTCTCGTGTACCAGGGTGCACTCACCTTTTTGGGACTTTTCATCAATGAGGTGCTTTCTACCGATTTGATTTCCTATATGTCCATGACAGGTTCGTTGGTGATAATTCTCATCGGTACAAACACACTCGGAGTGACCAAGGTAAAAACCGCAAACATGACGCCCTCGATATTTATGCCGGCCTTGATTGCACCCTTGTTGAGCATGATTTTGACTTGATTTGTGGTAAAATTTACAAATTTTTATGGGAAAACTTAACAAAAAACAATCTCAGTTTTTGTGGAGATTGCTACATTAGTATTATAAGCAGCGGTAACGCCAAACAGCGTCCGCTGCTTGTCTTTTTTTTGCACATTTTTTTGTTTGACAGCGCTATTGCCCATCGAAACAATGAGGTTTTCTAAAAAAAAGGAAAAAAAGTTAAAAAAATACTTGACAAATAAAAAAATTATGATATAATATTAAAATGCGTAATAATTGTATTTTTCTATGGGGGATTTTTGCCCTTTTTTCAGGGTTGATTCGTTAAAATGACCAAAAAATCCCCAAAGAAATGTACGTTTTGCCCAAAGGCAATAAATAATCGCTTTTAGCGACCTGAATTAGTAAAATTTTGAAGAATGGAGTGATTCTTTTTATGATGCTTAAACCCCGTAAACTTGGCACCAATGTGAGAATGAGCTTTTCCAAGATTGAAGCAGCTACGGAAATGCCTAATCTTATCGAGGTGCAGAAGGACTCGTACGAGTGGTTCCTCAAAGAGGGACTTAACGAGGTTCTCCGTGACGTATCTCCCATTGTGGATTACACCGGAAACCTGTCCATAGAGTTTACCGACTATTCCATCGATCCTACTCCCAGATACCCGGTTGAGGAGTGCAAGGACAGATCGGTGACCTACGACGCGCACATGAAGGTGGGTGTACGTCTTGTTAACAAGGCGACCGGCGAGCTGAAGACCGCACAGATCTTCCTCGGCGACTTCCCCCTTATGACCGATAACGGCACATTCGTTATCAACGGTGCGGAGAGAGTTATCGTATCTCAGCTTGTTCGTTCTCCCGGTATGTATTATGCTGACGAGGTTGACAAGCAGGGCAAACACAACTTCACTGCTACAGTTATACCGTACAGAGGCGCTTGGCTTGAGTATGAAAGCGATGCGGCAGGTCTGTTCTACGTTAAGATAGACAAGAACCGTGAGCTTCCCATCAGCGTGCTTATTCGTGCGCTTTCTGCTCCCGGTGAGGACAATGACGATGCTATCATCGCTATGTTCGGTAACGAGGAAGCTCTTAAGGCAACCCTGATGAAGGATGAGTGCGTAGCTCTCGCAGAGGAGAACGGTACTTCCTACCGCGATGAAGCACTTAAGGAGATCTATAAGAAGCTCCGTCCCGGTGAGCCTCCCCACGTTGAGTCTGCCGAGATACTCATAAACAATATGTTCTTCGATCCTAAGAGATACGACCTTGCTCCTGTTGGACGCTATAAGTACAACAGAAAGGTTGCTCTTGCAAGAAGAATCGAGGGCAAGACTCTTGCCGAAACGGTTATCAATCCCCTTACCGGTGAGATTGTTGCCGAGGCAGGCGAGAAGATTACCCGCGAGCTTTCCATAGCTATCGAGGACAGCCTTGTAAACGAGGTTACCGTTAAGACCGAGCTCGAGAGAGAGGTTAAGGTATTCGGTAACAACACCGTTCGTCCCGAGCTTGTTCTTGGATATGATCTTACCGACTGCGGCGTTAAGGCGGGCGAGAAGGTTAGATACGGTATTCTCCAGGAAATCATCGCAGCTACCGAGGCTGAAGGTTTCGAGGGCGAGGCGAAGGAAAGATATATCAAGAAGCTCGTTAAGGAGAGATTCACCGAGCTTTGTCCCAAGCACATTACCAAAGAGGATATTTTCGCTTCAATCAACTATCTTCTTTGTCTTACACACGGCATCGGTTCTACCGATGACATCGACCATCTCGGCAACAGACGTCTTCGTTGCGTAGGCGAGCTGCTTCAGAATCAGCTGAGAATTGGTATGTCCAGAATGGACAAGAACATCAAGGAGCGTATGGCTACTCACGATGCTGATGACCTTCGTCCCGAGGCTCTCATCAACACCCGTCCTGTAGCGACTGCTATCCGCGAGTTCTTTGGCTCTTCGCCACTTTCACAGTTCATGGACCAGAACAACCCTCTTGCAGAGCTTACCCACAAGCGTCGTCTTTCGGCACTTGGTCCCGGCGGTATCTCCAGAGACAGAGCGTCCTTCGAGGTTCGTGACGTACATTATACACACTACGGCAGAATCTGTCCCGTAGAGACTCCCGAAGGTCCTAACATCGGTCTTATTTCCTATCTCGCATCCTATGCGAAGATCAGCGATTACGGTTTCCTTAAGGCTCCTTACAGAATCGTTGACAAGAAGACCGGTCGCGTTACTGACGAGGTTGTATATCTCACAGCTGATGAAGAGGACAACAACGTTGTTGCTCAGGCTAACGAGGCTATTGACGAGAACGGTTACTTTGTAAACAAGAAGGTTATCTGCCGTCTTAACACAGAGTATATCGAGGTTGAGCCTACAGACGTTGACCTTATGGACGCATGTCCTCAGATGGCGGTTTCCGTTGCTGCAGGCTGTATTCCCTTCCTTGAGAACGATGACAACACTCGTGCGCTCATGGGTTCGAACATGCAGAAGCAGGCGGTTCCTCTTATGGTTACAGATTCTCCTATCGTTGCAACCGGTATGGAGCATAAGGCGGCGGTTGACTCCGGCGCAGTTGTTGTTGCAAAGGAAGGCGGTATCGTTCAGCGTGCATCCGGCGATGAGATCGTAATCCTCTCTGACTCGGGCAATAAGACCACATACCACCTTATCAAATTCAAGCGCTCTAACCAGGGTACTTGCGTAAACCAGCGTCCCATCATTAATGAGGGCGACAGGGTTGAGGCAGGACAGGTTATTGCAGATGGTCCCGCTACCCAGGGCGGTGAGATCTCTCTCGGTAAGAACGCTCTTATCGGCTTTATGACCTGGGAGGGTTACAACTACGAGGACGCGGTTCTTCTTAACGAAAAGCTCGTTCGCGAGGATATGTACACCTCTATTCACATTGAAAAGTTCACAAAGGAAGCTCGTGACACCAAGCTTGGTGCACAGGAGATCACCCGTGAAGTACCTAACGTTGGCGATGTGGCTCTCAAGAACCTCGACCAGGACGGTATCATCAGAATCGGTACCGAGGTGCGCCCCGGTGATATCCTTGTAGGTATGGTAACTCCCAAGGGTGAGACCGAGCTTACTCCTGAGGAAAGACTTCTTCGTGCGATCTTCGGTGAGAAGGCGCGTGAGGTTAAGGACTCCTCGCTTAAGATGCGTCACGGCGAATACGGCGTTGTTGTTGACGTTAAGATTTATGACCGCACAAATTCCGACGAACTTGCTCCCGGCGTAAACAAGGTTGTTCACGTTTACGTTGCACAGAAGAGAAAGATCTCTGTTGGTGACAAGATGGCGGGCCGTCACGGTAACAAGGGTGTAGTTTCCCGTATTCTTCCTCCCGAAGATATGCCCTTCCTTGCAGACGGTACACCTCTTGATATCGTTCTTAACCCTCTGGGCGTACCTTCCCGTATGAACATCGGTCAGGTGCTTGAGGTTCACCTCGGTATCGCTTGTAGAAAGCTCGGCATCAAGATTATGACTCCCGTATTTGACGGTGCGAAGGAGACCGACATTATCGAGCTTCTCCGCCAGGCTAAATACACCCGTGATATCCGCCCCGATGAGTCGGTTCGCGGTAAGGCTGTATTCATGGAGGTTATCCGTGAGGACGGCAAGATGGATCTTCAGAGAGTAGATCAGTCCATCGTTGATGATGATGAGAAGCTTCACAATCTTATGAAGACCGAAACACTCAAGGTTATTGACGGTAAGGTTACACTTTACGACGGTAGAACCGGTGATCCCTTCGATAACCCTGTAACCGTAGGTATCATGTATTACCTCAAGCTCCACCACCTCGTTGACGATAAGATCCACGCGAGATCTATCGGTTCCTACTCTATCGTAACTCAGCAGCCTCTCGGCGGTAAGGCACAGTTCGGTGGCCAGAGATTCGGTGAGATGGAGGTTTGGGCTCTCGAGGCATACGGTGCAGCTTACACACTTCAGGAAATACTTACCGTGAAGTCTGACGACATTGCGGGACGTACCAAGACCTATGAGGCAATCGTTAAGGGTCAGAATATTCCCACACCCGGAATTCCCGAATCCTTCAAGGTTATGGTTAAGGAGCTTCAGGCTCTTTGCCTTGACGTTCGCGTTCTCGATGAGAACGGAGAGTCTGTTGACATCTCCGGCGTGGTTGACGATGACGCTCCTGTATTCAACAATATTGAAGAGGTAGAGCGCTCTGTTGACGCACAAAACGAGAAGAACGCGACCGAGGAAGACGAGGACTTCGACGAAGAATTTGACGACGAAGGCGATGATTACTACGACGAGGACGAGGAGTTCTACGACGATGGTGATGACGACTTCGAGGGTAATGAGGAATAATTAGATAAGGCAGTTATGACAGGGCGTCATACGGACGCCCCGACTACCGAATTTGAAACAGAAAGGTACAATTCAAACTATGGATAAGAATACGTTTGATTCTATAAAGATAGGTCTTGCGTCTCCCGAGCTTATTCGCTCGTGGTCACACGGCGAGGTTACAAAGGCTGAGACTATCAACTATCGTACTCTTAAAGCAGAGCGCGACGGTCTCTTCTGCGAACGCATCTTTGGTCCGACTAAGGACTGGGAGTGCCTTTGCGGTAAGTACAAGAGAGTTCGCTTTAAGGGCAAGATCTGTGAAAAGTGCGGCGTTGAGGTAACTACAAAGAAGGTTAGACGTGAGCGTATGGGTAACATCGAGCTTGCTGCTCCCGTTTCCCACATTTGGTACTTCAAGGCGCTTCCTTCCAGAATGGGCGCGATGCTTGATATGTCTACCAGACTTCTTGAGCGAGTTCTTTACTTTGCAAGATATATCGTTATCGATCCCGGTAACACACCCCTTGAGAAGAAGCAGCTTCTCACCGACGCGGAGTACAAGAGCGCGAAGGAGAAGTACGAGGACGATTTCAGAGCAGGTATGGGTGCAGAGGCAATTAAGGAATTGCTTGCAGAGATCGACCTTGAGGCACTTTCCAAGGAGCTTCGCGAAAGACTCGCAGAGTCCTCCGGACCCAAAAAGGTTAAGATTATCAAGAGACTCGAGATCGTTGAGTCCTTCAGAAAGAGCGGCAACCGTCCCGAGTGGATGATCCTTGATACCATTCCCGTGCTTCCTGCGGACATCCGTCCTATGGTACAGCTTGACGGTGGTAGATTTGCCGCATCCGATATTAACGAGCTCTATCGTAGAGTTATTAACAGAAACAATCGTCTTAAGCACTTCCTTGAAATGCGTGCTCCCGAGATCATTATCAGAAACGAGAAGAGAATGCTTCAGGAGTTTGTTGACGCCCTTATCGACAACGGTAAGAGAGGTAAGGCAGTTACCGGCGCGTCCAATCGTCCTCTTAAGTCTCTCTCCGAGGTTCTCCGCGGTAAGCAGGGACGTTTCCGTCAGAATCTTCTCGGTAAGCGAGTTGACTATTCCGGCCGTTCGGTTATCGTTGTAGGTCCCGAACTTAAGATTTACCAGTGCGGTCTTCCCAAGGAGATGGCTCTCGAGCTCTTTAAGCCCTTCGTAATGAAGAGACTTATTGAGACCCAGAAGGCTAACTCCATCAGAGATGCGAAGAAGAAGGCTGACAAGGCGGCTCCCGAGGTTTGGGACGCACTTGAGTATGTAATCAAGGAGCATCCCGTTCTCCTAAACCGTGCGCCTACACTTCACCGTCTTTCCATTCAGGCATTCGAGCCTATCCTCGTAGAGGGCAGAGCGATCAAGCTTCATCCCCTTGTATGTCCTGCGTTCAACGCTGACTTCGACGGTGACCAGATGCCCGTACACGTGCCCCTTTCCAGCGAGGCACAGGCAGAGGCTCGCTTCCTTATGCTCTCTGCTAACAACCTTTTGAACCCCGTTTCCGGTAAGGCCGTTACCGTTCCTTCCCAGGATATGGTACTTGGTTCTTACTACCTTACCATCGACCATCCCGGTGAGCTTGGCGAGGGCAGAGTATTCCGCGACTTCAACGAGGTTGAGATGGCATACGAGAACAAGCGTCTCGGTATGCACGCTGCAATTAAGGTAAGAGTTACCAAGGTTATTGATGGCGAGGAGAAGTCCGCGCTTATCGACGCTACCTACGGTAGACTTATCTTCAACCAGAGAATTCCCCAGGATCTCGGCTACGTTGACAGAAGTGTAGATCCCTTCGGCCTTGAGATTAACTTTGCGACCACATCCAAGAAGCTTAAGGAGATAGTAGACCTTACTATCAAGTATCATGGCTTCGCAGAGGCGGCAAAGGTTCTCGACGAGATCAAGTCTATGGGCTACAAATACTCCACCAGAGGTTCGCTCTCTATCTCGGTTTACGATATGACTATTCCTAACGAGAAGAAGGGTCTTCTTGAGGCTGCTGCAAAGCAGGTTGACGAGATCAACGATCTCTTCGCTTGGGGTGAACTTTCCGATGACGAGCGTTATAAGCAGGTTATCGACGTTTGGGATAAGACCACAAACGCAGTTACCGACGCTCTCATTAAGAACCTCGATAAGTACAACTCTCTGAACATGATCGCAACCTCGGGAGCCCGTGGTTCTATCAAGCAGATGAGACAGCTTGCCGGTATGCGTGGACTTATGTTTGCGACAAACGGTAAGACAATCGAGATTCCCATTAAGTCTAACTTCCGTGAAGGCCTTACAATGCTTGAGTACTTCATGGGTGCAAAGGGTTCTCGTAAATCCCTTTCTGATACCGCGCTTCGTACTGCTGACTCGGGTTACCTTACCCGTCGTCTTGTTGACGTTTCTCAGGACGTTATCGTTCGTGAGGAAGATTGCGGCTCCAAGTCAGGTATCGTAGTTTCGGACATTGTATCCGGTCAGGTTGTTGTTGAGAAGTTCTTCGAGCGTCTTGTTGGTAGATATACCGTTAACGACGTTGTAAACGAGGAAACAGGTGAACTTATCGTTCCCGCTAACACAATGATGGACGAGGATATGGCTAACGACATCATCAACGCAGGTATCACCCAGGTTGAGGTACGTACAATTCTTCGCTGCCTTGCGAAGAGAGGCGTTTGTGCTCACTGCTACGGTGCTGACCTTGCGCATGGCACTACCGTTGCAATCGGTGAGGCTGTCGGCGTTATCGCGGCACAGTCTATCGGTGAGCCCGGTACACAGCTTACGATGAGAACCTTCCATACCGGTGGTGTTGCGGGTTCGGATATTACTCAGGGTCTTCCCAGAGTTGAGGAGCTCTTCGAGGCTCGCCGTCCCAAGAAGACCGCTGTTGTTACAGAATATAACGGTACTGCTCGTATCGTTTCTGATAAGAAGCTCTCCAAGGTTATCATCCAGGGTGCTACCGATGCAAACGGTGTTCCCTCGGCTGATGAGATTGTATATGAGATCCCCTTCGGTATGCGTGTTTGCATCGAGGATGGTCAGGAGCTCACTCGCGGTCAGCAGTTGACCGAAGGCTTCCTTAACCCTGCAGACGTTCTTCATATGAGTGGTATTGATGCGGTTTATGATTACATCATCCGCGAGGTACAGAAGGTATACCGTGGTGAGGACGTTGAAATCAACGACAAGCACGTTGAGTGTATCGCTCGTCAGATGACACGTAAGGTTGAGATCGAGGATGCGGGTGACACAGACCTTCTTGTTGGAACAAAGGTTGACATCATCGAGTTCCGCGAGGCTAACGAGGCTGTTGAGAGAAGAATCGAGGCAGGCGAGATCGGTCTTCGCAAGGCAGAGGGCGCACCTCTCCTTCTTGGTATCACCAAGGCTGCTCTTATGACCGAGTCCTTCCTTTCTGCTGCTTCCTTCCAGGAGACCACCAGAGTTCTTACCGAGGCGGCTATCGCAGGCAAGCAGGATAAGCTTCTTGGCCTTAAGGAGAACGTTATCATCGGTAAGCTCATTCCCGCAGGTACAGGTCTTGGCAAGTACCACGCTATTGAGATTGAGGACTGTGGCGCTGCAGATGCAGAGCCCGAGGTTATCGTTACCGAGGCTTCCTACACTCCCGACGGTGTAGAGGAAATCGCACTTTCCGAGGAAAGCGACGTACTTGTCCTTTCTGAATAAAACAATAAAAAAGAGTCGCAAATTGCGACTCTTTTTTTGCGAAAATCAACTATACTTGACATTTACTATAAAAGATGATAGAATAGAGGTAACGAATTATCAAAGGAAGACGGTTATGGACAACAAAACCAAGAAAATTTCGGTCATTATGCCCATATATAATGCGGGAGAATATCTTGTTCCCGCTATCAAAAGTCTGTTGTCACAGAGCTTCTCGAATTTTGAGCTGATCTGTGTTAACGACGGCTCCACCGATAACTCCGCGAAAATTGTCAAGAAGCTTCAGGCGAAGGATAATCGCATAACACTCGTCAGCCAGGGTAATCTCGGTCCATCAGTTGCGCGTAACAAGGGTCTTGAGTCTGCCTCGGGCGAGTACATAATCTTCCTTGATGCCGATGATTTTTACGCCGACAATCTCCTTTCCGAGCTTTACGAGGCTGCCGAGAAGAATGAACTTGACATTGCTGTTGCCAAGTTCGACATATATAATGATAGTAAGGATAGCTATACACAGATAACCGATGAGCCTCATGGAAATATCTACTCGGGAGGGGCTGTGACCTCGAAAAATGCACACCCCGACGTTATTTTGAACAGTACAACCGGTTACGTTTGGAATAAGCTTTTCCGGGCATCCTTTATTCGCGAGAAGGAGTTATCCTTCGATTCCGAGCTTTACGTTTTTGAGGATGTGCATTTTGTATGCTCGGCGATGTCGCTTGCCGAGAGAGTTGGCAGGGTGGATGAGGTGCTTATTCATCACAGAGTTTACTCCGATCAGTCACGCTCAAGACATTTTAGAAAATATTACAGCCAGGTTCCTGTTGTTTATAAGAAAGTTAAAGAGTTTCTTATGCAGCGCGGTATGTACATTCCGCTTAAGAAGAGCTTCCTTAATCTCTCCGCCAGTAGATGTTATAAGATCTACAATCTCCTCTGGCGCGAGGGCAAGGAGCGTCTTTGGGACATGCTTCACGACGAGTATGCTGCGGAATTTGATTGGCTCGGACATGAGAAGGATGTTTTCGAGGATATGAATGTTTGTGAGTTCGTTGCAAACGTCGCGCTCTATACGTACGCCGAGTATCTTGAGGTGACCGAGAAGGGCAAAAATCTCGACATAGAGCAGCTCGACAAGGAAACAATCAACAAAAAGGTAACTCAAAAGCAGAAGATCTCCCGACGCCGCGCAGTGTGGAACAAGATTATGAGCTTTATCAACATTTTTAAGAAGAAAGAAAAGTAAAGGAAAGCCCGACCAAACGGTCGGGCTTTTAATATTATAGCGGCTTTTTAGAAATCTGCGCGAATGGGCGGGGCAAATTCTGCGGAGTTTTCTCCTTTTTGTCAATAATTATCAGCGGATGCGTCAGCACCTCGCCATCGCCCTTGAGAGTAACATTCTCGCAGACGGTATTTCTGCCACCGAGAGTCGCGATAGCTTTTTTTGCTGCTGAAAGCTCGAATTCGGCATTTTTGCCCTTCATCGCCACCAGCTGCCCTCCAACCTTGACGAAGGGAAGCGTAAGCTCGGAGAGTACGCGAAGCTCTGCAACGGCTCTCGCGGTCGCGTAGTCGAATTTCTCGCGGTATTCGGGCAGCTTTCCGCCATCCTCTGCTCGCATAACGACGGTCGAGATGTGGGAAAGACCAAGCATATTTGCCGTTTCCTGAACGTAATTTACGCGCTTCGCAGTCGAATCCATCGCCAAAATCTTAAGGTCGGGTCGCACTATCGCAAGCGGCAGAGAGGGAAATCCCGCGCCACATCCGACGTCAATTATCGAAGCGCCCTTTTTGAGCTTTGCGGACAGCGTAACGCAGTCGGCGTAATGGTTGAGTATGATTTTGTTAATGTCGGTTATAGCGGTGAGGTTGTATTTTTCGTTTTCCTCAAGCATACGTACCGTCAGCGCATAGAAAATCTCCATTCTCTCAATGGAGAGCATAGAAGACAGTCCGTTTGCCGAAAATACCTTTGAAAGCTTTGAGGTGAAATCCTTTTTGTTTATCTCAATCATAAGAAATCTTCCTTTGTTTTTTTACATAATAATTATATATTAGTTTTGACTAATTGTCAAGGAAAAAGGATTTTTCAAAAAAATATTCTCCTCTTATTGCAAAGTTTTTTTATTTATGGTAAAATGAAATAAAAACCGTTACTTAGGAAAGGTAGACCTTATGGCAAAGAAGATAAAGCTCAACAGGGCAGAGTTGCTCCTGCAATGCAAAAATTTTGCACTCGTATTCATAGGCACACTTGTTCTCGGATTTGGATGCGCTATTTTTGTAGCCCCCTTCAAGCTTGTAACCGGTGGCGTTACAGGTTTGTCTATCGTAATTCAAAACATCTTCGATATTGAAGTTGTAAATTTGCCTCTTCTCGGTGAGATGAAATTTATTGATATCATCATTTTTATGATTACTTGGGGACTGTTCTTCTTTGGACTGATCTTCCTTGGCAAGGATTTCGCCCTAAAAACCCTTTTGTCTACCATATTTTATCCCCTCAGCTTCTCGCTGTTTGGACTTCTTATCAGCCCTAATGTGCTCGGTGGCTTCTTCGATATTGCTTCGCGTCCCGAGTATGCCAGTATCTCGCTGATTATCGCAACTCTTTTCGGTGGTCTTTGCATCGGTACAGGTTGCGCCCTCACCTTCCTTGGCGGTGGATCTACGGGCGGTATGGATATTCTTGCATTTATGGTTTGCAAGGTGATGAAGCATTGGAAGAGCTCGACGGTTATTTTCGCCATTGATGCAATAATCGTTTTGATGGGTATGTTTGAGGGTAATCTTGTTGTCACTCTTATGGGCATCGTTTCTGCTTGGCTTGCGGCGACCGTAATTGATAAGATATTTATCGGTAACGGCCAGGCATACACAGCGCAGATCGTATCTGATAAGTATGAGGAAATCAATCTTGCTATAAGAAATGACATCAGACGAACAACCACAATGTTCTTTGCCACAGGCGGTTATTCGGGGCAGCCCAAGACCGTTCTTTCGGTAACCTTCACCATGCGCCAATACGCAGATCTGATGACTTTGATAAAGCGCATAGATCCAACTGCATTTGTGAGCATCACCAGAGCACACGAAATAAATGGAGAGGGATTCACCTACGGCACTCACGACTGATTTTATTGTCTACAGGGCGAAATATTCAGCGTATTACTTCGCTTTCTTTGCTCGAAATATGTGAATATTCCTTCACAAAGCAAAGCTTGTACTGCACCGAACCTTTTGCTCCGTGAAACAATAAAATACCCATTCTATTAATAAACTAACAAAAAACCGACTCATGCGAGTCGGTTTTTCTAATAATAAGTAATTCTTACTTCTTCTTAAGAGCGCCAACAAGACCGAGAGCGCCGTCAATTGCGAGAAGCACACCGGTGATGATGATGAGAATATCAAGACCATTACCAAACGCAAGTACAAGACCTACGAGGATGGTAAGAACAGGATATACCACGTCAAGTGCGTTGGGCTTTTTTGCCTTGAACACGTCAAGAAGAGCAACTACGCCCTTAATTGCGATCAAGATACCAAGAACGAGAAGAACGATTGCAGCAGCGAGCCAGCCGAGAACGAGAATTGCAATACCTATAACAAGGCTAACAGCGCCGCCCTTATAATTCTTCTTAACTACGTCAAGCACACCCGAAACGATGAAGAATACGCCCGCGATGGTCATTGCCCAGTTAAGAGTCTGGGAACGGAAGATAACCAAAAGAAGACCGATAACAATGTAAAGCACGGATGAGAAGAGTTCGGAATTTTGTTTCTTTGCCATTGGAATAATACTCCTTTCTAAGTTTTGCATAAAGATTATAGCACATATTTATAAAAAAATCAACAAAAAGTTAAATAATAGCTCTTTTTATAAAAAAATATCCTCAAATATTGCATTTTGGCCTACATTGTGCTATAATACTAAAGTTGAAAAAATGTTTTAGATGCAAAGGCTAAAAAAATGAAAAGAACAGATTTAAGAAATATAGCAATAATTGCTCACGTTGACCACGGCAAGACTACCTTGGTTGACGAGATGCTTCGTCAGGGCGGTATTTATCGTGAAAATCAGGAAACCGAGGATCGCGTAATGGACTCCAACGACCTGGAGCGTGAGCGTGGTATTACCATTCTCGCGAAAAACACCGCTATACATTATAAGGACGTTAAGATCAACGTAATCGACACCCCCGGTCACGCAGACTTCGGTGGCGAGGTTGAGCGTATTCTCAAGATGGTTAACGGTGTAATTCTTCTCGTTGACGCGGCCGAAGGTCCGATGCCTCAGACACGCTTCGTGCTTGAGAAGGCGCTCGCGATGAATCATCGTGTAATCGTTGTTGTGAACAAGGTCGACCGTCCCGATGCGCGTCTTGATGAGATTGGAGACGAGGTTCTCGAGCTTCTTCTCGAGCTTGACGCTACCAACGAGCAGCTCGACTCCCCGATGCTCTTCTGCTCGGGTAGAGCAGGTACTGCTTCCTTCGATCCTCACACTCCCGGAAAGGATCTCACACCCCTTCTTGACACAATTCTTGAATATATGCCCGCGCCCGACGGTGAGGAGGACGAGCCTCTTCAGCTTCTGGTTTCTTCTATCGACTACAACGAATTCGTTGGCCGTATCGGTATCGGACGTATCGAGCGTGGCTCTATAAAGCAGGGTCAGGGTGTTGCCGTATGCAACTTCCACGGTGACGGAAAATCCCGCCCCGCAAAGATAGTTTCTATCTACCAGTTCGACGGACTGAAGCGTGTTCCGGTAACCGAGGCGCAGGTTGGCGACATCATTTGCTTCTCGGGCTGCGAGGACATTTCTATCGGTGACACGGTTTGCTCTCCTGCGAAGGTTGAGCCTCTCGAGTTCGTTAAGGTTGGCGAGCCTACAATGGAGATGACCTTCTCGGTAAACGATTCTCCCTTTGCAGGTAAAGAGGGTAAGTTCGTCACCTCTCGTCACCTTCGTGCAAGACTCTACAAGGAGCTTCTTAAGGACGTATCTCTCCGTGTAACCGACGGTGAGACCACCGATTCCTTCCGCGTTGCGGGCAGAGGTGAGATGCATCTCTCTATTCTCATCGAAAATATGCGTCGCGAGGGCTACGAGCTCTGTTGCTCGAACCCAAGAGTACTTTATAAGGAAATCGATGGTGTAAAGTGCGAGCCTATCGAGAAGGTAATCATCGACGTTCCCGAGGAATATCTTGGCTCGGTTATGGAGAAGCTTGGCTCCAGAAAGGGAACTCTTGACGATATGCAGCTTCACGGTAGACGTCAAAAGCTTTATTACACCATTCCCACAAGATGTCTGTTTGGTTATCGCTCCGAACTTCTCACCGACACTCGCGGAGAGGGACTTATCTCCTCACTCTTCGCAGGCTACGAGCCCTTTAGAGGTGAGATCAAGACGCGTTTTACATCCTCTCTCGTCGCATCGGAAAAGGGTGTTTCTACCACCTACGGACTCTATCAGGCACAGGACAGAGGTCCTCTGTTTATCGGTCCTGCGACACCCGTTTACGAGGGTATGATCGTTGGTGAAAATCCCAAGCCCGATGATATCGAGGTTAACGTGTGCAAGGAAAAGCATCTCACCGCCATCCGTTCCACCGGTGCAGACGAGAAGCTTACACTTATTACACCTATTCAGCTCTCTCTTGAGGAGGCTATTGAGTTCATCACCGACGAGGAGCTTATCGAGGTAACTCCCAAGAGTATAAGACTCAGAAAGGTTGTGCTTGACACTCCTTCGAGAAAGCGTATTCAGGCACAGAAGCGAGCTGCACTCAAAGAGCAGCACAAATAAGAAAACAAAATCTCCCGTTAATTCGGGAGATTTTTTGTAAATAAAACTTGTCAAAAACAATATTTTGATCAAAATTTCCTCTTTTTGTTACACATATTCACTCGCCCTTTTGAGCAAATTAATACATAGCAAATCAAGTTTTGAGAAGAAGGGTAGAGCGATGAAAAACAGAAGATACTTGAAGGCGTTTTGCCTGGTATTTACCATTTACACGTTATTCACCTCCTCGTTAATGCATGTTGGCGCAGAGGATAATATAAAAAATGAAGGCTTCGACGCTACTGTCGAGAGAGAGGAATTAGTCGAGCCGGCGCTGTCCGAAAACGTCGAGGTTGGGTCTAGAATACTTGAACTTCTCTTCGGTAAGGACGATAATAAAAAAAGCGAAGATAAGGCTATCTCTCTCGTTCCGGGGGGCGGAGTTTTTGGAGTTAAGATAAAACAAAAATACGTCACCATCACCGAGTCGAGCGGTGTTCCCGCGCTGAAAGGTGGGGATATAATTCTCTCTGTGAACGGTCAATCGGTGACAAGCGCTGCAGAGGTCAAGCAGATGGTACAGAAATCCGATGGAAAAAGCCTGACGATTCGCGCGCTTCATCAAGGGCAGGAGATAGGCGTCGAGATATTGCCATCCTTTAAAGATGGGGAGTACAAAATCGGACTCTCGCTCCGCGATGGCGCAGCCGGGCTAGGCACGATTACCTTTATTGATCCCCAGTCTGGAGTTTTTGGGGGGCTCGGTCACGGAATTTGTGACTCCGAAAGCGGTGAGATCATCTCTATGGACACAGGCGAGGTCTGTGGAGTTATTCTTGGCGGCATCCATAAGGGCGAATGTGGTAAACCCGGAGAGCTTTGCGGTGTTCTGACTGGGGATGACATTGGCGACCTCACAATAAATAGCGAATGTGGTGTTTTTGGCGTTCTTACCAACACAAAATCTCTTGGTACAGAGAGCATACCTATTGGAACTCGCGATGAGATCAGCGAGGGAAGTGCGACCATTATTTCAACTTTGAAAAACGGGAAGACGGCAGAGTACAAAATCGAAATTTACGATATTGATAAAAATTCGGACGGGTCCAAGTCCTTTCGCATTCGCGTGACCGACGAAACCCTGAAGGCGATCACCGGTGGAATTATCCGCGGAATGAGTGGTAGCCCGATCATTCAGAACGGCAAGCTCGTCGGCGCTGTGACTCACGTTATGGTTGCGGACCCAACCGAGGGGTATGGAATTTTCATCGAAAATATGCTGAACGCGGCAGGAACTCAGATACAGCAAAAAGCGGCTTAAGGTGTGGCAACTCACGTTATACTCCTTGCGAGCTTTGCCGCTTGTGCGGCGGCACTTCGTGCTTGCTCCGTACACGGAGCGCTCGCGGAGCAATCTGCGCTCGCTCGCTGACAAGCGAGCTTGCCGACTCACTTCGCTTGATTATGTGTTGCGGATCCCACCGAGGGGTATGGAATTTTCATCGAAAATATGCTCTCCGCCGCCGAGTTTGGTGGGCAAAGGAAGGCGGCTTAAAATCAACTTCAAAGAGGTTGCATTCATTCAGGCATAAGCGAAAAAACTAAATATTGTTAAAGGTAGAGGCACAAATTCATGCACCTCTACCTTTTTATTCATAAAATATCTCAATCAGCTTACTTCTGATATAGAGCCTTCCGTCCGCGGGCGGAATTGCGTATATTTTATGGCTTTTCGCGTTGTTGTATTTCAGCGTAAGAGTTAGCGACATATCTGTCGGCATAATCTCCATTCCTGCGTTTCTTGCCGCCTTGATAATCCTACGGAGCTCGCTATCGCAAAGAGGAAGCGGCTCGTCTGCCTCAATAGTCATTACAAGCTCCGAATCGTTAGAGCCGATATTCATTTTCAGAAAAACCCTACCGTAAATCTCTGTGAGCAAAAGCTTGAACAGATATGCCGCGTAATCACCGCTCACCAACACCGAGTCGGCAGCAAGATTGTCGCGACTCACCTTGATGCAGCCCTTGAAATTCTCGCTTAAAAACTCGTCTATAGCCTCGACAAAGTATAACGCGAGAATAATTTTCGCACTTGGATCGGTGGGAAGCGAGTCAGAGATTTTATATTTAATTATAAAGTCTTCTCTGTTAGTCATCGATGATTGTCCTTAATCTTTGTTTTGTTATATTTTATCATCTATTTTTGCATAAATCAAGTCGGATGCGAAAAAATTTTTCGGCGTTACAAAAAAGTGTTGCAATTATGAAAAAAATATGATAATATTATGATGATAGAGTATTGTCTTACAAGAAAGGATTTTAAATGGAAGAGCTTTATTCGGTAACGTTATCGAAGGTCATTTCGGAGTTTTCGCTTGAAACTCTCTATCTTCCCGACCTTCCCGAAAACATAAAAATAACCTGTAGCCGTGTTAATCGTCCCGGTCTTCAGATAATCGGTTTCTACGATTATTATGAGCAGGCGAGATTGCAGATAATAGGCAAGGTTGAGAATATGTACCTCTCGAAGATGCCTAAAAACGAGCGCCTCGAGAAGCTTGACGATTTCTTTAGAACCCAGCCTTCCGGTGTAATCTACACCTCCAGTTTACCGGTTGAGGATGAGATTGTTGCAATAGCGCAAAATCATCATGTTCCGCTTCTTCGCACAACCAAATCGACATCCGACTTTATGGCAGCGTTAATCGCCTTCCTTAACGTAGAGCTCGGTCCTAGAATTACTCGTCACGGAGTTCTTGTAGAGGTATATGGTGAGGGTATTCTGCTGCTCGGTGACTCCGGTATCGGTAAGAGCGAAACTGCCATCGAGCTTTTGAAGCGCGGTCATAGACTTATCGCAGATGATGCCGTTGAGATCAAGCGCGTTTCTGCCACCGCACTTGTGGGCAGAGCACCTGAAATTATCAAACATTACGTTGAACTTCGAGGCATCGGTATCGTTGACGTTCGCAGACTATTTGGTATGGGCGCTGTTAAGGAGAGCGAGAAGATTGACCTTATAATCAATCTTGAATCCTGGCAGGATGATAAGATGTACGACCGCCTCGGCCTTGACGAGCAGACTACCGAAATTCTCGGCATAAGTGTGCCAAGCATCGTTCTTCCCGTTTGTCCCGGACGTAACCTCTCGGTTGTTATTGAGGTTGCCGCGATGAACAACAGACAGAAGAAGATGGGTTACAACACCGCTGAGGAATTTAACACAAGATTGATGCAATCCATGGGATTGGAAAAATAAAAAACATTCTGAAAAGGAGAAAAAATATGTCAAAGTTCGCATCTACATCCATTCTTTTAGCGGCGCTTGTGCTTATAATTGTTGGCGCACTCATTCCCGCGGTTGGTTTCCTTGGCTTCCTTGCCGGAGTAGCAAACATTATCTCCATTGTGGGAATCGTTCTTCTCGTTCTCTTCCTTCTCGGCACCTTCGGTTGGAGAGGTCTTCTTCTGGCCATCATTTACCTTATCGTTGATTTCGGTATCAGCTGGCTAGCAGGCATCCTCGGTCTTGCCGCTTTGATCGGCGGTCTTGTTGTTGAGCTTGCGATTATTGCAATCTCTCTTGCAATCACTCTTTCTATTGCAAAGAGCATCTAATCTACATAAGCCAAAATCAGTAATAAATTTCCCCACATTCGAATATATTCGTAATGAGTATAACGAAAGTGGGGATTTTTTATGGAAATAAAAACTAATACAAGTTACGTAAGAGATGTAAAATGCTCTGACGTATATACCGATAGCCAGGCGGACTACTCCTTGCCCGATTATCTCGGGGACGTACGCAAGATTTTGTTTACCAACGCATCCTTGCGACCTGCGGGAAGATTTGCGGGAGGTGACGAGGTTGAACTCTCGGGCGTAATCGTTTATAACGTGGTTTATGCCGATTCGGAGGGCAATCTCTCCTCGGCAGAGTTTACGTCTGACTACGATTACTCGGTGAAGTGCTCTGCCGATAGCTATAAAGACTCGGTGTGCGACACGAAAATTTCTGCCTATTCAATTAGACTTGTTGGTCCGCGCAAGATTTCGGCGCGCGCATCTCTCGTGGGAAGCGTCAGACTTTCGGAGGAGGCGACAATGTCGGTGTCGGGCTCTGCTTTTGAGGGGGAGTATTCTCCCGAGGTTAGCACAAAAATCGTAAAAATTCGCAGCAGCTTGCCTTCTTCGGTATGTGAGCGCGAGTATGCAGAGCAGATAGTTCGTCTTGACGGTGCCATCGCCGATGAGGTTAGCGTTGTTTACTCGAATGCTGAGCCCTGTGTTGACTCTGTTACGGTGGAGGATGGTTCTGCGATCGTAAAGGGGAAGCTTCGTATGGTTTCTTGCGTAAAAGTGGGTGATGAGCCTGCTTATTCGGTTGAAAAAACGCTGAATTTTGAAGAAAATATAGATTTTGATGGTGCAAGTGGGGATATGAATCTAATTCCCGAACTGACTGTAACTTCGTTAAAACCCAGTGTGAATGCCGATGATGCCGGATGTGAGATGGTTATGAATGTAATCCTTGAATTCTGCGTTTTGGGGGATGGAAATAACACTCTCGAGCTTGTTACAGACGGGTATCTTAAGTCCTGCGCCACCGAAAACACTTATGAAAACTTTAATTATCAGGTTCTCTCTGATCTTCGTTCTTTTAAAGAAAGTCATAGCGTCGAGGTTGATCGAAGCGAAATTGAGGGAGAAAATATTCGCGAAATAATACTTATGAGTGCGAGTCCGAAGGTGGAGAGCGTTGAGTGCGAAAATAACAGCGTTATCATTCGCGGCGAGGTTAGATATAGCGGAGTTGCTTCGGATATTTGTGACGATAGTGTTTGTTATATGCCTATCAAATTTGCTTCACCTTTTGAGATAAATGTAAATCATAGTTGTCAAAAAGCCGAAAATTTGCGCGCAGAAGTCAAACTTAATGCTAGAAGCGCCACCGCATCTCTTGATCCGACGAAGCTCTATTTAGGCTGCATTCTTGAGGGAAACCTTTCCTTAAGTGAAGAGCGTAGCGAACGGATACTTGCTTCCTCTGAGGCGAAGGAAGGAGAGGTGTTCGGCTCCTGTGGCTTCGGTATAACCGTTTACTATCCCACCGACGAGGATACTCTTTTCTCGGTGGCAAAGAAATTCCACACCTCGAGCCTTAAGGTGGCAAGAGATAACGATATTTCCGAAACTGTTTTTGCATCCGATAATCCTGATGGTAGGCTTAATGGAATTAAAAAGCTTCTCATATACTAAAAAGAGAGCCTTGGCATTTTGCCAAGGCTCTAAAACTTTGTTCATTTCTGATCAAGCCAGTTTTTGCCGACGGTAACGTCAACGGTAAGAGGTACGGAAAGCTTTGCCGCACTCTCCATTTCGGCTTGGACAAGTTCTTTGCATTTTTGAACGTCGCTATCCTTTACCTCGACTACAAGCTCGTCGTGGACCTGCATAACGATCTTTGCATCAAGACCTTCGCGCTTCAATGCCTCGTCAACTCGAAGCATCGCCATTTTCATAATATCTGCCGCGGTGCCTTGAATTGGCGCGTTCATCGCAACTCGTCTGCCAAACGCACGAAGATTGCCGTTCTGCGCGTTGATTTCGGGAATGTATCTTCGTCTGCCAAAGGCTGTGGTTGTGTATCCGTCGCTCTCGGCATTCTTGACAACCTCCTCGAGGTATCTGTCAATATCGGGATAATTCATCTTGTAGCTCTTAATATATTGAGTGGCCTCGGCAACGCTGGTGCCGATGTCCTTCGCCAGCGAGAAACCACCAATTCCGTAAACAATACCAAAGTTCACCGCTTTGGCGCGTTTTCTCATCTCGTCGGTTACCTGATCTTCAGAAATTCCAAAAACGGCAGCAGCGGTCTTTGTGTGAATATCCTCGCCCGAGATGAAGGACTCGCGCATGGTGTAGTCGCCGGAAATATGCGCGAGGAGTCGAAGCTCGATTTGTGAATAGTCAGCGTCAACAAGCGAATAACCATCTCTCGCTATGAAATATTTGCGCATCTGACGGCCCATTTTGGTGCGAATGGGAATATTTTGAAGGTTAGGCTCTGCGCTGGAAAGTCTGCCTGTTGCGGTAAGAGCCTGTTTGAAATCTGTGTGTATTCGCTGCTTTTCGTCAGCCACAAGCGGAAGTGCCGCCGCGTAGGTGCCGTGCAATTTATTGACCTGACGGTACTCTAAAATGTCGTCAATAATTGGCGAATATGGGCGTAACTCTTCAAGAGTCTGTGCATCGGTTGAGTAGCCACTCTTGGTCTTTTTCTTCTTGCAGGGGAGACCAATTTCCTCAAAAAGCACCTCGCCTAGCTGCTTTGGAGAGTTTATATTAAATTCTCTGCCGGCCTGTATATAAATTCTTTCGGTTAAATCCTCTGCGAGAGAGATTAGCGCGTCGGCATATTCCTTCATTCCGTCGGTGTCGATCATGAATCCGGTTGCTTCGATTTCACCGAGAAGCTTTAAAAGAGGCAATTCTACCTTCTCAAGGATGTCGGTTGCGCCTATTCCTTCGATTTTTTTATGCATCTCTGCCTCGATTTCGCTAAACATTGACTCGCAGGGCGCACCTGAGAGGGGCGTTTTAAATATAAATGCCGATGCCAGGGATTCGGGAGTGGGATTTCCGCCACCCGGATTGAGAACGTATGCGTAAAGCAAAAGGTCAATAAATTTAGTTTGTGAAAGGTCACATCCGATATTCAGAAGGAGGTGATAAAGAGCTTTTCCGTCATAGCAGATTATCTCGCTTCCTTCAAAAATATTTTTTATGTCCAAAAGTTCACCGGAGTATGAAAAATGCTGACTTTCGCAAGAAATGTAAACTATACCGTTCAAAATCTCAACAGAAAAGCGATTTTTGACCAATTTCTTTATCATCTCTGCGCCATAATTTGTGTAGAGATTTCTTGTATCGACAAGCTCGTCTTCAGCAGGAGTATTCTCCTCGTTTTGACTCATTGAGGTGGAAAGGCCGAACTTAACAATGAGTGAGTTTAGCTCAAGCTCGGTGAATTTCTTATAAAGTCCGCTGTTGTCAATAGGCTTACGCGAAAGATCCTCTAAGTTCTTATTTATAGGAGCGTCGGTGATGATTTTTGCGAGTTTTCTCGACAAAAATGCGTTTTCTTTGTCGCGGAGAAGCTTTTCGCGAACACCCTTCGAGATACGCTTGTCTTCAATATTTTCGTAAATTCCCTCAAGTGTGTTGAAATTTTCGATGAGCGTTGCCGCAGTTTTCTTACCAACACCTGCAACTCCGGGAATATTATCGGATGAGTCGCCCATAAGCGCCTTCATGTCCACAAAGCTCTCCGGCTCTATGCCATATTCCGCTTTGAATTCCTGGCGGTGCATAATTTTTGTGTCACTGTTGGTGGCAAGAAGTACGGTCACCTTGTCGTCTATCAGCTGAAGCAGATCTCGGTCGCCCGAGAGAATATATGCTTCCGTTTCTGGGTGGCTGTGTGCCATCTTTGCAACTGTACCCTGTATATCGTCCGCCTCGTAACCCGGAAGCTCCAAAACGTGTAGACCCATAAGACTCAGACACTCCTTTGCATCCGGGAACTGCGAGATCAGGTCCTCGGGAGTTGCATGTCTGCCTGCCTTGTACTCGGTGTACATCTCGTGGCGGAAGGTTGGCGCTTTAAGGTCGAATGCAACCGCCGCATAGTCCGGCTTGATCGCGGCAAGCTGGCGCGAGATGATATTTATCATACCGTAAACCGCATGGGTGGTTTTTCCGCTTTTGGTAGTTAAAGGGCGCATACCGTAGTATGCGCGATTTATGATGCTATTACCGTCAATGACGAGAATTTTTTTCATATAATTGTCCTTTAGCCATAAGGTAATCTAACTAACAAGGTTTTAAAAGATAGATTTCTCCCTATTCGGCACCGATTTTTTCTTAAATATCCGCATATTCCTCAAAAAATCGGCTTGATTATGAAAAAATCTATTCTTTTAAAACTGCTTCGCACCATATGGCGAATAAATTTATGATGGATTTTTTTTGGATTTTGCCGCATTCAAGTGCGGACTTTACAAGGCGAAAGCCATAAAAAGACGCGAAAATTCATCGCCGTATGGCTTATGAGTTCTATCACCTTATGGCTAACTTTGTTTTAGTCTTCTTTGTCCTTTGATATTTCGATGTCTGCACCCTCGGGGTCATAATCAACGCTTGGATCAACGTATGGAATGTCGAAGGTGTAGTTAGAGGCATCCTGTGTATGCTCGATTTCTACATTATTATTCTCCTGCGCGCGAGAGAGCTTTCTCTCTTCATTCATCTGCTCCTCTCGGAAAGTTGCGAGAGCAGAAATGCTCTTTGCAGCGCTGCATTCCGCGTCGGGTGTCAGATTTTTTGTCTGAAAAACTCTTGATGCAATGAAGAGTGCCAGTGTGAGAGAAAGAACGCTTTCGATAATGCTTGTGGAAACGGTGTATCCGTCAATGATATAAGTTATAATTGAAGGAATGGAGGAGAAGAAGCAGAGAAGTGTCGCCGCAAGTCCAAATGAAACGTAAAGTCGCCATTTTGCGCGACCAAGGTGGATTCTGGTCTCAAAGAGGAAAAATGTTGCCGAGAAGAGATATGTCATCTGATCAACAATTCTGTTTGGCGAGTTGGTGGGGTGACCGTCCTTGGTGAAGAAGAGAAGAGCTGCATAAAAAGCAAGGAAAAATACGATAGAGAGGCTGAATGCCGCCTTGAAGATATTATGCTTTTTATCTAGGAAGATCGAAACGAAGAAGGATGCCACGGAGAGTATGGCCAGAATGGCTGTCAGCACAGCGAGGTATTTAACAAGTCGGCCCTGTTGGCTTAAAGCACTGATTTTCTGAAACCTCTCAATTCCCATGAAGAGCAGAGCAACCGAAACAATACCTGCGGGAATGTAGGTTGCTGCATTGTCGGTGCGAGCGATGAGTCCGCACTCCTTTTTAGCGAGAACACTGTAACTCATAAACAAAAGCACGCCAAAGACTGTAATCAGGCCACCGATCGTTGCTGCCGGGCTGTTCTCAAAATGCAACGTAATCCTGTTGAAGTCGTTGAGGAGTGCGTATGAACGCAAAGCAACCGCTGAAATTCCCCCAAGCAGCAGGGCGATAATGTACCAATCTATAATTTTGATTTTTTTCATAAATTCAATTTCCTTCATTTAATTATAATCGCGCGCGAGCACGCATATATAAGTGTCTTACCTATCTATTGTACATCAAAAATATTAACAAATTGTAAACAAAGTAGAAAAAAGTGAAAAAAATAGCTATAAACAGGGATGAATTTAGGGTGTTTGAAAGGAATTCTATATTCTTTATGCATATTGCACAAAAATATGCCGAAAATTTCGTGAAAATTTTAAGAAAATATTTTCAACTTTTTTAGCGTAAATACTTGCATTTTAAAAGCTTTTATAGTATAATAGTTCCGCTTGATATGCGTTGAAGCGGGAGGTGGCTGCTCTTTGAAGCAGGGAATTTCCGTGGAGTATGTCCGATATTTTAACCGGGCGAAGCAAGAGTGTAGGCCTTTTAGGCGCACTGCATTACTTTATTCGGTTCGTCAGTCACTGCGGGGACTTGCCGAACTGATTTTGTTGGGGGAGTTTGATACGCCCGAAGCAGTGTAAAACTCATCGCCTTCTTAAAAGAAAGCAAAAGCTAATAAGGAGGAAAACAAAATGGCACAGACAAAGATCAGAGTACGTCTCAAGAGCTACGATTCCACAATCATTGACGCCGCAGCAGCAAAGGTTGTAGACGTTGCAAAGAGAAACGGAAGCAAGGTAAGTGGTCCCATTCCGCTTCCTACCGACAAGGAGATCGTAACAATTCTCCGTGCGGTACACAAGTACAAGGACAGCCGTGAGCAGTTCGAAATGAGAACTCACAAGAGACTGATCGACATTATCGAACCCGGCCAGAAGACTGTTGAGGCTCTTATGAGCATCGAGCTTCCTGCTGGTGTAGAGATCGAGATCAAAGCTTAATTACTTAAGCAAACAACGGGAGCTTCAAATCCCGACGGAGCAATGCTCCACCCTAAAGTCACGTTGGCGGATGCCGGAAGGTAAAATCAAAACCGTCAACCAATAACTATGGAGGAAAAATGAAAAAAGGCATTATCGGCAAGAAGCTGGGCATGACTCAGATCTTCGATGCCAAAGGCAACGTAATACCCGTAACCCTGATTGAAGCAGGTCCTTGCGTGGTATCTCAGAAGAAGACCATCGAGAATGATGGTTACAACGCTGTACAGCTCGCATATCAGGATGTAAAGAAGAATGCGAACAAGGCACAGCTTGGTCACTTTAAGAAGGCAGGCATTACACCTAAGCGTCATCTCAAGGAATTCAGACTTGATGATTGTTCCGCAATTGAGGTTGGTTCTGTAGTAACCGTCGATACCTTCG
>JAZONX010000030.1:0-163437 GCA_045654725.1 Eubacteriales bacterium
GAACGTATTCAACTAAAAACAAAACTGACACCGTATGAGAAACGATGTCAGTTTCAAGAAATAACGAGCTTTTAAGAGCAAATCAAAGCTATTCTATGAAATGTTTTTTTATTTCGTGTCTATTGCCTTGGGTTCAGTTCACATGATAATCATTTTTTTATGTACCTTTTATCCGTATTGGTGAGAAGGATATAAAAATGCGTTATTGACTTTTTTTGACTACAAATGTATAATAGAAATGTAAGAACGTTCTTTGTAACACTTCAAAAAAAGGAGAAAAATATGAAAATAGGGGATAAAATAAGGCAGAACAGAAATAAGGCGAGATATACACAAGAACAGCTCGCTAGTAGGATTGGTGTTAGTGCCCAGTCTGTTTCTAAATGGGAAAATGAAATATCAATGCCTGACATAACCCTCTTGCCTCGTATTGCTGAAATTTTTGGTGTTACAATTGATGATCTTTTTGATTTGTCTGTAGACCAAAAGCTAAAGCGTATAGAAAATAGGCTTGATATTGAGGAAGATCTTCCTGCAGAATCTTTTAAAGAGTATGAAGAATATCTAAAGGATCAGCTACATAAACACGAAGATAAAGCTGTAATACTCTCTCTCCTCGCAAACCTTTATCACCATCGTATGGAAGCTGACGGCAGAAGAGTCAGTAAGTACGGTAGAGAGGCTATTTTGTTAAAACCGGAAAAGAAGGATTGTCAATGGCTGTTATCGAAGTCGGAAGGACACGCTGTATGGGATTGGAACGTTTCAAACCATTCGGATGCTATTGATTTTTATAAAAAGGTTATCGAAGCAGATCATGGCAATCCGAAAACATCTTTACCTTATTATTATCTAATAGATAATTTATTAGCTGACAATAGAACTATAGAAGCTGAAAAGTATTTGTATGAATTTTCAGAGTTGGCTTCAGTACAGCCTGTGATGGTTGAAATTTATAAAGCTTATATTGCTCTCGGAGAGTTTAATGTAAACAAAGCAGACAAAATCATTGAAGAATGTGAAAAGATGTATTCGTTAAATTCTACTTTTCTTTTCGAGGCTGCACAATATTATGCTAGACGCTGTAAGTACGAAAAGGCTTTATCCTTCTATGAACGCTCCTGGGCAGAGAGTACGCAACCTAGATATACCGATGCATTGCAGGGAATTGCAATAATCAATAAGATCCTTGGAAACAAGGAAGGAGCGATAGCTGCTTATGATAGAATATTGGATTCTCTGGTAAAAGAGTGGGGATATTCTTTGGATGATATGCCGTGCATCGAAATTGAACGAGAAAAAGCAAAACTCAAATAAAAGGCGATATTTTTCGCCTTTTTTAATTTTTCTATTGACAAACTCCTGTTCGTGTGATATAATGAAGTCAACGAACTCCAGTTCGCCCCCACGAAATTTAAAGGAGATTTAGTATGAGAACCAAGAACGACGAAAGAAAGATGGAAGTATATCGTTTTGTAAATGACTTTATGAAGGAGCGTGGTGTTTGTCCCACAACACAGCAGATTGGTGATACTCTCGGAATGGCAAAATCCACCGTTTCTAAGTATATGAACCGTCTTATTGATGATGGCCTTATTGAAAAATATGGTAGATATCAAACGGTTATTACCGATACACCAACTCTTCCGGAAAATTATGCCTTGATGCCTGTTGTTGGCTCTATTTCTTGCGGTCAGCCCATACTTGCTATCGAAGAGGTAGAGGAGTACATTCCTATTGATATTAGCCTTCTTGGATATGGCGAATATTTTGGTCTTATCGCTCGCGGAGATTCAATGATCGATGCAGGAATATACGATGGTGATACCGTTTATGTTAGAAAGCAGAATACAGCCTTCGATGGTGAAATCGTTGTTGCAATGGTGGAGGACGAATTTACCGATGGATGGAGCGCAACCCTTAAGCGTTTTTACAGAGATGTGAAAAATGGTCGCTATATTCTTCATCCCGAAAATTCACGTCTTGATGACATTATTGTTGATAAGGTTCATGTTGTTGGAGTGGCGGTTAGAGTTCTCAAAAACCTTGAAACAAAGCGTAGAGGCTGCTGATCTAAAACAACTATTCGAATACAAACGCTTCCGTAACAAATATTATGCAAATATATTCTATGTTTTGTATAAAACATAAAGAATTTTGTATAGTAAATGTGGAATATGGAATTGCTTTATTTACTTTAAAAAATCGCGATTTATGTTGTCTTTGTAATGTTTAATTTACAAATCCGAAATTTATTCTATATTAATACGACTATACGCTATACTTGTGAGCAAAATCACGAAAGAGTTATAGGGGACGTTCTTATGTGCTTAACATATAGGTATCGTTCCCTTATTTTTATTACGAAAACCTACTGATTATGCTAGTATTATTTAAATATTAGCGTCGCAAAAGTAGTGCAGGTTTACACTCCTGTTATTCAATTCTCATCCTTATTGTTAGCTATTCTTTACAAAATATTGCCAGAAAAATTGGTTAAAATGATCGCAACAATTTTATAAAATTGCTTGACATTATTAGCACAATATGGTATAATAATTAAAAATGTCGATAAAAATTGCATTTTGTCGTTCGCGATTTCTAGTCAATATTACTAAAATGATCCGCGATTATTCCAAATCGTGGGTTGAAATTATTTACAGGAGAAAATGAAATGAGCGCTTCAATCCCAAGATGTCCGTCCTGCAATAGTCCGCTGGAGCAGGGCGCAAGGGTCTGCGAGTATTGCGACAGCCCGGTAGTTATCACCTCATTCTCGACACTTGGAGGCATGTCCGCCCCCAAAGTAAACAAGTATGCAAATGCATACAAGGATATGATGGCAGAAAATCCTGACAGTGAACTTTTGGCTATCTCTCTCGGTATGTGTTTCATGAGACTCAAGCTTTACGACAAAGCTTACGAGGCTTTTGACAAAGCAATTTCTGCTTATACCGAAAACCCCGAAGTTTATTACATGGCTGCTGTTTGTGCACTTGGTGGCAAGAAGGCGTTCCTTGCAGGTAAGGCGAACGTTGACAAGGCACTCTCGATGCTTAAGATTGCGATCGACGTAGAGCCTCGCGGAATTTTCTACTATTTCGATGCTTACCTCAGATTTGATTTCTATAAGAGAAAGGCATTAAACATCAAGCCCAGCTATACCGAAAGTCTTATGAAGGCAAAGTCCTTCGGTTATTCTTACGCTGATGCACAGATGCTCTTTGAGCTTCTCGGCGTTGATATTCCCGTTGAGCTTCAGTAATCATTCTATTTAGGCTATCATAATGTAGCAACATTTTAATTTATATTATTTTTTATGGAGGAAGACAGACATGGCACAGAACAATGCATTATACGAATTTAATCAGAGACTCAAGGGTAAGACACCCGAGCAGGAAGCAGTAATCAGATACTTCACAGGTATGAAGAAGGGTTGCTTCGGAAAGCTTATGACAGACAGTGAGTACGATAAGCTTGTTTCCGATTTCCTTGCAAAGAACGGCAACTTCAAGGCAAAGGCTATCTCCAAGATCGGTCTTGACGAGAGCGAGATCTCTCTTATCGAGCCTGTTTGCATCCAGGGTTATCATTTCGATTCCAAGAATGCATACTCTCATTACGGTGAGGACTGCAAGTGGCGTTCTTCCGCATATCAGGTATCTTGGCTCTTCTTCTCCGAGACACAGGTTTATCTCTATCAGTACACCTTCAACTTCGATGAGAACGGTAAGAAGGAAACATCTGAAGAGTACTTCTACAAGGATGTAGTTAACTTCTCCTCTACAGAAGAGAGCGTTGAAAAAGAAGTTTGGATCACTCCAAAGGCTGGTTGCATGAACAGAAATCCTCTTCCTGAGCTTCAGCGTAAGGAAATCAATACAGTTCGTCTTTCTATCGTTGTTCCCGGCGATAAGATGTACTGTGCAGCTAACGTTGAGGACGATGGCTTCGAGACCTCTATTAAGGGTATGAAGAACCTCCTTCGTGAGAAGAAGAACAACGGCTAATTCTAAAGTTCTTACATAACTTTGTAGTATGAATAATGTACCGAGTGTGGAAAATAGTGACGCGGTAAAGGATTACGTTTTAATACGTCCTTTGACACGACCGAAAACCAGCATATTTAGGGCAGTGAAATATGTTTTACTATTTCTCTTGTCGGTTGCTGTTCTGTCGTCGGCCTGCTATGCTATTCCTTCTGTGCTCGGTGCATTTTCTTATTTACCGAATTTCATCCAGAATTGGATGGCACAAAATCCGGTATGGCACAAGGTTTTGTACAGCCTAATATGGTACTTGGTATCTATTTTATGCGTAGCAAGGAAGGCTTGCATAGGCCTAATCAGACTGTATCAGCGATATGCCTCCGAATATACGCGCAGGCAATGTCTTTGTATGCCCACGTGTTCTGAATACAGTATTATGTGTCTTCAGAAATACGGCTTAATCAAAGCACTTTTAAAGATTCGAAAAAGATTGTTTAAAACCTGCGGCTCGTTTGGATATATGGAGGATTGGCCCTAACCGCGCATTGATTGTGATTTATTAACGATCCGACGTTGGTCGGAAGAATGGAGAAAAATATGGGACTGTTTGGTAAGAACCCTAACGAAGCTAACTACGTTGGGGGAAAGAAACATTTTGTAGAAGTTATCAAGAGCAGCGGCAATACCACGGGCAATATGCCTGCCGATGCGCTTATTTGGCGTCATCCTGATCAGGATTTCAATACAAACTCCACATTGGTAGTTATGCCGGGTGAGAGCGCAATTTTTGTAAACAATGGCAATATCGAACAGGTTTTCGAGCCTAATACATATAAGCTTTCTACTCAGAACTATCCGTTTATCAGTAGACTTAGAAATTCGCTTTCGGGCGGAATCAGCGCATTCCACTGTGTTGTTTATTTTGTAAGAACAAATAGCACTATGGAGCTTAAATGGGGAACAGACTCGCCTATTCTCGTTAGAGATAAGTTCTTGGGTCTTTCTACTAAGCTCGGTGCGAGAGGCGCATATCAGGTTCGTGTAAGCGATCCCGCTATGCTTCTCAAAAATCTTCTTGGTTCAACCGACGGAAGTATGACCGCTGAAAGCATCAAGAAGTATGTTAAGAGCACATTCCTCTCGAAGATTAAGTCCAACATTTCCTCGGCTATCCAGAGCATGGATACCGAGATTATGGGAATTGACGCTCACATGGACGAGATTTCCGAAAAACTTAAGCCCATCATTCAGGAAGCGGTTCGTCTTTACGGTCTCTACTGTGTATCCTTTAGCATTACTGCTATTGATATTATGGACGATGAATATCGTAGAATGTACGACGAGGCAGTTGCCGCAAAGAATAAAAAGATGCTTAATGCGCAGGCAGACCGTTACACTATGGATGCCCTTGGTAATCAGTGGGCGGCTCAGCAGTCCTTTGACGTTATGAATAAGATGGCTGAAAATCAGTCAGGTAACGGCGACGGAGTTGCAAATATGGGTATCGGACTTGGCATGGGTATAGCAGGTGGTATGGCATTTGGCAATATGGCTCAGCAGGCATTTGCTCCTTCGCAGCAGCCTTATGGACAGCCTTACGGTCAGCCTCAGCAGCCTTATGGACAGCCCTACGGTCAGCCTCAGCAGCCTTATGGCCAGCCTTATGGACAGTCTCCTCAGCAGCCTTACGGCCAACCCTATGGTCAGGCGCCCCAGCAGCCCGCTGCACCTGCTGAAGATCCTATGGAAGCTCTTGCAAAGCTCAAAAAGCTCCTTGATGCCGGTCTTGTTGAGCAGGCAGAGTATGACGCTAAGAAGGCAGAAATCTTAAGCAGACTATAATTTGTAGAACTAATACAGGAGGGAGAGCTTCTATGAAAAGAACATCTCTTGGAATATTGATACCCGGTGCTATTTTTATGGCAATCTTTAACCTTTTACTATTTGTAATTGGTGATGCCTCCGAATTTACTGCATCGGTGTGGATCTCGTATGCATTTATTCACTTTGCATTTATAGTATCCATTGGAACACCACTTCTTACATCGGGTAAACTGGACTTTGCAAGACAGAGCAACGTATCATACATATTTACAATCGCATACTTTGTTCTTGCTTTTGTTACTGGTTTGATATTCATTCTCGTAGCTCCCGATTCTGAAGGTGGAGTTACAGCAAGCTGGTTACTCCAGGTTATTTGGCTCGCTATTTTTATCATTGCATTTGTTCCTGTTCTTATGGCAAACCGACATACGAATGCCGAAGTTGCAAGACAGGGCAAGGAAGCTAGGTTTGTGCAGGACGCGGCGTCTCGCGTTAAGCTTTTGAGAGATTTCGCGACTGACCCCAAGATAATTAACGAGCTTGACATATTGAGCTCTGTAATCTCGTCCTCGCCCATAAAATCGGCACCCGACGTTAAAGAGCTTGAGGCATTGCTTTCGAGTCAGATTTCCGACCTTAGAAAGGCGCTTGATGATAACGATCTTGAAAAGGCGCTGACACTTTGCCAAAAAATTACCCGCAACGTAAAAGAAAGAAATCGCGTTTTGCAGCTAGTTTCTCATACTTATTAAATCCGTAGCGGATTTGTATATTAATAAACCCAAAAGCTGTTCCAGAAATGGGACAGCTTTTAATATTTTACAGATATATACTTTGAGCAGAACAATCATTGCTAAAATAATATAAATAATAAAATAAAACCTTGCAAAAATTGCTTAGGTATGGTATAATACTATAAATAGGTATGTGACTATATAGAACGAAAGGGGTCGGAAAATGTCAACGAATATTGGCCGAGTTGAAGAAATCACATTCAATCGAATAAACCGAGAAAATCTATCCGATTCCTTTGGTCGTGATAATTGTAGTGACAAATATGAAATTATTTATGTGGCATCGGGTTCGGGAAAGTATAGAATCGAGGGTAGCGAATTTGCTGTTGCTCCGCGTTCGCTGATTTTGATCAAACCATTTGCTTACTATTTTGTTGAGTTTAATCAAAGTAATTTTGAGATTTACTCGCTTAAATTTTCAAAGACGGCGCTTTCCACAAAAGCAACCGATTTGCTAGAAAAAAAGTGTGAGAATAAGAGGGGGTGTTATTACTCTCCGACAATGCTCTCAGGTGCAATAATATCCGTCTTTGACAGATTTGAGATTGCAGAAACGCTGGATAAAGAATCGGCAGAAGAATTTAAGAGGGCGTTGTTATCCGAGATTATCATTCTTCTTTCAGCGGTAAACGGCGAAGAAATGTCAACCGTTGAGGGCGAACTTGGCGCCAGGGTAGCAGAGTATCTTAATCGAAACATCGAGAGAGATCTTAGTCTTGATAGGCTAGCTAAACGCTTTTTTGTAAGTAAATATCATCTTTGTCGTGCGTTTAAAATATATACAGGCATATCGGTGCATTCATATATAAACCACAAGCGCATTATGTATGCGAAGCAGCTTATTGAATCGGGGATGACCGCATCCGGCGCGGCAGAAAGAGTCGGTTTTGGAGACTATTCCGCATTCTATCGTGCCTATGTAAAGATCGTAGGGAAATCACCCACATCAAATTGATTTAGAGAAAGGGTTTTTGTATGAAATATTCAATCCTTGAGAGAATAAATTCTCCTACAGACCTAAAACAACTAAATAAGTCTGAGATAGAGGCTCTTTGTAAAGAGATCAGAGATTTTTTGATTGAAAAAACAGAGAAATGCGGAGGACATTTGGCATCTAACCTTGGTGCAGTTGAGTTGACTCTTGCTATTCACACTGTTTTTGATTCGCCCAATGACCATATAATCTTTGATGTGGGCCACCAATCCTACGTACACAAACTTATTACAGGTAGAAGAGATCTTTTCGATGCGCTTCGTACACCCGGCGGTTTGTCCGGATTTACAAAGATGAGTGAGAGCACACACGATTCATTTGGCGCAGGTCACTCCTCCACATCTATTTCAGCCGCCCTCGGCTATGCTGAGGCCGATGCGCTTTCCGGGAAGAAAACCTATACTATCTGTGTGACAGGGGACGGAGCCTTTACCGGAGGAATGATCCATGAGGCGTTGAACAATTGCAGAGCCGAGCTTCCCATGGTAATTATTCTTAACGAGAACGGAATGTCAATTTCCTCTAATAAGGGTGCGTTTGCATCATATCTTTCGAAGGTTAGAGTGTCGGGAGGCTACCGCAGACTTAAGCGAGGTACTCAAAATGTACTTGATCGCTTGCCTCTTATCGGCAAACCTATCGCAGGATTATTCTCTTTTGTGAAAAAAACGGTAAAGAAGATCGTTTACAGACCCAATTATTTTGAGGAGCTTGGTCTTTACTATATTGGCCCGATTGATGGCAATGACTATGATAGAGTTTGCAAAGCACTTGCAGATGCAAAGGCAGTCGGTAAAACCTGTGTTGTTCATCTAAAGACTGTCAAGGGCAAGGGCTACGCACCTGCTGAAAGCTCGCCCGATAATTATCATAGTGTTGTGAAGACGCATAGCAGCAATAATTTCCATTCTGTTTTTGCGGATAAGCTTATAGAGCTTGCGAAGGAGGATGAAAAACTTCTTGCTGTAACTGCGGCTATGGGAATTGGCACGGGACTTGATACTTTTGGAAAGCAGTTCCCGAACAGATATTTTGATGTAGGAATTGCAGAGGCGCATGCGCTTACATTTTCCGCAGGTCTTGCCGCGGGTGGATATAATCCATTCATTGCTATATACTCCACCTTCCTTCAGCGTGGATATGATAACCTTCTGCACGACGTAGCTTTGCAAAACCTTCCCGTAAAGTTGATGATTGACAGAGCGGGTCTGGCTGTCGGAGATGGAGCAACACATCATGGAATATTTGATGTTTCCTTCATTTCTCACATTCCCGAGATGACATTACTTGCTCCTGCGAGTTACGAGTCGCTAAAGCTTATGACCGAGTATTCAGCAAAGCTTAATGCGCCCTGCGCGATAAGATATCCAAATGCGGCAGAGAAGAGCACTAGCATCAATAGACTTCACCCGATTTCAGAAGATTGTACGGCAAGGGTCTTTGCTGATTTTACCACAGACTCGATACCAGAAAATGTTTTTATTACATATGGAAATCTCGTCGAGAGGGTATTTTGCGCGTCTGATATTTTGAAAGCTGAGGGTAAGAGTGTTGGAGTAATTCTTGTAGAAACTATCAAGCCCTACGATAAATGCGCAAAAATTATTTATAATCTTATTTCCTCTGCAAAGCGTGTTGTATACGCCGAGGAGGGCATAATGAACGGTGGTGCTGCAGAAATAACATACCGTGAGCTTTTAGACCTTGGATTCGATAACTCGAAAACAGAGTATAAAATTGCAGCGATCGACGATTGTTTTGCATCACCGGACAAGCCCGGCGATCTATATGATTATCTCGGACTCTCGCCGGAAAAACTTGCAGAATTAATGAAAAAATAAAGCAGAAAGGGAGATAGTATGATTTATAATATTAACGATACAGAAGTGAATAAATTTATCTCCCTTGTTAAAACGATCAATGAGGGGACGCCACGTTATGCGCACATTATCACCTTTGGCTGTCAACAGAATGAACGTGATAGCGAGAGGATTATGGGACTTTGCGTTGCTATGGGGTATTTGCCTTGTGATAATCCCGAAAATGCTGATTTAATTATTCTGAACACCTGTGCGATAAGAGAACATGCCGAGGTTAAGGCTCTTTCGCTTTTGGGAAGATTTAAAGCTTTGAAAAAGAGAAATCCCGATTTGCTTGTCGGTGTAGTTGGTTGTATGGCTGCGGAGCCCCATAGGGCGGATATGCTAAAAAAGGATTTTCACTACGTGACCTTTACTGCAGAGCCGAATATGATACATCTCATTCCCGAACTTATTGCCAAAAAACTTGTTGATAGAAAGAGATCTTTTGTGTTTGGCGAGGATAAAGGAGACATTTATGAGGACATCCCCTCTGTTAGGCGCGAGGGACATCGAGCATACGTCGCCATAATGTATGGCTGCAATAACTTCTGCTCATACTGTATTGTTCCTTATGTAAGAGGAAGAGAGCGCAGCCGAGCCACATCCGATATTATTACCGAGTGTCGTGAGCTTGTCGCAAATGGAGTTAAGGAGATAACTCTGCTCGGACAGAACGTGAACTCCTATAAATCAGATATATCTTTCCCGCAGCTTCTTTCGAGTATTGCCGAAATCGAAGGCGATTTCATCATCAGATTTATGACGAGTCATCCCAAGGATACCTCGGATGAGCTTATTTCGGTTATTGCGAAATATACTCCCAAGATTGCTCCGTTTTTCCACCTTCCGCTTCAGTCAGGTAGTGATAAAGTTCTTCGCACGATGAATCGCACCTATACAAGGGAGCAGTATCTTAAAACCGTCGAGAGCCTTAAGGAGCGTGTTCCCGGAATAGCCCTTTCAACCGATGTAATTATCGGTTTCCCCGGTGAGAGCGAGGAGGATTTTGAGAACACGATGGACGTTTTGCAAAAGGTAAGATTTGATAACGTCTACGCCTTCCTATTTTCAAAGCGAGAGGGAACTCGTGCCGCAAAAATGGACGGTGAGGTTGATAGAGGAATAAAGGATCGCCGAATGGCAATTCTATTAGAGTATCAAGATAACGCATCACTTGAAATAAACAAGAGCTACGAAAACACCATTCACCGTGTGCTTGTTGATTCCTATGAGGAAAAAGAAGACAAAAAGGTCTTCTCTAGCAGAACGCTTACCAACAAGCTTGTGTATTTTGAATCGAATGAATGTGTTAAGGGTAAATTCGTAAACGTGAAAATAACCAAGGCTTGCCCCTATCATCTCTTGGGGCAGCTTGAAAGTGAGGATAAATAAATGACAAAAATTATTGAGCTTGCACACGCTCTTGGTCTTGAAATTGCCAAAAGCGATGAAATAAAAAATCTTGAAGAGAGTAAGGCGGCGTTTCAATCTGATGCCGAGCTTCAAAACAAAATGAATGAATATGAGGCAGAGCGACTTCTTCTTGGTCAGGAGTTTGCAAAAGACCCTTCCGAAGCCGATCAGCGCGCTATCGCAGACATAAGAGCGAGAATAGAGGAGCTTTCTTCCGAAATAGGATCTCACCCGAATTATATTAAGTTCGCTGAAGCACAGAGAGCTATGAACGCTCTTATGGCAGAGGTAAATGCAGAGATAAAGTATTGTATAACAGGCGAGCGTCCCTCCGAGTGTACTCATGATTGCTCTTCATGTAAGGGATGCCATTAAAATTCATTAAACAAGAGGTATTTGCCTTATGGCAGACTATATTATTTTAGAGAAAAGAAGCGAGCTTAACTTTGTTACTCCTATGATGAAGCAATACCTTGAGGTTAAGGCGGAGTATGAGGATCATATCCTTATGTACCGCCTGGGCGACTTCTATGAGTGTTTCTTTGAGGATGCCGTTATAGCCTCTCGTGAGCTTGAACTCACTCTCACCAGCCGTGATTGCGGAGAGGGGAAAAGAGCTGCAATGTGTGGCGTACCTTTCCACAAGGCAGATGTCTACGTTGGTAGATTGGTCGAAAGGGGAATAAAGGTGGCAATATGCGAGCAGGTCAGCGATCCTAAAGAATCTGTTGGGCTTGTAAAGCGTGAGGTAACAAGAGTTGTTACTCCCGGAACTGTTACCGATGGCGCACTGCTTCCCGACGGAAAGAACAACTTCCTTATGGCTATATATTATTCACAGGGTGTTGCAGCCGTTGCGGCTGCCGATGTTTCCACGGGAGAGATTTCCGCTACATTCCTTAGTGGAAAGGACGTTCTTTCGCTCATTCGTAACGAGATTGGAGCATATCAGCCCTCCGAAATCATTCTTAGTTGCAAGCGCGAAGAGCTTTCCGGAATTGCCGATTTTGCGGTAGAGAGATTTTCGACACTAATAACAGATAAAGCAGGCCGTCTTTTCGCATACGAGCGCGCAAAGGAGCTTACACGCCGTCATTTTGGTGAAGAAAGTTCGAAGCTCAATGAATCCGAGCTTATAATGGCATCGGGTGCGCTTCTTTCCTATATTGAAGAAACACAAAAGACTGACGTTGCATTCACACGTGGAATTAACGTCTATGCGAGAGGTCAATATCTTGACCTTGATTTAAATACAATAAGAAACCTTGAACTTGTCGAGGCAATGCGAATCAAGGGCAAGCGAGGTTCTCTCCTTTGGGTTCTTGATAAAACCAAGACTGCAATGGGCGCAAGACTTCTTAATTCATGGGTTCTTCGTCCTCTTATCGACCCTGTGAGAATTTCTCACCGTCAGGGCGCTGTACGAGATATGTTTCGTGACCTCAGATGCCGCGATGCACTTGGTGAGCTTCTTGCCAATATTAGAGATATTGAGCGTCTTACTGCGAAGGCGGTATATGGTACCGCTAATGCGCGTGATATTAAGGCTATTGGCGATAGCATAAGATGTCTGCCTGAAATTAAGTCCTTAATCTCGCAATTATCCTCTCCTTCGCTCAAGAAAATTACAAAAAATCTTGATACACTTGACGATATTTGCGAGCTTATCGGTGATGCGATTTGCGATAATCCCCCCCTTACGATTCGAGAGGGTGGTATGATCAGAGACGGCTTTAACGCTGACGTTGATTATTATCGTTCGATTAAAAACGGTGGCCAGGATATTATGGCATCGATAGAGCAACGTGAGAAGGAAGCCACCGGCATTAAGACTCTCAAGGTCGCCTATAACAAGGTATTTGGATATTATATTGAGGTTTCGAAATCCTTTATCGACCAGGTTCCCGATAGATTTGTTAGAAAGCAAACACTTGCAAACTGTGAGAGATACATAACTCAAGAGCTGAAGGAAATGGAGAGTACTATTTTTAGTGCTGATGAGAAGCTTGTTTCTATGGAATATCAGATATTCTCCAGTCTGCTTGCCTTCGTTTCCGAAAATAGAGATCGTATCCGTAAGAGTGCTTCTCTCATTGCCGAAATTGACGTTTACCGCTCTCTTGCAGAGGTCGCTGCAAAGAATAATTACGTTTGTCCTGAGGTTGATATTTCTACCGAAATCAGTATAAAGGATGGACGTCATCCTGTGGTAGAAAAGTTCGTCAAGGATTCATATTTTGTTCCTAACGACACCACTCTCGATACCTCAAAGAATAAGATTATGATAATTACAGGCCCTAATATGGCCGGTAAATCAACATATATGCGTCAGGTTGCAATCATCACTATTATGGCGCAGATAGGCTCTTTCGTTCCTGCAAGAGAGGCGAAGGTTGGTATTGTTGATAAGGTATTTACTCGAGTTGGCGCATCCGACGATCTTGCATCAGGACAGTCCACATTTATGCTTGAGATGAACGAGGTTGCCTCTATTTTGAAGAACGCGACAAGCCGTTCGCTTATCATTTATGATGAGGTGGGCAGAGGAACCAGCACATACGACGGTATGTCTATAGCACGAGCTGTTGTGGAGTACACACATTCCAAGAAGATAGGTGCAAAGACGCTCTTTGCCACCCACTATCATGAGCTTACCGATATGGAGAATGAGTTCGACGGAATTGTTAACTATAACATTGCTGCGAAAAAGCGCGGAGATTCTATCACATTCCTTCGCAAGATTGTTCGTGGAGGTACGGATGATTCATATGGAATTGAGGTTGCAAAGCTTGCGGGAGTGCCCGGTGAGGTTGTAAAGCGCGCTAAGGAAATTCTTGCCGAAATCGAGTTGGATAAGCCTCGCGTGGTTGTAGAAAAGAATGTTGAGGCAGGCGGATTTGATCTATTCAGCGGAATAACCGCATCGGTTGAGAGCGAGGCTTGTGATAAAATCCGCAGCGTTGACATTAACACTCTTACTCCAATTGAGTCCATGAATCTGCTCTTTGAGCTTAAGAAAATGCTTTCCGAATAATCCTCGGAAAGGGAGATAATTATGGGAAAAATTAACGTACTTGATTTTGAAATAGCTAACCTTATTGCTGCAGGCGAGGTAGTAGAGCGCCCTTCGTCCGTGCTTAAGGAGCTTATCGAAAATTCAATAGATTCGGGCGCGACCTCAATTACTGCTGAGATTAAGAGGGGCGGAGTTGCGCTCATCAGCGTTTCGGACAACGGATGCGGCATGGATAAGGAAGATTTGCCCGTTGCCATTAAGCGCCACGCAACAAGTAAAATTAAAAAGCGTCAGGACCTTGAGGAAATTGCTACCCTTGGCTTCCGCGGTGAGGCTCTTGCTGCTATTTCTTCGGTTAGCGCCGTTACAATAATAACAAAAACAGCAGACGCGGAGCAGGGCTCGATGCTTGTAAGCGAAGGCGGAAGGATTCTCGACATTTCGGAGGTTGGTTGTGCTAACGGAACCACTGTTGTTGTAGAAAACCTTTTCTTCAATGTTCCCGCAAGACGCAAGTTCCTTAAGAAGGATTCTACTGAGGCGATGAATTGCTCAGCGCTTCTTGAGAAGGTTGCACTTTCTCGTCCGGACATATCCATCCAGCTGAAGGTTGACGGTGAGGAACGCTTCAAGACTCCGGGTGACGGAGATTTACTTAATACAATCTACGCTGTCTATGGCAAGGAGTTTTCCTCGAAGCTTATTAAAGCCGATGGAACTGCGAACGGAATTCACGTTCACGGCTATATTGGAAGAAGCGATAACGTAAGAAAAAACAGAAACTACCAGAATGTATTCATTAATGGCAGATATGTCAAGAGTCTTACAGCTATGGCGGCTATCGAGAAGGCATATACGTCTTATATCGCGCACGAGGCATTTCCTACCTGCGTACTGTTCCTTGATATGAATCCAACGATGGTGGATGTAAATGTTCACCCCGCCAAGCTCGAGGTTAAATTTGCATCAGAGCAGCCTGTTTTCGAGGCGGTTTATTATACTGTAAAGCGTGCTATTGAGGAGCACGAATACCGTCCTGAAATGTCATTTGGTAATAAGGATAAGGGCGAAAAAAATCCCCTGGGAGCATTCGTTCCGATTGGAGAGGATACGAAGGGGAAGCAGATATCTTTCACACCTACTACAAACGGTAATCTAAAGCCTAACGTATATCCGGAAACCCTTAAAGTTCCTGAATACGTGAAACCTATGAAGGTTTCCAGCTCGGCAGGAGAGAATTTCTCTGTAAAAGATACTCCCAAACAGCAAATGACACCAAAGGGTTCTGTTGAGCTTCTTGAAAGATATTCAAAGGCATCGATTGACGATAGAATTGTGGAAAGGGAGGTCGTTGCCCCCAAAGCAAGCCCTTCCATAGAAATTATCACCGAAGCTCTCGATTATAAATACATCGGCGAGGCATTTAACTGTTATCTTCTTGTGGAATATGAAGGAGCAATGCTTGTGATAGATAAGCATGCGGCTCACGAGAGAGTGATTTTTGAGGATCTCAAGAAGATTACCGAGAGAGATGGCAGAGTGGCGTCACAATCTCTCCTGCTTCCTATAACGGTTATTCTTACTCCTGACGAGTGTGCCTGCGCGGGTGAGTACAAAGACGAGCTTTCCGCCGTCGGTTTTGAGTTTGACGTTGCAGATGGATATGCAAATCTTGTTGCAATCCCTTCGTCTATCGGTAGCATGGAAGCGGAGTCGCTTTTTGTTAAGATGGTGGATGATATTATCGAAGGAAAGGGAAATCCTGAGATTACGGAAAAGATACGTCGCGAGCAGGCACTTTATCAAATAGCTTGTAAAGCGGCAATAAAGGGTGGCAGAATCTATGATCGATCGGTTTCCGAGTGGATAATCAAGAAGGTTTTGGAGCTTCCCGATATTATTGTCTGTCCTCACGGCAGACCCATCGCTTATAAATTGACGAAGAGTGAACTCGACCGTCAGTTTGAGCGAATCAAGTAAGATTTTGAAAGGCAATATAAATGGGCAAATTTACTTTACTTAAAACCGAGGGCAGGGCGCGTAGAGGTCGCTTTGAAACCGTACACGGTACCATCGAAACCCCCGTTTTTATGAACGTTGGAACATCCGCCGCTATTAAAGGCGGTATTTCCACAATGGATTTGAAGGAGGTTAATTGTCAGGTAGAGCTTTCTAACACCTACCACCTTCACATACGTCCCGGAGATGATCTTATCTATCGCATGGGAGGTCTTCATAAGTTCTTTAATTGGGATAGACCTGTTCTCACTGATTCGGGTGGATTCCAGGTTTTCTCGCTTGCTAAACTTCGCAAGATCACCGAGGATGGTGTTACCTTCAGCTCACATATGGACGGTAAGCGTATATTTATGGGCCCCGAGGAGTCTATGCAGATTCAGTCGCATCTCGGATCTACAATAGCTATGGCGTTTGATGAGTGCGTAGAAAATCCCGCCCCCTATCAGTACGTTAAAAATTCTCATGAGAGAACAATTCGCTGGCTCAAGAGATGTCGCGCGGAAATGGATAGACTTAATGCACAGGAGGGAACAGTAAACCCTCATCAGATGCTTTTCGGTATCAACCAGGGAGGAACTTACGAGGACCTTCGAATTGAGAATATGAAGGCTATTCGTGAAATTGAGTGCGATGGCTATGCTATAGGCGGTCTTGCGGTTGGCGAGAGTGCAGATGTTATGTATCACATCATTGAGACAGTTGAGCCTTATATGCCTGTTGACAAGCCTAGATATCTTATGGGAGTCGGCACTCCTCAAAACATTGTTGAGGCAGTTTATCGCGGTGTTGATTTCTTCGATTGCGTAATGCCTTCAAGAAATGCTCGCCACGGCAATCTCTTTACCTGGAAGGGAAAGATCAACCTTCTCAACGAAAAGTACGCAGAGGATGAGAGACCTATTGCCGAGGAGTGTAATTGTCCTGCTTGTCGTCATTATTCCAGAAGTTATATTCGTCACCTCTTTAAGGCACGCGAAGCTCTTGGAATGCGCTTGGCAGTTCTTCACAATCTTTATTTCTATAACGATTTGATGCAGAAGATTCGTGATGCTCTTGATGAGGATCGCTACGAGGAGTTTTATCACACATACGTTGACCTTCTCGCAGAACGTCGAAAGGATTAATATGGGATTTATTTCAAGGCAGATAGAAAATTTCTATAAAAAAACTGTTTATAAACGTCGCGTTGATGATGGTAGCCTTTTCTATTTCAAGGCAAGCGATTTTGACGGACTTGTTAGTGAGGAGTTTTCTTTCTTCACTAAAAGAGGGCATAAGCTAAAGGGGTTCTTTTATCATTATCCCAACTTTATGCCAAACCGACTTATCGTTTTTGAACACGGTATGGGCGTTGGACACAGAGCCTATTTTAGGGAAATCGAACGACTTGCTCGCGCAGGATACCTTATATATTCCTACGATCACACAGGGTGTACCGACTCCGAAGGTGAGCACATTATGGGTCTTTCAGGTTCTATTGCCGACCTAGATGCTTGCATTACCGCTTTGCTTGAAAAGGGGTATAATCCTGAGCAAATTTCTGTAGTAGGTCATAGCTGGGGTGGATATTCTACAATGAATATTCTTGCATATCACCCCAATCTTGCAAGCATCGTTGCGCTTGCCGGATTTGTATCTCTTTACGAGATGCTCGGGCAGGTAATGCCAAAAATCCTTCTGCCATTCAAATCTACTATCTATCAACTTGAGGCAAAAACAAATCCCGAATATTACGAAAGCTCTGCGTTGGCAACTTTGAAAAATACAAAGGTTCCGGCGCTGATTATTCACTCTGTCGATGATGATTCGGTACACTTTGATCGTCATTTTAAGTTGTTAAAAAACAATCTTTCTGACAAGAAAAACATCACTTTCCTCGAGCTTAAGGATAAGAAGCATAATCCAACCTACACTGTTGATGCGGTTAATTACAAGTCGGATTTCTTCAAAGCTTATTCGAAGCGTGTTAAGAGGGGAAAAAACAAAAATAAGGAAGAGCATAAAGCATTTCTTATGTCCTACGATTGGCAGAGAATGACAGAGCAGGATGAGGATGTTTGGAGCAAGATATTAGATTTTTTGGCTATGTAGATAGATTTTAGTAAAAAGGGGGAATAAGTATGAAATTATTGCACTTGCGTTCAATTAGCCTGAAGCTAGTTATGCTTTCGCTTATGCATTTTGCAACGGATGGGCTTTGTGCTTATCTTGTTTTTGTAAAGCTTTACCCCGACAATCCCGGTGCCGCGTTCCTTATATTTGTTGCTTATAACATACTTGCCTTTGTAACTCAATCACCTGTAGGAATGGTTATTGACAAATGTAATAAGCCCAAGCTGTTTCTTGCTGTGAGCATCACTATGATGATTGCCGGATATGCTTTTAGCAACCTATGGTTTATCTCTGTTTTTATGATTGGAATTAGCAATTCCATCTTTCATGTGGCGGGCGGAAAATATGTTACCGACAAGAGTGGTAACAGTATAGTGCACCTCGGTATTTTCGTTTCTACCGGAGCAATTGGCTTGATGCTTGGTCAGAGATACTTTGCCTTTGTGGCTCTGCCTTATATTTTGTTCGGAATTCTTACAATTTGTGGTTTGTTTGTTATTTTCAGCGAAGACAGTGAAAGTATACCATACACCGAGGAATATGTAAATCCAAAGAGTGTTATTTATCCGTTTTTAGTAGTACTAATAATAGTGTTTGCACGTGCATTTGTCGGTAAGGTTGTTTCTCCCGATTTTACTATTAAGGAATATACATTTATTTTGATTGCCCTTGCAACGGCATTAGGAAAGGCTGTGGGAGGTATTTGTTCTCGAATCTTTGGGATTAAGTCAACAACTTATGTATCCATGATTGCCTCGGCGATCCTGCTTACTTTCGGGATTGGAAATGAGATAAGCTTTCTTCTGGGCGTTTTTGCCTTTAATTTTACAATGCCGATTACACTTTATTTTGCAAACATTTTGCTTAAGGGAAGAGAAGGATTTGCTTTCGGAAGTTTGGCGGCAACGCTGGCTCCCGGATACTTCCTTGCTATGTCGTTTTCATATTCAACTGCTATGCGTATAGCAACAGCTCTCCTTTGTGTTTTATCTATGATATCTATTATTATCATTTTGAGGAGGATAAGAAATGTTGCTCTCCCTCTTATTGTTGACAATAATTCTTGAGTGTTTAGCTCTGTTTGTATTGGGAGAGAAAAAAACGGAGTTTTATATTTTTTGGATCGCTTTAACATCATTTACAAATCTTGTTGCGAATATATACTGCATTTACATTTTTTCCGGAAGCTATGTTGAGTACATAATCACAGGAGTAGTTATAGAAATACTTGTATTTCTCATAGAATTTCTTTTGTGCTTTGCATATACCAAAAATAAAATTAAGAGCTTGAAATATAGCGCCATATGTAATACCACGAGTGTGATTTTAGGTTTATTAATTCAATTAATTATTTAATATAAGGAGGATATCTTATGTCTTTACTTGATGTGTTGCCCGAAAGAGCTCCCTTGGTTGTGAAGGATACATCGTCCGATGGACCGATGGCTTCAATCTTTTCTCGTCCTGAGGTCATTGCTGCAGCAGCTGTTATAGGAGTTGCTATAATCGCGCTTGTTGTTATGATTGTTGTCCAAAGAAAGAAATAAGAGTAGTGTTTGCTATAAAGGTAAATGTAATTGATGTTATTTCGCCTGTTGTAGTTTCCGAAGATACAATTTCATTGTTTGCAATAGTTATGGCCGTTGTTGCGTTGGCCATCGTTTTTGGTATTATAATTAAAAAGAAAATGTAGTTTTTTACATAAAAAGGGAGAACCAAAATTGGTTCTCCCTAAATTTTTGCTTATTTATTGGTTAGATCGGGATTATGTTCGCCACAACTTCCATCAAACATGCCCGTCATATCGCAGAAAAATTTACCGTCAGTCATTTTAAAGCCAATAGCCTTAATAAAATCATCACTCGCGGCGCCGTCAATAGCATAGCAGGTGTGCACACCGCACAAATCAATGAAATTCATAGTCTGTCTGGCAAGAATAAACATTGCTTCGAAATCATTTCTTCCGGGACCTTCTTTGATATCGTATATGTATCCGCTTTTGGCAATCTCAAACTGCGACATACCCATAATTTCGCCGCTGTCTACGTCAAACATCTGATAAGCGAATGCATCAGCACGGAACTCTGTATTACAAAGCTCGCAGATTCTTTTTTGCTCTGACTTTTCCTGAATAGGCGTAATTTTAAACATTATTTATGCTCCTTGGTGGCCTTGTAAAGATAGTCTACCTCGCTTTGCTCAAGGTATCTCCACTTTCCAACAGGAAGACCGTCGAGCTTTAAATTGCCGATGGAAACTCTTGAAAGACGCTTAACGGTAAGCTCTGCCGCCTCACACATCTTTCTGATCTGACGGTTTCTGCCCTCAAATAGAGTGAATTTAAGCACCGTTCCGGTTTCGTCCTCGCCGGTTACAACAACGTCAACCGGCTTGATCCTGTATCCGTCTATTTCCAGGGCAGAGGTGAGAATATCATACTGCGTTTGCGATACGGATTCGCTAACCTTAACTCTGTAAATCTTGGGAATTGTGTGACTGGGATGAGTGAGGCGATTTTTGAGTTCACCGTCATCGGTTAGGAGAATCATACCTTCAGAGATCAAATCAAGTCGCCCAACGGGATAAACCCTCGTGTCAACTCCGACCAGAAGATCGGTAACACACTTTCTACCTCTGTCATCCGTGGTCGAGGAGAGGTATCCTCTGGGTTTGTTCAACATTATATATGTGTATTTTTTTCTCTCATATCTGATTCTCTTGCCCTTGTAAGCAACAACGTCTTTCGCGGGATCAATCTTTGTGCCTATTGCGGCAACGTGACCGTTTACCGAGAAATTACCTCGTTCAATCTCGCCTTCAGCGGCTCTGCGTGACATAAGGCCGGAATCGGCGATGAATTTTTGAAGTCTGACTTTTTCCATTGTTTTCTCCGTTGTCAAAATATTATTTGAAAATAGAAATAATTTTCTTTAAAATGCTATCTTTTTGTTTAACGCCAACATTCTCCGCGGCAACAAGACTAACTCTTGCGCTTTTGACTCCGTCAACGGTATAGATTATCTCTCCAAGAAGGTCACCGCGCTTAATTGGGGCAATGCAATAGCGAACAAGCTTTACCTGTTCGTCAATATTATGATTATCTTTTTTAAGAACAAGACTTGCCCCCTCGGGATTTAAAACGCTGATGACGTCCTTGCTGCCGCCAATAACGGGGAGCTTGTAGATGTGATCAAATGGATCTGCTAAATGAACCTTTTCGACACATTCGTAACAGTAATCAAGCATGGTCTTGTGATCATTCCAATCATTAGGTGCATTTAAGGTAACTCCAACGCATCTTAAGTCGTTTTTTTCTGCAGCGCTGACAAGACATCTTCCGCTTTTCTTTGTAAAGCCCGTCTTGACTCCAACACATCCGTCATAGCTTAATAGCAATTTGTTGTGATTAACGTAGGTTCGAGTGCGATCCTCTGTGGAGAAGGTCTTCTTGTAAGTTGAGCTGATCTTTTTGAGCATATCATTATCAAGAGCGGCAGCGGCAATAATTGCAAGGTCCTCTGCTGTGGTGTAATGATCGTCATCGTGAAGACCGTGGGGGTTTGTAAAATGTGTATTCGACAGCCCGAGAGAGGAAGCTTTTTCGTTCATTAATCCGGCAAAGTCCTCAACGTTGCCACTTATATGGTATGCAATAGCAACAGCCGCGTCGTTGGCGCTTTGAAGGAGAAGGGCATAAAGCAGCTCTTCCATAGTCAGGACGTCACCTTTACGCAAGTACGCCGAAGATCCCTCAACTCCTATTGCAGAATCGTCAATTTCAACTGTGTCAGATATATTTGAGTTCTCAATGGCTACTAATGCTGTCATAATCTTTGTTGTGCTCGCCATTGGCATAATATTGTCTGAGTTTTTGAGATAAAGAAATTCTTTTGTTTCAGGGATATAAAGCGCGGCAGAATGCGCGCTTACGTTGGGCTTACTTTCTTTCTGTGCGCCAAAGGCGTAGATCGTCATAATCGAAAAAAACAAAGTGACGATCAACAGTAGCGCAATATAAAAATTAGGATTGTATCGTTTCATTTTTGACTCCCGTTTTTTCATATCTTCTGAAGGAAAAGCGAGAAGTATTCAATGAAATTTATGACAATACAGTCTTAATCTTGTCAATTATTTCAGGCGATTTCTCAATAAGATCGGTTATCTTTTCGATTTGTGAGCCCGAACTATTTATGTGAATAATATTAACCTCGGCATCCCTCCCAACGGTAAGGAAGGCGATAGGCGTTATAGAAAGTCCGCTTCCACCACCGCCGCCGAAGTTTTGATTTATTGAGCTTCTTCTCTCGCCATAATCAACGCCGCCCGTCGCAATTCCCATAGACACCTTGGAAACAGGGATAACTGTTACACCGCTAGGCGTCGTAATAGCGTTTCCAATAGCGCTTTCAAGATCGCTAAAGCTTTTGATTCCTTCGAGGGAAGCCTTGATAATGTCGCTCATTCTATTCTCTGACATTTTTATCCATCCTTGCACGTTTCTTTTCTTTTGTCAAATGAAATTTGTAGGTCATTATCGCTTGGACAAACTCGTATAATCTCGGCTTCGCTGTCAAGTGAAATTGCGTTTTAGATATGTCAGGGGATAGAATGAATGTATTATCGTCTATCGTTATTTTTTTCGTTTTTGTTCTAAAATATGCAATAATTGAAAAAATAATAAACTGTTGTCTGATTTGTTTTGAAAAGCTTCCTACAAGCAGATCATCTTCTCTTATCGGAATTACTATTTTGTGAATTTCAATATCGCAGGATTCGATTTTTTTAATGACGGCAGAGATAATACGGATATAAGCATATGGTGAAAGTTTATCTTTCCTTTTAGCTTTTCTTTTATCTCTGTCGTCACTTCGGGAATCAAGGTGCAAGGCAATTATCGGTAGGTGAACCTGCAGGTTGATTTTATCGTTTTTTTTAACAACAACCCATACCTCGCGGGTTGAAACGTAAAATATCAAAAACAGCATCAAAATAGCAACCTGAATAATCGCCATGCATCCTTAGACCTCGTCAATTATGATATCATCCTCTGCGGACTGGTCGTCCTCGTATGTATTAGGTTCTACAGTAACCTCTTCGGCAACTGCGGATATGCGATCGATAGCGTCTGCTTCCGCCATAATCTCGAGGTCTGCTTCTGAAAGGGAAATCTGCGAATCGTCAACCTGGTCGGCATACTCCTCAGCTCCGTCAAGCTTCGCAAACATGAGCTTGATTTCCTCAGCAGTCTGGGGAAGGGCATCAATGGTGGAAAGTCCAAATGCGCGAAGGAAGTCGGGAGTTGTACCATAAAGCATAGGACGTCCTGGCGCATCAAGTCTACCCTTGCACTCTATAAGACCTCTGTCGATGAGGTTATTCATTGCATAGGATGAGTCAACGCGACGAAGGGTATCGACGAATACTCTCGTAACAGGCTGATTGTATGCAACGATTGCAAGAGCTTCCATTGACGACGTAGAAAGCGAGCCGCTTTTTTTAATGCCTAGTGCCTCGCGTATTTCGTTGAGATAGTACTTTTTGGTGCAAAGCTGACAGCTGTCTGCGTATGTAAGTAGAATGACACCTCTCGGAATTTCAGAGTTGTTGTAGATTTCGGAGTATTTTATAATATCCTCCTTGACCTTCGCGGGGGTGGATTCAAAAACTCTCGCTAGAGTAGCATAGGAAATGGGGTGACCTGCCGCAAAGAGGATAGCCTCAAGTGCTTCTTCAAATACCACAGCGCGCTCCTCGGTAGGAACAGGAGGTGCGGTTACAACGGATTCATCCTGCTTTTCTTCTATAATAATTTCACTCATTTTTATTCATCCTTTTGACTGACGTTTTCTTCGGGAATAGTGTCGAATTCGCTCTGCGCATCTTCGGGTGGAATGTAATCGGGGTTAAGTGTGAACATCATTTCCAGTCCGCTTTCGTTGTATTCTACAACGTCTTCGATTACGGTCACTGTTGTTATAATAACTCTACGGAGTTTAATAAGTTCAAGAATACCCATAAATCTCGCGACTAATTCAGATCGCGACTCTGAGTCCTTGAGAAGGAAGAAGAGAGAAGCTTCCTCTTGCTCCTCGAGAATGCCGCACATCTGTTCTATTTTTTCTTCAACGGAGATGACCTTGTGTTTAATTAGGGGATTAACAAGCTCGGTGGGGTGCTTAAGCGCCTCAGCAACCTTCATTCGTTTTAGCACCGATTCAAGTGCTTTGACAAGCATTTGTGCGTCGAGATTAAGTGGGAGTCCCTTTTCGGGGGGGATGTCGTCCGTTCCCTTAACGAATCTACCCGAGTATTCTTCATACCTTGGGCGAAGCTCCTTTGCAACCAGCTTTGCCTGTTGATAAAGCATAAGTGCATCGGCAATCTCACGTCGAGGATCGTTTTCACCGCCTTCCTCGTGGGGAAGGAGCATACGACTTTTGATGAGCATAAGCTCGCTCGCCATAACGATAAATTCACTTGCGATATCGGGGTCCATCTTTTGCGCCTGCTCGATGTATTCCATATACTGATCGCATATTAGTGCAATAGGAATATCCGTAATACTCACCTTGTTTTTGCTGATCAGCGTAAGAAGAAGATCAAGCGGGCCTTCGAATTGGTCAAGGCGATATGTTACCTGTTCAATCATAATAAAATCCTTTCAAAGTAAGGGGTCAAAGCCTGAGGAAGGGAATTAACTGCCAGAAGTTAAGGAAGAGTTGAGAAACCCAACTAATCACCTTGCCGAGCATTCCTGAAAGTGAGAGTATTCCGGCGAATTTATAAAGAAATGCACTCGACTGAACTATGGGAATCATACGTACGCCTTGTGCGGCATAATCGCCGAATAAAAGCCAGAAGAGAACTCCGTAATAAATCTTTTTCTCGTACTTCATAATGGCAAAATAGGTTTTCTGCGGCAGGATTACGTTTAACAGCCTAGATCCGTCAAATGGAGGAATAGGCAATAAATTAAAAAGTCCAAGTCCTATGTTTACCGAAAAGAAAACTCGTAAAAACAGATCTGTGTTAATTACTAATTTAAGCGTAAAATTTGTAAATTCACTGACAGGAATATTACCAACGAGTGCACGAAACAGCAGAAAAACAAAGGCAGAAATGAAACCAAGCACTAAATTTGATAAAGGACCTGCCATTGCTGTAATTGCAAATCCCTTTTTTGGATTCTTGAAATTTCGAGCATTTATCGGTACGGGTTTAGCCCAACCAATATGGAAAAATATCATACAAATCGTTCCGTAAGGATCGAGATGTTTTATAGGATTCAAGGTCAATCGTCCAAAGTTTCGAGCGGTATCATCACCTAATTTGTAGGCTGCATATCCATGACAATACTCATGTACTGTCAGTGCAATAAGCGCGGCAACTGCCGATAAAAGATAATATGTTAAGTTCATATACTCAACCTCTTTCGGTTAGGAAATAGCATCAAATATTTTTCTCCAGACCTCATCCTTGCCGTCTCTTGTAACCGACGAGAAGGGAATGATCTCGATTCCCGTTCCCTCAAAATGCTCTTTGTGAAGCTCCTCAAGTCTATTCTTTAGCGCGGTTTTAGAAAGCTTATCTGTTTTTGTTGCTACGAGAATAAAGGGAATTTCACGGTCGAGCATCATATTGATCATCAAAATGTCATCATCTGTTGGACCTGTACGTATATCCATCAGCTGAATAACAAGCCTAAGCGCGTCCGCAGAAGGATTCTTCAGGAAATAATCCTCGGTAAGAGAGCTCCAGGAGCGCTTTGAATCCATAGACCTTTTCGCATAGCCGTAGCCGGGAAGGTCAACGAGATAAATTTTCTTATCAACGTTGTAGAAATTGATAGTTATAGTCTTGCCGGGCGCAGAAGATACTCTTGCAAGAGATTTTCTGCCAAGAAGTGTGTTAATAAGCGAGCTTTTGCCCACGTTTGATCTGCCGGACAGAGCAATTTGCGGTCTTGGATCACGTGGGAACTGCTTTAGCGTACCGGCAGTAAGGGCTATATCGCAATTATTGACATTGATTTTCATTGTTAATTAGTCCTTTGATGAATTTTAGTGACAAAGCGCATTTATGAGTACGTCGTCAGCCGTTTTGCAGGGGATAAAGCGAAGATGTTCTCTAGCCTCGGCATCAATATCGTCAAGGTCGCGAAGATTGTCCTCGGGGATAAGAACAGTGTTAACACCCGCGCGATATGCCGCAAGAGTTTTCTCCTTTAGACCGCCAATTGCTAGAACCTTACCGCGGAGGGTGATTTCACCCGTCATCGCAACGTCGCGTTTAACAGATATTCCGCTGAGTGCACTGACCATAGCAGTGACCATAGTTACACCTGCAGAAGGACCGTCCTTGGGAATAGCACCTTCGGGGAAGTGAATATGAATATCGTTATTCTTATAGAAATCGGGGTTGATTCCGTATTTGTCAGCAACCGTTCTTACGTAGGAGTGAGCAATCTTTGCGGATTCCTTCATAACCTCACCAAGAGAGCCTGTAAGCTCGATCTTGCCGGTGCCATCCATCACGGCAACCTCAACCTTTAGGAGATCGCCTCCTGCCTGTGTATAAGCAAGTCCGTTGACGATTCCAACAGGATCGGTAACCTCGAGCTTCTCTGGAATAACCTTACGCTTACCGAGATATTCGGCAAGATTTTTCTCGGTGATTCTGACAGTTTTAGCTCTTCCTTCTGCGATTTTCTTTGCACTCTTTCTGATTAGCGAAGCGATTTCTCTCTCGAGGTTTCTTACACCTGCCTCTTTGGTATAGCTGCGAATTAGAGCAAGAATACCGGCATCTGTAATTTTAAACACGCGTGCGGGAACGCCGTTACGCTTAAGCTGTTTAGGAATAAGATGATTCTTCGCAATATCAAGCTTCTCGGAATCATTGTAGGTAGAAAGCTCGATAATCTCCATTCTGTCGATCAGCGGAGATGGAATGCCATCATAACTGTTCGCAGTAGCAATGAAGAGTGTATCTGACAGATCTATGGGAATTTCCATGAAGTTATCACGGAAGGACTTGTTCTGCTCGGGGTCGAGAACTTCAAGCAGGGCAGAAGTAGGATCTCCGCGGAAATTAGAGGAAAGCTTGTCGATCTCGTCAAGTACGATCACGGGGTTTTCGCTCTTTGCGTTTATAATCGCGGTGACAATACGTCCGGGCATTGCGCCAACGTAGGTCTTTCTGTGTCCACGGATTTCAGCCTCGTCGTGCATACCACCGAGTGAAACTCTTGCATATTTTCTACCGAGGGCTCTCGCAACAGATGCCGCGATAGAGGTTTTACCAACGCCGGGAGGTCCAACAAGACAAATTATCTGGTTTTTAACGTCAGGACTAAACTGTCTTACGGCAACGAATTCAAGAATTCTGTCCTTAACCTTGGTGAGACCGTCGTGGTCTGCATCGAGTATATTCTTTGCGTCCTCAACAGAAACTTTCTCCTCATTTTTGATACCGAACGGATAATCAAGACAGGTGTCGAGATAGGTTCTAATCACCGTACCCTCAGCGGCACCAAAGGGAGTTTTTGCAAGCTTAGAAAGCTCCTTGTAGAGCTTTGACTTGATTTCATCGGGCATTTTGGCTGTCGAAATCTTTTCGTCATATTCCTTAAGCTCGTCATCTTCCTCGTATTCGCCTAGTTCGGACTGCAAAGCCTTAATCTGCTCACGAAGAAAATAATCTTTCTGGTTTTTGTCGATCTTCTCGCGTACGGTTTTCTGTATATCTCTCTCGCACTGGAGAATCATAAACTCCTCACTGAGGGCGACAAGCAGCTCTTCGAGCCTTGCTCTTGATGTAACAGCCTCAAGGACGGTTTGCTTGTTTTTATAATCAATTATCGCAGAGGATGCAACGAAGTCGGCAAAATATCCGGGAGACTTTATTGCCTCTGCGGCGATTCTGATTTCCTCGTCGAAGCTGGGGTGCATTCCAACCATCTGACGGAGCAGGGAATTGGCCTCATGCATAAGTGCGTCAAGCTGGGGAGAAACCTTATAGCTCTGCTTTTCTTTTTTTGCAATGCAGGAAGCAACAAGGTAGCCACTTTCCTCGCGGACTCCACCAATTTTTGCTCTGGAAATTCCTTCGAAGATAACCGAAATGTTACCATGAGGGTTCTTAACAACGTGCTTTATTTCGGCAACAACGCCCATTTTATAGAGATCCTCGCCTTTAGGATCCTCGGTGGCGATATCCTTCTGTGCAACGAGCAAAACCTTCGCGTCATACATAGTTGCCGCGGCAGTAAAAGCCTTCAGCGACACAGGACGAACAATCTCAATATTCAGCTGTACAGCGGGGAAGCCAACTAATCCTCGAAGAGCGATCAAAGGCAGCGTCATTTCCTCAAATATATCTATCTTTTCTGACATTTTACTAAACCTTTCTGACATTTGCGCATATAAAATCATTATATTATAACATAATTAAGAAGAAAAGTCTATACTTTTAAAAATAAAAGTGTAACAAAAATATGTCGATTAAATAAACATTTAAAATATTTTTTTATTTTGTTGACTATGTGCACAAATTGTGATATAATACATTATTATGGATTTTTATGGCCATTTGATGAAAGGAGGTTTCCTCGATGAGAATACTTGGTATTGACCCAGGTCTTGCAACTATCGGTTGGGCGGTTATTGATAGTCAAAGAGGTAATCTTTATCCTGTCGCTTATGGTGCAATTACAACTCCGGCGCATACAAGCGTTGAGTCTCGTCTGCTTATCATTAAGCAGGATCTAGAAACAATAATCGATAAGTATTTGCCCACAGAAATGGCGGTAGAGGAGCTCTTCTTCAATACAAATATCACAACGGGAATTACCGTTGCAGAGGCACGAGGTGTTATTCTTTGCACAGCTTACGCCAAGGGACTTAAAATTAGCGAATACACACCGCTTCAGGTTAAGCAGGCGGTGGTAGGCTACGGTAAGGCGGAGAAGCACCAGGTTATTGCGATGGTAACCTCAATTTTAAAGTTAAAAAAGCCGCCAAAGCCGGACGATACGGCTGATGCCGTTGCGATCGCAATATGCCATTCCCAATGTGCGGGCTCGGCAATAGGAAAATACTTCAATCAAAGATAGGACAAGATTATGTGGTTAGCAGATAATTGGCAAGACTATACTGTAATAGATACATCCTCGGGTGAAAAGCTAGAGAGGTGGGGAAAATATACTTTAATTAGACCCGACCCCCAGGTTATTTGGAAAACCGAGAAGAAAAATCTTCTTTGGCGCACCGCTGACGCAAGCTATAAGCGCAGTCGCTCGGGAGGAGGAGCTTGGAGTGATAATAAACTTCCCGAAAGCTGGGTTATCTCCTACGGAGATCTCTCATTCCGCATTAAGCCTATGGGATTTAAGCATACCGGTTTATTTCCCGAGCAAGCGGCTAACTGGGATTGGTTTGGAAATCTTATAAAGAAAGCCAATAGACCGATCAAAGTTCTCAACCTCTTTGCATACACAGGTGGAGCAACCGTTGCCGCGGCGAAAGCAGGTGCGCAGGTTGTACACGTTGATGCATCGAAGGGAATGGTTGCGGCAGCTAAAGAAAACGCACGTCTTTCCGGACTTGCAGATGCGCCTATACGATATATTGTTGACGATTGCAAAAAGTTTATCGAGCGTGAAATTCGTCGTGGAAATAAGTATGATGGTATTATTATGGATCCTCCTTCTTACGGAAGAGGACCCACTGGTGAGGTTTGGAAGATTGAGGAAAATATCGATGAGTTTGTTGCGCTTACAGCCAATCTAATTTCTGATGAACCCCTCTTCTTCCTGCTTAATTCTTACACTACCGGTCTTTCTGCATCGACTATGAAGTATATCACCTCGGTACGTCTATTGTCGAAAAGAGGCGGATATTCCGAGGCAGATGAGCTCGGACTGCCTGTTGGCAACTCAGGACTTGCACTTCCTTGCGGATCGAGTGTAAGGGTAACCTTTAAATAATCGAAAAAGGAAAAATAATGAAGGATTATATTGTTAAAACCGAAAATCTCGGGTTCACCTACGCAGACAGCGAGGAAGAATTATCTCGTGATATACCTGCTCTTGCAGATGTTAGCATAAATATCGAGCGCGGTAGCTATGTAGCAATTCTCGGCCATAATGGATCGGGTAAATCGACACTTGCTAAGCTTCTTAATATGATATTGACTCCAACCGTTGGTAAAATATATATAGATGACGCAGATATTACTGCCGATGATTTTACCGAAGACGATATGTTTGATGTTCGCCGTAAGATCGGAATGGTATTCCAGAACCCTGATAATCAGCTTGTGGCGACCGTTGTGGAAGAGGATGTTGCATTTGGACCGGAAAACCTTGGCCTACCACGTGAGGAAATTCGTCATAGAGTAGACTCCTCGCTTGCTATTGTTGGAATGACAAAATATGCTCGCCACGCTCCTCACAAGCTCTCCGGCGGACAAAAACAGCGTGTTGCCATCGCGGGCATCATCGCTATGAGGCCTCAAGTTATTATCTTTGACGAATCAACTGCGATGCTTGACCCACAGGGCAGACACGAGGTTGTAGATATTATGGAGCGCCTAAACCGTGATGAAAATATAACGATTATAAACATCACCCATTATATGGAGGAGGCGGCAAGAGCCGATAGAGTTATTGTTATTAATGACGGTCATATTGCCCTTGACGGAACACCGCGCGAGGTATTTGCCAAGGTTGATGATCTTCGTAAAATGGGCCTTGAAGCCCCACAGGGCAACGAACTTGTTCTCGAACTTAAAAAGGCCGGACTTAAGATTGAAGGCGACTCCTTAACAGAGGACGAGTGTATCGAAACTCTTTACAAATTTCTTTCGTAAGACAAGGAAAATAAAATGAACGAAATTTTAAGAATTGAAAACCTTTCCTTCGTCTACGGGAAGGGAACACCCTTTGAGAAGGTTGCGCTTGATAATATCAACGTTTCCTTTGAGAAAGGAAAAATTACAGGTCTTATCGGTCACACAGGCTCGGGAAAGTCTACTCTGGTAAATCTTCTCAACGGCTTGTATAAGCCAACCTCTGGTAAAGTATATCTTGACGGTAAGGATATTTGGGAAAATCCCAAGGAAATATCCAAAATTAGATTCAAGGTTGGTCTGGTAATGCAGTATCCAGAATATCAGCTTTTTGACGAAACGGTAAAGGCTGATATAGGATTTGGCCCTCGCAATCTTGGACTTTCTGAAGAGGAGATCGCTGAACGCGTTGCCGAGGCGGCAAGATTTGCCGGTGTTAGTGAGGATTTGCTTGAAAAATCTCCATTCGAGCTTTCCGGTGGACAGAAGCGTCGCGTTGCCATCGCCGGTATCATTGCTATGCGTCCCGATGTGCTTGTTCTTGATGAGCCTGCAGCAGGCCTTGATCCCCGTGGAAGACGTGAAATTCTCGGTAGTTTGAGGGACTACGTTAACCAGATCGGAGCTTCTGTAATTCTTGTCAGCCACTCTATGGAGGATATGGCACACTACTGTGACAACGTTGTTGTTATGAATTCTGCCAAGGTTTATCGTATAGGAACCGTAGGAAACATCTTTTCTGAAGCCGAATCGCTCATTTCGGTAGGACTCGATGTTCCTATGATTTCCCGTGTTGCGGACGAGCTAAAAAAACGTGGAATATCACTTGATGGTCAGCTATACACCGTAGAGGGTGTTAGGGATGCAATACTTCAATATTTGAAGGAGGGAAAAAGATGATTTCTGATATCACACTAGGTCAGTTTTTCCCAGGATTCTCTCCTATACACAAGCTTGACCCAAGAACGAAGATAATTCTTGCAACGTTTTTTATTGTCGCTGTATTTGTTGCTAATAACCCAATTAGTTTCCTTTTGCTTACGGTATTTACCCTTACGTTTATTGGTATTAGCAAAATTTCTATGAAGACGATTTTGAGGAGCATTAAGCCCCTTGTATTCATCCTCATATTCACTGCGCTTCTTAATATCTTTATGACAGGTGGTGAGGGAGAGCCTCTCTTCTCCTTCTGGATACTGAAGATTTACGAGGAGGGAATTGCGAGAGCAATAATGATGGCTCTTCGAGTTATCATACTTATAATTGGTACCAGTGTGCTTCTTACTTATACAACATCTCCAATCGCACTTACCGACGGACTTGAATCTCTCCTTTCTCCCCTAAAGAGAATTAAGGTTCCCGTTCACACCTTTGCGATGATGATGTCTATTGCGTTGAGATTTATTCCAACCCTCGTTGAGGAAACCGACAAGATTATGAACGCACAGAAATCTCGTGGCGCAGATTTTACTACCGGAAGCCTTGTAAAGCGTGCGAAGGCATTGGTCCCCATTCTTGTTCCGCTGTTTGTATCTTCCTTTAAGCGTGCGGAGGAACTTGCAACTGCTATGGAATGTCGTTGTTATAGAGGTGATAACAACAGAACAAAGCTTGTCAAGCTTCAGTATCGCGCATCCGACGTCCTATTTATGCTTTTGTTCACAATTCTGCTTGCGGGCATAATTTGTATTAGCGTTCTGCCTTATAAATTTGATTCCTTCGGTATTGTATACGACCTAATGTTCTATAGAGTATAGGTGACAAAATGAAATATTTCGCAAAGATTAAGTATCTCGGAACTGATTTTCATGGTTTCCAGGTGCAGCCGGGACTTCGAACCGTTCAAGGAGAGCTGAATACCGCTCTAAATCAGGCTTTTGGTTTGCCGTGCAAGGTAACCGGATGCAGTCGAACGGATGCCGGAGTCCACGCAAACGAATTCTGTCTGACGGTAGAGTGTGACGGCGGAACAATTCCCGCGGACAAGCTTCCTATTGCCGTTTCTCGTTTCTTGCCAAATGATTTATCCCTTTTCTATGCAGAAGAATGTGATGAGAGCTTTCATCCGCGTTATGACGTCAAGGAAAAGGAATATCTTTATCGCATAATGAACAGCCGAATTTACGACCCCTTTGAGTTCGGCAGAGTTTGGTTTGTTGGCAGACCCATTACCGACGATGGATTAGTGCTTATGCAGAAGGCAGCCACTTATTTTGTCGGCAAACATGATTTTGCCACATTTATGGCAGAGGGCTCTGACATAGAGGACACCGTACGAAACGTAACTGCATTGTCGGTAACACGCAAAGATGATTTTGTTGAGATTCGAATATCTGCTGATGGATTTCTCTACAATATGGTTAGAATTATTGTCGGTACGCTCTGTGAGGTAGCGTTTGGCAGATTTTCACCCGATGAAATTCCCGATATTATTTCATCCCGCGACAGATCGCGTGCAGGAATGACAGCACCTGCCGAAGGACTATTTCTCAACAAGGTTAATTATTAATTTGCCATTTGTTCCAAAAATTCAATAAAATAAAAAATGCTCTCTGTGACAAGATGAAAACAAGGTCATGGAGAGTTTTTTTATTGAAAGGATAAAGTTATGAAAAAACAGAAAAGCGCCTTCGGGAAAATCGCTATAATCATCTTCTCGCTTGCACTTATTGGAGCTATTATTTTCGGGTTATTGGTTATATTTATTTATAAAGACATAAATTTTGAAGCAGATGAAAGGCTTTTTGAAAGCTCGCGAACCTTTGAGTCAACCGTGTTCTATGCAAACGGTTCGGATACAGAGGAATATATGCCGGTAAAGGTGGAGTTAAGCGGAAGTATGCGAAAAATTCATTATTCATTAGATGACATATCATCATATTTAAGGGATGGCTTTATAGCCGTTGAGGATAAGATCTTCTATTCGCATAAAGGAGTAGATATTAAACGTACACTTATGGCTGCGCTAAACCAAATTACAAAAAGACAAAAAAGCTTTGGTGCATCGACAATAACACAGCAGGTAGTAAAAAACATAAGCGGTGATAATCAAATAAATATAAAACGCAAAATCGGTGAGATAATTAGAGCTATCCATATTGAGAGAAATTATACGAAGGATGAAATACTTGAGGTTTATCTCAACGTGGTACCAATGAGTGACAATATATACGGAGTAGGAGCTGCATCAAGGGCATACTTTCAAAAAGATCCTAGTGAGCTCTTGCCCGAAGAGGCGGCAATGCTAATAGGAATTGCGAATGCACCGTCGGCATACAGTCCTTATTACCATCCGGAGGCGTGTCGAAAGAAAAGAAATATAGTTTTATCTGTTATGCATACAGATGGTATAATTGACGATGAGGAATACGGGAAAGCGATAGAAACGTCACTTGAGATTATACCGCGAGAAAAACGCGAGGACAGATTTGACTCCTGGTTTGTAGAAACGGCTATTGATGAAATCACGGAGGATCTAATTGCAAAGTATGATATATCCGAATATGCAGCTCGTATGATGCTTTTGGGAGGTGGATATAAGGTTTATAGCACAATGAAACCAGAGGTTCAAAGAACGCTTGAGAGATATTTTGAAAATACAAACAATCTGCCAAGCGAGGTAGAGAATGGTTTGAATTATGCCATGGTAGTTACCGATTCGAATAATGGTAATCTTGTGGGAATTATAGGTAGAGCAGGTAAGAAGGAAGGTAATAGATTGCTAAACCACGCTCTAATTCCTCACGTGCCCGCATCGACTCTCAAGCCGTTAGCTTTGTATGCGCCATTGATTGACGAGGGCAGGATTAATTGGGCAACAGTATTCGATGATGTTCCTGTTAGCTTCAGCGAGAAGGAAGGAGAATATAGGGAATATCCTCACAATTCTCCGAACGCTTATGATGGTCTGACGACAGTAAAGGATGCAATCCGCCTATCGAAAAACACCATTGCAGTTAGGCTCTGCAATATGCTGACACCGAGAGAAGTTTTTAATTCACTGAAGGAAAATTATCAATTTGATACATTAATTGAGAGGGAAGGAAATCTTAGCGATCTTGCTCTTGCGCCAATGGCTCTCGGTCAACTTGGTAGAGGTGTTTCGCTTTTAAAGCTCACAGAGGCCTATAGTGCTTTCCCCGGAGAGGGAGTGCGGAGAGAGGCTACAAGCTATGTTTGCGTTGTAGACCACACAGATAGGATTATACTGCAAAATAAAAAAATGGAGAAGAGAGTACTAAAGGAAACAACTGCAAGAATAATGAATCAACTGCTGATGCAGGTAACGGATAACGGAACCGCGAGTGGTATATCTTTAAAGGATTGCTTCGATGTTGCGGGTAAAACGGGAACCTCCGGAAACAACAAGGATAAGCTCTTTATCGGCTATACTCCGTATTATACAGCGGGTATTTGGTGTGGTTATGATAATGGCGCGAGCATTTCTAGTTTGTCCAAAAACCAGCTTCAAATTTGGGATGAGGTTATGAAGGAAATTCACTTGGAAATTGATGCCTCTGCAAAAAAGATCTTCTCGACTGTCGGTTTAACAAAAATACCGTACTGCAAAGATTCGGGTGAGCTGTATTCGAAGAATTGCATTTATGACCCAAGAGGAAACAGACGTGAATACGGCTACTTTACAGCCGATAATATGCCACTTAAGGAGTGTCAAAGACACGTAATTTGCCTATATGATACAGAAACAAAGGCTATAGCCACCGAAGGTTGCCCGAGAGAAAATCTTTTAGCAATTTCACTGATTTCGGTTAACGACCGGGCATTTCCAAAAGAAATTATAGTTACAGATGCCGAATACGTTTATCGCGACGTAGACAGATACGAAAACAGACCTATTGATTATAGTTTGCCTTACTTCTATAATACGATACCCGACGAAGTTTACGTAGGAAGAAGCAAAAATAAAAAACAGTTTAATTCAAACTGCTATATTCATAGCGATTAGTATTTACTTTTTGCCTCTTTTGTGTTAAAATAAACTGGGAGGTGCGGTATGAAATATGAAATAAAGTATTCAAAAAGAAAAACTCTATCTTTGTGCATAAAGAATGCCGAGTTGATCGTAAAAGCACCTCTGGGCACCTCTAAAAGAATAATCGATGAAATTGTCAACTCCAAGATTGAATGGATTAATAAGGGGATTGAAAAGCAACAAAAAGAAGCAGAAAAAATCAATTCACTAACCGATGATCAAATACTCGAGCTTCGATGTTTGGCAAAAAGGGTAATCCCTCAAAAAGTGTTAATGTATTCAAAAATAATGGGGTTAAATTTCGGCAGAATAACAATTACAGGCGCTAAAACGCGTTTTGGGTCATGCTCATCAAAGGGAAATCTATCGTTTTCGTATCATTTGATGCTATATCCGGAGGAAGCAATTGACTACGTTGTGGTTCACGAGCTTGCACATTTAAAAGAGATGAATCACTCAAAGAAATTTTATGAAATTGTAGAATTTGTACTGCCTGATTATAAAAAGAGAAGAAAACTGCTAAAAAATGAGAAGCCATCAGGCTTCTCATTTTTAATATTCAAGTGTGTGTGACACCAATTTATCTCCTTCATAGCAGAGCTTTAAGGAGAAGAATCGTTTTTCTGTTTCCATCAGTTCGAAGAAAATTTTATCACCCTCCCATATAGGAAGAGTTGGAATAACCTCTTTTTTTACCCATTCGAGCTTGCCTTCATCGCAATTGTAGTCTATTTCACCTTCAAATTGTGTTGCAGTGAATAAATGCATATATTCTGTGCCGTAAAGGTCGGATACAAAGGTAATAATTCCACGATAATTTAGGTCGCGAACTATTATTCCTGTTTCTTCAAATATTTCACGTCTTGCACAGTCGAAAGGGGTCTCACCCTCCTCGAGCTTACCACCGACGCCAACCCATTTATCCTTGTTCATATCATTATTTTTTTTAATGCGGTGTATCATAAGATACGCTCCGTCTTTTTCAATGTAGCAGAGAGTAGTGTTAAACATAAATCGTCCTCACTTTCCATAGAATATTTTATCACTTTTCGGGATAAATTTCAAGAGAAAAAATAAAGTGTGTATAATTTGTTAAAACAGCCGAAAGCACTTGACTTTTTCTGTAAAATATGTATAATAGTTAAGTGGTTAATTATTAAGAAGTTAACGAATTTGAAAAAGGAGAGCAATAATGACTGATACAAAGCTTTCAAAGGCTATCAATATGATGATTAAAACCGATCATATGCATAGATCTCTTATCGATTCCCGTGTTGGAAGTCTTGGAATACATCGTACTCATCACAGAATACTTATGCATCTTGCGATACGCGATAAGCTTCCATCACAGAAGGAACTTGCCGATCATCTTAACATAACTCCGGCAGCAGTTACCGGTGCAATACAGAAAATCGAAAAGCAGGGATATATCGAAAGAACGCTCGGACACGATAACAGATATAACGAGATTCGTATAACGGAAAAGGGGAGAGAACTCGTTACACAGACGAAAATAATGTTCAGTGAGGCCGACAGCTCTATGTTCGAAGGTTTTACAGACGAGGAGCTTGATATATACATCGCCTGTCTTGAAAAGCTTCAGGGCAATATTAGAAAGCAATGCGAAGGGAAGGATCACCAATGAAAAGATGGTTTAAATATATAAAACCCTATTTAGCTTCATTTATCCTTGGTCCGCTCGGAATGATCGTCGAGGTAATTGGAGAGATGTTTATGCCATTCTTGCTTGCGCAGCTTATCAATAGCGCAAACGATGGCACTCTCGATGAGGGGAAAAGCATTGGAATCGCAGCTATTCTTATAGGTATCGTTCTTCTAATGATGTCCGGCGGTGTTGCAGGTGCATACTTCGGTGCAAAAGCATCGGTGAATTTTGCTGCAGACCTTAGACGGGATTTGTACTCAAAAGTTCAACAGTATTCTTTTGCAAATATAGATAAGTTTTCCACGAGCTCGCTTGTTACGAGAATGACAAACGATGTTACACAGATTCAGAATTTCGTTAATATGCTTCTCCGAATGGCGCTTCGCTCACCCGGTATGCTTATAGGCGGAATCATAATGGCAATCACATTAAAGCCGAGTCTATCTGTTATTCTTGCTGTTACAATGCCAATAATGCTTTTGGTTATTTTCGGTCTTATTATGCTTGGTTTCCCGAGATTTGAAAAGCTGCAGAAGAAGGTTGATAAGCTAAACTCCACCGTGCGTGAAAATGTTACTAACGTTAGAGTAGTAAAATCCTTTGTTCGTGAGAATTATGAGAACGAAAAGTTTGTAGCTGATAATGATGACCTAAAAGATAGTGGAATGCATGCTGTTAAGGTGCTAATTTGGGCGGGCCCGGTAATGAACATCTTTATGTATATCACGGTAATCGCAGTTGTTTGGTCGGGTCATAAAATTGTTCTTTCAAACGGAATGCCTGTTGGTGACCTTTCGGCATTTATCAGTTATACAACACAGATACTCTCTTCGCTAATGATGGTGTCTATGCTCTTTATGTTCTCCTCCAGAGCTCTAGCTTCAGGAAAGAGAATTTGCGAGGTCCTTGATGAAGAAATTGATATAAACGATATAAATTCTGTGGCAGAAAGAAAAATCATAGATGGCAATATCGAATTCAAGAACGTTTCCTTCCGTTACTATAAGAACAGCGAGGAGGCGGTTCTAGACAACATCAACCTTAATATTCCGGCAGGTGCAACGGTCGGAATTATCGGTTCAACAGGATGCGGAAAAACAACTCTTGTGTCGATGATTCCACGCCTTTATGATGTTGACGAAGGTCAGGTTCTGATCGATGGTGTTGACGTAAAGGACTACTCACTTGTTAATCTTCGTGACGGTATCGGAATGGTGCTTCAGAAAAATCTTCTTTTCTCGGGAAGTATAGCATACAACCTTCGTTGGGGTGATGCTGACGCAACAGATGATGAGATGATTCTAGCGGCAGAGCACTCTGCCGCACATAAGTTTGTTTCGACATTTGCCGATGGATACGAGACTTTACTTGAAAAAGGAGGCATGAATCTTTCCGGCGGACAGAAACAGCGCCTTTGCATAGCTCGTGCACTTCTCAAAAAGCCTAAGATTATTATTCTTGACGACTCAACAAGCGCGGTTGATACTGCAACAGAAAAGCAAATCAGAGATGCTTTTGCAACCGATTTGGTTGGAAGCACCAAAATTATTATAGCTCAGCGTATCAGCTCGGTAATGGATGCCGATTCTATAATCGTTATGAATGAAGGACGTATCACAGGAATTGGTACACATAGCCAGCTCCTCGAGAAAAACGAGGAATACGGCGAGATTTACTACTCTCAGATGGATAAGAAGGAGGCGTAATATGGCAAGAAATCTTGCAGAACTTCAAAAACAGTATAATAGCGTCTCTCACGGTATGTCCCTGAGAGGAGGCGGTCCCGGCAGAGGTCGAGGTCCGGGAGGCAAGGGTAAGCCTAAAAATATATCAGCAACAATTAAACGACTTCTTAATTATGTTGGAAAATATAAGTTAAGATTGATTTTTGTATTTCTTTCAATGGCGCTTACTACAATAAGCTCGCTATGCGCAGGATATCTTATCGCTCCGATAATCACGAGACTCACTTTAGAGATTAACCCCAATGCAAATATTTCTCGAAGTGCACTTGAGAGAGGTGCTCATAGTATAGTTGAGTCTTTTGCGTCGATGCTAGGCGACAAAAATTCAGTTACTGTGTATGTATTTGCCGCTTTGATTATTCTTGCTACCGTCTACTGTATATCGGCATTTGGTAGCTATTTGCAGTCGAGATTAATGCTCTCTGTTTCACAGAACTCTATTAAGGCGATCCGAGAAGACCTTTTCAAGAGCTTACAGAAACTCCCGGTTAAATATTTTGATTCTCACCCTACGGGCGAGATAATGAGCCGATTTACCAATGACGTTGATAATATCGACGTGATGCTCAATAATTCCTTAACGTCGGTTGTTAGTGGTATAATCAGCCTTGTGGGAACATTCATCTTTATGCTAACAACCAATGTTTGGCTCACCCTTGTAACGGTAGTTTTTCTACCATTGCTTTTCTTTGCTGCGGGAACAATAGCCAAAAACTCATCAAAGTATTACGGTGCACAGCAGGCTGCAATAGGTGCAGTAAACGGATATATTGAGGAAACTATAAGCGGACAGAAGGTTGTCAAGGTGTTTAACCACGAGGATGAGTGTATTGATGAAATGAATCTCCTTAATGAGGATCTCAGAAATAAGCAAGAAAAAGCTCAGTTCTGGGGCGGTGTAACAGGCCCGATAATGCACAACATCAGTTTAATTTCCTATGCCGTAACCCTTGGTGTAGGCGGTATATTGATGGTTACAACCGGATTTACACCCGGTGCTCTTACGGTTTTTGCAAACTACTCGAAGCAATTTTCAATGCCCATTAGCCAACTTTCACAGCAGGTATCTACGCTCTTCGCAGCACTTGCGGGAGCAGAGCGGGTGTTCAACGTGATGGATGAATCTCCTGAAGAACCCGATGCGATTGATGCTACCGATGATAAAATCTCGGGACACGTAATTATGGAAAACGTAACCTTTGGTTACGAGCCAGGCAAAACCGTTCTCAAAAATATCAGTTTGTATGCCAGACCCGGCCAAAAGATAGCCTTTGTAGGTTCTACAGGTGCAGGTAAAACAACGATAACTAACCTTCTTAACCGTTTCTACGATATTGAGGAGGGAAGCATTACTATTGACGGAAAGCCGTTAAAATCATACAAGCGAGATTTTCTTCGACAAAACATTGCAATGGTGCTTCAGGACACGCATCTCTTTACCGGAACTGTAATGGAGAATATTCGTTACGGCCGTCTTGATGCTACCGACGAAGAAGTTATCGCAGCGGCAAGAACGGCAAGTGCTCACAGTTTCATCATGCGTCTTGAGCATGGTTATGACACCGTTCTTGAGGGCGATGGTGCAAACCTCTCGCAGGGTCAGCGTCAGCTTCTAAATATTGCGAGAGCTGCACTCTCTAAAGCGCCTATTCTTGTTCTTGACGAGGCAACATCGTCGGTTGACACCCGTACAGAGCGACATATTGAGCGCGGTATGGATAGACTTATGAAGGATAGAACAACATTTGTAATTGCTCACCGACTTTCTACAGTACGCAATTCCAACGCAATTATGGTACTTGAAAAGGGTGAAATTATAGAGCGCGGCGATCATGATGATCTTCTCGAACAGAAGGGAAGATATTATGAGCTTTATACAGGTCTTAAAGAACTCGATTAATACAAAAAAAGGCGAGCCATTCGGCTCGCCTTAATCATTTAAAAGAGTTTATGCAAGTTTTGTCAGAGCGCTTTCAATTCTTGCGATGGATTCTTCTTTACCGATAACCTCCATAATCTCAGTCGCACCACCGGGGGTTGCAGTCATACCGGAAACGGCAATACGCACGCACCACATGAGAGTACCGGTTTTTATCTGGAGTTTTTCGGCGATAGGCATAAGCGATGCAAAGAGAGTGTCATTATCGAACAGGTCAACGCCTGCAAGAATATCCTTTGCTTCTGCAAGAACCGTCTTTACAATCTCATAATCAGCGATCTTGTTTTTCTTGTTAAGGAAGAGCTCCTTATCGTACTCGGGGAGTGTGATGAAGAACGCCATTCTCTCGTCGATTTCAGAAAGCTTTGCTATTCTGGTCTTTAGAAGACCAAGCATCTTTGCTTTGTTGATGTTTGTGGGAATTTCCGTTTTAATAAAGCTCTCGATAATCTCTGCGAACTTCTCGTCTTCAAGCTTATGAATATATTCACCGTTAAACCAAAGAAGCTTTTCAAAATCAAACACAGAGGGAGACTTGGATACGCCTTCGATGGTAAAAGCGGTTTTTAATTCGTCGAGAGTGAAGAATTCCTGCTCGCCGCCCTTGGGACACCAACCGAGCAGAGAAATGTAGTTTATAATTGCCTCAGGAAGATAACCGTCTGCAACAAGATCCTGGAAGGAAACTGCGCCGTGACGTTTGGAGAGCTTGGAAATATTGCCTTCAGCATCTTTACCCATAAGAAGGGGAAGATGAACGTAGGTGGGTCTTTCCCAGCCGTATGCATCATAAAGAAGAACGTATTTGGGAGTGGAGGTAAGATACTCCGATCCTCTTACAACGTGTGTAACGCCCATAAGGTGGTCGTCAATAACGTGACAGAAGTTATAGGTAGGATATCCGTCGGCTTTCATCAAGATCTGATCTTGTAGCTCTTCGTTGTTCATAGAAATATCACCGAATACTTCGTCATGATAGCTTGTAACACCTTCGGTAGGCATCTTCTGACGGATAACAAAGGGAATACCTGCAGCGAGATTTGCCTCCACCTCTTCCTTGGAAAGATTTCTGCAATGTCTGTCATAACCGCCCATTGCATCTTCCTCGTGGAGTTTCTCAAGACGCTCCTTGGTGCAGAAGCAATAATATGCGTGGCCCATTTCAACAAGCTTCTTTGCATATTCCATATATATCTCTTTACGCTCGGACTGAACGTAGGGACCGTGGTCGCCACCAACATCGGGACCTTCATCCCAGTTGAGACCGGTCATATTAAGTGTTGACTTAATAACGTCTGTTGCACCTTCAACAAGTCTTTCGCGGTCGGTATCCTCAATACGAAGAATGAATGTCCCACCATCGTGCTTTGAAATAAGATAAGAATAAAGCGCAGTCCTGAGGTTACCAATATGCATATATCCTGTAGGGCTGGGCGCAAATCTTGTAACTGTCATTTTTTTACTCCTATAAGTTAATTATCACCGTACATTTTAACACAAAATTAATATTTAGTCAATCCAAATGTGTAAATTTATTTGACATTCTGTGATAAAATATGTTAAAATACATTTAATTAGAAATTATGGGGGTGATTTTGATGTTTAAAACCTCGTTTTCAAAATATCTAACAGCCTTTATAGTAACAATCTTTGTGAGCTTTCTTATATTATCAGGTATTATTACTGCGATGGTACGAAACTATGCAATGGGTGATACCGAGGATCGACTTGGTAAGGAGTGCTCCATCGTTGTTAACCTTATTAGTGAAAACGGAGTTGGAAATGTAGAGGAAGAGATATTTGCTGTAGCAGAAAACATTACACCTATGGTAAACCTTAACCCCGATTTTTACGTTATGGTAACCGATGAGAATGGAAATATATTTCTTTCGACTGCTCATTCGGAAAATGGGACCACGCCGATAATCGATGTTAATGGTCAAATTGGCCATATATCGCTCTCCGATTTTGAAAAGCAAAAAAATGACGAGGGGGATGTTGGATATTTGTATAATGGCAGTATTGGTGATTCGCTTAATGACCAATATATGGTTTATGCAATGCCCGTCCTTTCAAAAGGCGAAACCAAATATTACGTAATGACGATGGCATCTACCAATAAAGAGAGCAACTTTGTAAGTATTACTCGTCGAGTTGTTATCAATAGCTCTATATGGGTAATGCTTGTTGCTGTTATCGCAGCATACTTTATCACCGAGAGAATCGTTCATCCTATGAGAAAGATGACTGCCGCTGCAGAGAGGTTTGCTAAAGGTGATTTCTCCGCAAGAGTTAGTGTCAAAAATCGACATGATGAGGTTGGAAAGCTTGGAATAGCGTTCAATGAAATGGCAGACTCGCTTGAAAGCCTTGAAAAAATGCGTAATTCGTTTCTCGCTAATATTTCTCATGATTTAAGAACTCCTATGACAACCATTTCCGGTTTTATCGACGGAATAAACTCGGGTGCGATTCCACCTGAAAAGCATGAATATTACCTCGGTGTGATTTCTGCTGAGGTGCATAGGTTATCAAGACTTGTTTCTCAGCTTCTCGACGTTTCAAGACTCGAGTCGGGCGAGAGAAAGTTCACCTTTACCGATTTCGACATCGCCGAGGTTGCAAGAATTATTCTGATTTCTTTTGAACAAAAAATCGAGGATAAGCGACTCGACGTTGAGTTTGATTCCGAGTTTGATGGAATGTACGTTAGAGCCGATAAGGATGCGATTTACCAGGTGCTATATAACCTATGCCATAATGCGATTAAGTTCGCACGAGAGGAAGGTAAGCTGAGAATTCGTATCACCCGAATAACCGACTCCAAGCTTAAAGTAGCGGTTTATGATCAAGGACAGGTAATTTCCGAGGAAGATGAAAAACTTATCTTTGACCGTTTCTATAAAACCGACAAGAGTAGAGGACTTGACAAGAGTGGTGTAGGACTCGGTCTCTATATTTGCAAAACCATAATCGAGGCACATGGCGAAACCGTTGGAGTAGACTCTACGGTGCAGGATGGATGCGAATTTTGGTTCACTCTTACAGAGGGCACGCAACCCAATAAGCGCAAACAAATGCTTGACATACCTAAATAAATAAAAAAGCCGCGTTTTGGTTTTCTCAAAACGCGGTAATATTTTTTGAAAATAGAAATTATAATTTTTGTTTGCCGAATAGTAGGAAAAAATAACCGATTACGCGAAACTACTTGTTTTTTAATATCTAATCGCTACAATAAGATGTGAAGTAATTGGAAAGACGGTAAATGAAATGCTGGCCATAAGTACAAGTAATTTGACAAAAAAATATAAGGATTTGATTGCGGTTGATAAACTGAATCTAAATATTCAAAAGGGAGAATTGTTTTCTTTGCTAGGTGTTAATGGATCGGGTAAATCTACAATAGTAAAGATGCTCTCATGTATAACTAAGCCAACAGAAGGGGATGCAATTGTTTGTGGAAATAGGATTCTTCATGATGATGTACAAGTCAAGAGTATTATAGGTTTTTCTCCTCAAGAAACCGCGGTCGCTCAAAATTTATCAGTAAAGGAAAATCTTGAACTAATATGCGGCATACATGAATTTTCAAAGGCGAAAACAAAGAGAAAGATTGAACAGCTGACATATAGATTAGGGCTAGATTCTGTTTTAAAGAAGAAAGCCGGGCTTCTTTCGGGTGGTTGGCAAAGGAGACTTAGTATAGCAATGGCTCTTGTTAGCGAACCGGAGGTGTTATTTCTTGATGAACCAACATTGGGACTTGATGTAATTGCTAGGGCGGAACTGTGGGAAATTATCAAGTCATTGAAGGGCAGAGTAACTATATTGCTCACAACTCACTATATGGAAGAGGTTGAAGAACTATCTGATCGAGTAGGTATTATCAATAAGGGCAGACTTTTAACGGTAGGAACGGTTAATGATCTTAAATGCAAAATGGGTTGTGACATATTCGAACAGGCTTTTATTAAATTAATAAAGGAGGCGAAAATATGATGAGAACAATAACCTTTGCCAAGAGATGTTCCAAGGAAATCTTTCGCGACCCAATCAACATTATTTTTGGATTAGGATTTCCTGTTATAATTTTAATTATGCTCAATATGATTAATAAGAATGTTCCTGCGGAAATATATAAGATTGAAGAACTAACACCAGGGATTACTATCTTTGGATTGTCATTTATGACTCTTTTTTCTGCGACTTTAATATCTAGGGACAGAGAGAGTTCTTTTTTACAAAGACTTTACACAACGCCATTAAAGCCTTACGAATATATTATTGGATACTTGTTGCCTATAATTCCAATGTCCGTAGTTCAAGCAGCTATATGTTATATCTTCGCAATCTGCCTGGGATTATCTTGCGGAATTAATGTATTACGTGCTGTTTGTCTAATTGGACCAATAAGTATATTTTATATCGGACTTGGTTTGTTATGTGGTAGCACACTTAACGTTAAGCAGGTCGGAGGCATTTGTGGTGGTTTATTTACTAATATTTCTGCTTGGCTGTCCGGCGCGTGGTTTGACATTGATTTGCTTGGAGGTACATATAAGAAATTAGCAAATATTTTACCATTCGTTCATGCTGTTGAACTTGAAAAAGCAGTTTTAAATGGAAATTATGGTAATGTAACAGAGCATTTGCTTGTTGTTTTGGGTTATGGTATTTTGGTTATGCTATTTGCAACCGTCCTCTTTCTTCGGCAAATGAAATGAAAACGAGGTTACAAGCTATGATGAGCATTGTAAACCTCGCGTGGTGCGGGTAACAGGAGTCGAACCTGCACGTGTAAACACCAGATCCTAAGTCTGGCGCGTCTGCCAATTCCGCCATACCCGCATTTTCCTTAGCTATTCTATCATATTATCAACAAAATGTCAATAGAATTTCTTCGTAAAAAATAATTTACCGACACCCCGAAACGGAGTGTCGGTTTTTGTGTATTAGAAGTTATATTTTTTTCTAGCAACGTAGGATGTGTGGAGAGCGTGATGTGCCGCGTGGCAACCGTATCCACCCTTGAAGTAATTATCATATACCTCTTTGATAACAGGGTTGAGGTGGGACTTTCTCATAGTCATAGCCTTATCCTGATCGTAGAGAGCCTTTGCACGAACACTCTTAAGATCAACAGTGTCACGAACGTGCTGAGGCTGAATAGGCTGACCACCGCCATTTACGCAACCGCCGGGACAACCCATGATCTCAACGAAGGTCCAATCTGCCTCGCCGGAAGCAATCTTGTCCATAACGTGCTTGGCATTTGCGGCACCGGATGCAACACAAACCTTGATATCCATACCTGCGATATTGTAGGTCGCTTCCTTAAGGCCATCAGTACCACGAACCTCGTGGAACTCGATCTCGGAGTTATCCTTGCCGGTAAGAACGTCGTTTGCAGTACGGAGTGCAGCCTCCATAACACCACCGGTAGCACCAAAGATTACAGCTGCACCTGTATCTACACCGAGAGGACAATCGAATTCCTCGTCGGGAAGGGAGGTAAACTTAATGCCTGCACGACCGATCATTCTTGCAAGCTCACGTGTGGTAAGAGCAACATCAACGTCAACAGTACCTTTTGCGGCAGACATATCATCTCTGCCAACCTCAAACTTCTTTGCGGTACAAGGCATAATAGAAACTACGAAGATATCCTTAGGATCATATCCCATCTTCTCAGCCCAGTAGGTCTTGATAAGCGCGCCGCCCATCTGCTGAGGAGACTTGCAGGAAGAGAGGTGACCGATCATGTCGGGATAGTAGAACTCGCAGAACTTAACCCATCCGGGAGAACAGGATGTGATCATAGGAAGTGTGCCGCCATTCTTAACTCTCTCAAGGAGCTCGGTTGCTTCTTCAACGATTGTGAAGTCTGCTGCGGTATTTGTGTCAAATACCTTCTCGAAACCAAGTCTGCGAAGCGCTGCAACCATCTTGCCCTCAACATTAGTTCCGATAGGCATATCGAAGCACTCGCCGAGGGTTGCTCTGATAGAGGGAGCAGTCTGAACAACAACGTGCTTTCCGGGGTCTGCAAGAGCAGCCCAAACCTTATCTGTGTCATCACGCTCTGTGAGAGCCGCGGTGGGACAAACAGCTGTACACTGACCGCAGGAAATACAGGGAGTTTCGTTAAGAGGAAGATTGAAGGGCTGACCGATGCAGGTATCAATACCACGGTTGTTTGCACCGATAACAGCAACGTGCTGCTCCTCGCAAACCGCTACACATCTACGGCAGAGAACACACTTATTGTTGTCTCTAACGAGGTGAGGGGTGGAGAAGTCAAGCTCATAAGTAGGCTTGAAACCTTCAAAAGCGTGAGAGTCAACACCATATTCGAGGCAGAGCTTCTGAAGCTCGCAGTTAGTAGATCTTGAGCAAGAGAGGCAGTTCATATCATGGGTAGAAAGAATAAGCTCGAGAGTTGTTTTTCTTGCCGCTCTTACCTTGGGAGAGTTGGTTTGAATTGCCATACCTTCGGTAACAGGATAAACGCAGGCGGTAACAAGACCGCGAGCGCCGGTTGCTTCAACAACACAGATACGGCATGCGCCGATCTCGTTCTTTTCTTTCATATAGCAGAGGGTAGGGATCTCCACACCTGCTGTACGGGCAGCTTCAAGAATAGTAGCGCCCTTGGGTACGCTTACAGCGATACCGTTAACAGTTACATTTAACATTTCCATTTCAGCGTACTCCTTTCATTATTTCTTAGAAATAGCGTTAAACTTACAACCTGTGATACAAGCACCGCACTTGATACACTTGGATATATCTATAGTGTAGGAGGGAAGCTTGTGACCGGGAGCAACATAATCTGTCTTTGTGATGCAGTCGACAGGACAATTCTTCGCGCACTTACCGCAACCAATACACTTGTCTTGATCAACCACAAAGGAGAGAAGACTCTTACAAACACCGGCAGGACACTTCTTATCAACAACGTGAGCGATGTACTCATCGCGGAAGAAGTTAAGTGTAGCAAGAACGGGGTTGGGAGCAGTTTGTCCAAGACCACAAAGCGAGTTTGCTTTGATGTAGTTACAAAGGCTCTCAAGCCTGTCTATATCTTCAAGCGTGCCCTTACCGTCGGTAATCTTATCAAGAAGCTCAAGGAGACTCTTTGTACCAACACGACAAGGGGTGCACATACCGCAGGACTCGTCAACTGTGAACTCAAGGAAGAACTTTGCCATATCAACCATGCAGTTGTCTTCGTCCATAACGATAAGACCGCCTGATCCCATCATACAGCCGAGTGCAACAAGGTTATCGTAGTCAACCTCGGTGTTAATAAGGCTTGCAGGAATACAACCACCGGAGGGACCACCTGTCTGGGCAGCCTTGAATTTCTTGCCACCGGGGATGCCGCCGCCAATTTCATTAATAATGGTGTCAAGAGTAACACCCATAGGGATCTCAACAAGACCTGTGTGCTGAATCTTACCACCAAGTGCAAATACCTTTGTACCCTTGGATCTCTCTGTACCCATAGAGGAGAACCACTCCGCACCGTTAAGAATGATCTGAGGAATGTTTGCAAATGTCTCTACGTTGTTTTCAACGGTAGGCTTGCCGAACAGACCCTTAACCGCGGGATAGGGAGGACGGGGACGAGGCTCACCACGGTTGCCCTCAATAGAGGTCATAAGTGCGGTTTCTTCACCGCATACGAATGCACCTGCGCCAAGTTTTATCTCAAGGTCGAAATCAAATCCGGAGCCAAATATATTTTTACCAAGAAGACCGTATGCCTTGGCATCATCAATAGCCTTCTGAAGTCTGGTAACAGCGATAGGATATTCGGCTCTTACGTAGACGTAACCCTTAGTAGCACCAACTGCATATCCGCAAATAGTCATAGCCTCAATTACGCAATGGGGATCGCCCTCAAGAATGGAACGGTCCATAAATGCACCGGGGTCACCTTCGTCTGCGTTACAAACTACGTACTTTTGGTCTGCCTTGTTTGGAGCGCAAAGAGCCCACTTACGACCGGTAGGGAAGCCACCGCCTCCTCTGCCACGAAGACCTGAATCGGAAACAACCTTGATAACATCCTCTGGAGTCATCTCGGTAAGCACCTTTCCAAGTGCAGCATAGCCATCCATAGCTATGTATTCGTCAATGTTATCAGGGTCAATAACACCGCAGTTACGAAGTACTATTCTTTTCTGGGACTTGTAGAATTTTGTATCCGAAAGAGAAACGTTTTTAGCCTGCTCCTCTACGATACCTTCGGTTTCAGAATCGCTGTATACAAGACGTTCTACTATTCTACCCTTGAGAAGATGCTCTTCAACAATCTCGTTAACGTCCTCGGGGGTAACTCTGCTGTAAAATGTTCCGTCGGGATATACGATTACGATAGGTCCGAGAGCGCAAAGACCAAAGCAACCGGTCTGAACCATCTTAATTTCTTCTGTAAGACCAAATTTTTCGAGGCTATTATTAAATGCCTCCTGGAGAGTCTTACTGCCGGAGGATGTACAACCTGTACCACCACAAATCAATACGTGTGCGCGAATCACTTGTGCTACCTCCTGTTAATCAGCATCAGTGACGGTATATTCAGAAATGATTTTACCGCCCTTTAAATGCTTTTCTACGATTTCTTTTACCTTGTCGGCAGTCATATGGATATAAGTGACCTTATCCTTACCCGACTCATATATCTCAACGATAGGCTCGAGCTGGCAGTAGCCAACACAACCTGTCTGGGAGACGGTAACCTTTTCATTGAGTCCTGCTTTGCTAACTTCTTCAACGAATGCGTTGAGAACAGGACGAGCGCCTGCAGCAATACCGCACGTAGCCATACCAACTACAACACGAATATCACCGCTGCCTTCGCGAAGAGCAATTTTGCTCTTCATTTTTTCTTTGATAGCCTGAAGCTCAGCCAAAGATTTCATTTGTTTTGATTTTCCTTTCTCGGATATATTTATTAAATTATTAATTAATACAACAGTATTGACTTGACAAATTTTCTTTGATCCAAACGAGGACATCGAAGGTGTCAAGGGGAACATCATCTAATACCGTGCGAAGCTCTCTTGTATCGAGCGAAACCTTCTTTGATCCAATATTATGAAGGAAAACAAAGTCGATATTCGGATGCCCCTGAACAAGAGTGACGATAGTAGAAATTATATCGCCAAGAGGTGTATAGTCGATGTGTGTTTTGTTGAAAATCGCGGTTATAGATGTGCCGTGATTTTCCTTATCTACGTCGATGTGTGTAGACGAAATTTTCAAATCTCCCCCGGTTTGCTCTGCAGCAAATCTGAAGAGAGGAATTCCCATTCCAACCGTACGGGTTGTCCTGGTCGTATAAAAAGGATCGGTAACCGATTGAAGCGTTTCCTCGCTCATACCGTATCCGTTATCTGTGATATTGATTGTTAAAGTATCGTCATCCTCAAAAATTGATATTGAAACCAAGTCTGCCTCGGCTTTTGTCGAGTTTTCGACGATATCTAGTATATTAAGCGAAAGTTCTTTCATCGATCAAACCTCCGTAAATAATCAAATACTGCTTTGACAACCTGCGTGGGATTGGTATCTTCCACTTCAAGCTCGAAATAGTGTTCGGCATCTTTGATTTGCGCAAGATAATGAGAATCAGAGCCAATGACAAATCTGTCCTCGGATATTCCATACATATCGGAGTAGGTCTTTACATTATCTTGATCTGCAAGCTCATAAACAGAGAATCCACAGTCAGGAAGAATTCCAAGCACGGCAATAATTCCGTTTGCTTCTCTATCGATATGTGCGGGGTAGCAGAAGCCGTTAAATGACTTTACGAGAGAAACAACGTTATCAACCGATAAATCGGTAGCATTGATGAGAAGATGATCAATCTCACAAATTTCGTTATCGTCTTGATCAAGAACAGTCTGTCTGCCAAAAACTTCGGGTTTGTTCAAAAATTTAGTGCGATGTAAGTCAATATACTCGTCAAAATCCATAGCATCTTGCAGATTTTCAAAGATACATACTACGTGGATATCCTCCGAAGTAGTTAGCTCCATTCCGGCTATGGGGATTATATTGTATTTTTTCGATGCTTCAAAAAATGCGGGACAGTTTTTGCAGGAATTATGGTCGGTGAGAGCAACAATATTTAGACCGCACAGATGTGCCATACCGGCAATATTGTTAGGTGTGTTGTCATCATCACCGCAAGGAGATAGACAGGAGTGAATGTGGAGATCGTAATAAAATTTACTCAATTTAGAACAGTATGAGCTTGTATTGCAGCATCATAAGCAGAGAGAGAGGTTGATAAAACGTTTATTCCCTTTGCCGTGGCGGTATTGATTGTATTCTCGTCGAGAGTGACATCCTCCGCTAAAAGAATACAAGAGCATTCAACCAATGTTGCAACAGCTACGATATTGATGTTAGTCATTATTGTAATCCACAAATCCTGCGGATGGGCCTTTCCCATCACCCAACTAAGAAGGTCGCCAATATACACGCCCTTAATTTCCTTGTCAGGGGAGGGCATACATACAATCTTATAATCCGATTCCTTTGCAAAAACGTCTACGGTCATATTAAGCCTTTCTATCCTTGTTCTGCCAGACTTCCTTGAGTCTGCAATCCTCGGGACAAGCGGTTTTTTTAATTACATCCTCGGCGAAAGCTCTGCACGTGGGAGCACCACAAGATCCGCAATCGATACCGGGGAGAGTTTCTTTAAATTTTTGTATATCTGCCATCATTCTCATAGATTCGGCAATGTTTTTGCCAAGTCTTGTTATCGGAGCATAGGCTGGTAATTCCTCGAAGAGGAAATCATCGGGGATATATTCTGAGTCTGTGGTAACGCTGTTTTGCGAAACGGGCATATACCTCCTGAGTGTAAGCAGTCGTGCCTTTGCGATGAATGGGTTTTGCATAGTAAGAACTCCACCAACGCAACCTCCGGCGCAGGCGTTTAACTCAATAAATTCGAGGGGCGGAATATTTCCGTTTTCAATCTGATCAAGAACGTGAATAACATTCTCAATACCGTCAGCGGCAAGATAATCGTCGTTAAAGAGGGCTGTTGCCTCTCCACCGCTTCTCGCCCAACCAATACCGATTTTGCCTGATTCCGAGAGATTTTCAATGGGATCATCCTTACTCATTGCATTTATAAGAAGAAAATAGATACTGCTAATCGATACAACTCTGTCCACCTCGCTATTATAAGAGGCAAATCCGTTTTTTACGTAGCTTACCTTTGCAGGACAAGGTGTTATGAAGCAAACTCCAATCTCTTCGGGCTTAAGCTCGGGATGATTTTCGAGAGCTCTTTTTCTCGCAAGCTTTGCAGCAATCTCCATAGGGGGAAGCATATGTACGATATGTTCCTCAAGAGAAGGGAAGCGCAGAGAAATAAGTCGCATAATAACCGGACAAGCGGAGCTTATAGCAGGCTTTTGCACACCCTCGGTTTGAAGATATTTTCTAGTGTGCGCTGTAACAATTTCAGCAGCCTTGGATACTTCGAAAACCTCGTCAAAGCCGATTTTAAGCAATCCGTTCAGAACGTATTCAACATCATCAAGGTTGTCGAACTGTCCATAAAGTGAAGGCGCAGGAAGGGCGATCTTCCATTTAAATTCATTCATAGATGAAAGCTGATCGCTAACAGCCTTCTTCGCGCCCTGCGGACAATGTCTGATACATTCGCCGCAGTCAATACATCTATCCGGATTAATAACCGCCTTACCCGATTTAACTCTTATAGCTTCGGTAGGGCAATGTCTAATACAAGTGGTACAGCCTGTGCATTTGTCCTTGTCTAAAAGAACAGAATGATCATAGGACTTCATCGCTTGTCCTCCTTATAACCTTATAACATTACTCGCATTACGATACGTGTTCCAACGCCTACTTCAGACGTGATATGCATAGAGTCTGTGTTTTTTTTCATATTGGGTAGACCCATTCCTGCGCCAAAGCCTAAAGAACGTATTGTTTCGGTAGCGGTGGAATATCCTGCCTGCATAGCTTTTTCTATGTCCTTAATGCCGGGGCCTTGGTCTACGAGAGAAATCTCGATGTATTCCTCTGTTACAATAACATCGGCTGTTCCGCCACCGGCGTGAATGACCATATTAATTTCGCCCTCGTACATTGCAATAGAAACGCGTCTGATTATCTCATTGTCGAAGCCGAGCTGTCTTAGGTTCTTTTTAACCTGAACAGATGCTTGACCCGCAGAGGTAAAATCATCCCCCGAAACCTCAAAATGAAAAATTAAGTTGTCGTTCATTTAGCAACCTCTCTCGAACCCAAAAGACCATTCTGGAAGAGAAGTCCACAGGAGGTATATAGAGGTTTTTCTGTGCTTAAAATCACTAATTCATGTTCCTTTGCGAGCTTAATGATATCTTCACCGGGAATCTTGGAGCGAACAAAAACTATGCAATTCATATCCATCATCAAGGCAGTTCTTACAACTTGAGGATTAACTAAACCGGTGAGAAGAACCGCCTGGTCCTTTGCGAATGCAAGTACGTCGCTCATAAGATCGCAGCCACAAGCGGAGTAAACGTGTCTTCCAAGAAATTCCTCGCCACAGAGCACCTTTGCTTCAAGAAGCTCTTGCATTTTTGAAATTTTCATATTATTGTTATCCTATACTTAAGATTTTTTAGTTGTATTTTTCGAGAATGCCTTTTACGTCATCGACGGTGAGTCTGCCGTAAACGTCCTCGTTTACTGTGAGAACAGGGGCAAGACCACACGCACCAATGCAACGCGAAGCAGTGAGGGAGAACTTTCTGTCGGCGGTACATTCGTCTGCACCAATGCCGAGAAGTTGCTGGAACTTATCAAAAATTAAGCCGGAGCCTTTGACATAGCAAGCTGTACCAAGGCATACGGCAATATGATTTTCGCCTTTAGGCGAAAGGGAAAACTGTGCGTAGAAGGTTGCAACGCCATAGACCTTTTCTAGAGGCACATCCATTCCTTCGGCGATCTTATTCTGTACTTCAATTGGAAGATATCCGTAAATTCCCTGAGCCTCCTGCATTACAGCCATAATACGGCTTTTGTCGCCCTTGTATTTCTCAATAACTCGAGCAAGCTGCTCTTCCTGTTCTTTAGTTCCTGCGAAGGGAATTGTAGAAAGTTTCTTCAGCATAAATATTTCCTCCTATATGTGTGCGTTTGTGCGCATCAAATCTTTGATATTATATCATACGAAAAATAAAAAATCAATAGGATATTAGAAGAAACTTGTTAAAAAAATGTCAAAATTGTGAACTAAATTCATAAACTAATCAAGTATCACAAAATGCAGAAAAATCATCGTACAGTTTTGTACATAATGCGCATGAGAGATTAGCGTCATTAGAACCTACATTGAAATTATCTATGAGTGAAACCCTTCGGCAAAGTTTTGTAGTGCTTGTGACAAGGATTTCATCTGCACAAATCAGCTCTTGAAATGTAAAAGGCCTCTCAATAACATCTATTTTTTCCTCGTGGCAAATTTTCAGCAAATGCTCTCGAGCAATACCGGGGAGGATTTTGTTGTCTTTAGGGTGTGTGATGATTCTGCCTTGTTTTATTATCGAGATATTCGATTTTGTGCACTCTGTTACAAATCCATTGTTTATAAAAACGGCCTCGTCAAAGCCCATCTTTTCCGCTTTTGTTGCAGATATAACTGCGGGTATAAGGTTGACGGTCTTTATATCGCAATATCCATATCGTAAGTCGGGCATTGAAATGAGTTTCATTGGAGGAGGATTTTTAGGAATTTTGATAGGATCAACGGTAATTAACAAATTAGCACCGCATCCTCTTGCCGAATGATTTCTATCTGCTAAATTTCTCGATAATTGACAATACATTAGATATGTTTTCATGCCCGATTTAACACCGATCTCATGCATTAAGGATGATAAAAACGTCTTAGAATATTTATGCCTAATTCCAATCTTTTTTGCATTTAGCAAAAATCGATCAAGATGATCGTTTTCCCAGTGTATTCTATCATAAGAGCCGATCATAGCGTCGTAAACAGCATCTCCAAAATAAATCGATCTATCCGAAAGTGGTATCTTAACGTTTTCCTTCTTATCGAATATACCGTTGTAGTAAGCGTAAGAATCCATATTTTACTCCTTTCAATTACCTTGACAGTATATTCCTTTGGAATCTTTGCGTTAAAAAAGAGGACACTGCAAAAAAACAATATCCTCTAAAGTATTAAGTTAGTCAAAATTCTTTTTGATTATAACGTTACCTTTAATGTCCTTAATTGTAAAGCATCTACTATCGTAAATAATATAAGACCTGGGATTGTTTTCTTTGGGAATTGAGATAGAACCCGGATTAAGATAAATGTTACTGTTGCCAAATTCCTCGCACTTCAGAACGTGAGTGTGTCCGTGAAGAAGAATTTCATCTGCCTTGAGTGAGGGCGGGGTGCTTAAATTATAATGATGACCGTGTGTCGCGAAGACAGAAAGGCCGTCGAGTGATAGTTTTGTGTAATCGGACATAATAGAGAAATTTAGTACCATCTGATCAACCTCGGCATCACAATTTCCTTTAACAGCAATTATTTTATCAGCGTATGAGTTTAGAAGCTCGATGACGCGCTTTGGAGCGTAGGTCGGAGGAAGATCGTTACGAGGACCGTGATAAAGGATATCTCCAAGCAGTAGAATGCTATCACATCCTTCGTTTTCATAAGCGTCGATTATAGCTTTTGCGCCATCAAAATCACCGTGTATATCCGATGCAATCAGTATTTTCATAGAGCACCTCAATTGTTTGATATACCTAATTTTATCATCATTTTAGTGAGTTTTCAATAGAAAATAAAAAAATGTAAAAAAAGTTAAAAAAAGTATTGATTTTTTAAAATCATTATGATATAATGTCTACATCTGTGATTATGCCTATTTGGCGATATATGCCTATTGGCGAAACAGTATTATTATCAGGACGGTCCTCTGCGATGCTCTGTACGAACGTCCGAAGTTTAAAGGAGGCCATAAAAATGGAAAAGATCCAGGCTTTTGTTAGTGAGCAGCTTAAGACCGACGTTCCTAAGTTCGGTATCGGCGACGGCGTAAAAGTTTACGTTAAGATCGTCGAGGGTGAGAAGGAAAGAACTCAGATGTTTGAGGGTACCGTTATCGCAAGACATGGTGGCGGCATCTCCGAGACCTTTACTGTAAGACGTGTTTCTTACGGTGTAGGCGTTGAAAAGACCTTCCCCCTTCATTCTCCCAACGTAGAGAAGGTTGTAGTATTCCGTGAGGCAAAGGTTCGCCGTGCTAAGCTTTACTACCTTCGCGACAGAGTTGGTAAGGCAGCAAAGGTTAAGGAGAAGGTTAACTAATCCTTATCTGCCATATAAAAAGCAGGGCATCTCGCCCTGCTTTTTATTTTTAAACAATATTTTCGGGAAGCTTTTTTCCGCCGAGAATGTGGAAATGAAGATGCTTTACTGTCTGCGCACCGTCTTCACCGATGTTAGTGATTACACGGTATCCGTTAGTAAGCCCGAGTGACTCAGCAATCTTGGGTATTACGGCGAAAATCTCTCCGATAATGTAGGCATTTTCGATGGTTATTTCATCAGCCGAAGAAATATGGAGTTTGGGAACAATAAGGCAATGTACCGGAGCCTGAGGAGCGATGTCTAGGAAGGCGTAGCAATGTTCGTTCTCGAACACCTTTTTTGAAGGAATATCTCCGTTTATTATAGCACAAAATAAGCAATCCATTGTTAAAACCACCTTTCTTTAATTGCAATTTAATTTTAACATAAATTAAGTCTATTTTCAAGAGTTTTTCATATTTCCTTGACTTTTTCTTCAATTTAGTATAATATTATTTTATAAAGAATTTTGGAGTATATATGCCTTACAAGTTGTTTGCTTTGCCGATCCCACCTGTAACAACGGATATGTGGGAAGAACTGAAAAACGAAAAGCGTCCCATAATGGTATATGGTATGGGAAATGGGGCGGATAAGCTTTTTGAACGTTTTAAAGTACTTGGGATTTCGGTTGCAGAGGTTTTTGCATCCGACGGATTTGTCCGTGGTCACTCTTTCCGTGGATATAAGGTAAAATCCTTTTCCGAAATTAAAGAAAACTATCCCGAGTTTGTGATTGTTCTTTCATTTGCATCAAACAGGGAAGATGTGATAGATATGCTTGCAGATATAGACTCAAACTACGATATGTATGTTCCTGATATGCCTGTTGCAGGTATTGAGGAATATTTTGACAAGAATTTCTATAATGAGCACTATGACGCAATTATCAAGGCATATAAGAGTCTAGCTGACGACAATTCACGTGCTGTTTTTTCATCCGTAATTAATTATAAGCTTAAGGGAAGAATGAAATATTTACTTGAATGTTATTCTGTTCGTGATGATATTTATTCTTTAATGCCTGTAGAAAACATACGCGTAATCGTCGATGCAGGGGCATATAACGGCGACACAGCAAGGGAGGCAAAAAGCTATTTTCCAAACCTAAAACGAATTTATGCTTTGGAGCCTGATAAACGAAACTTCAAAAAACTGGAGAAATATTCTGCGGCAGAAACTGAAATTGAGGTTACTCCGATCAATGCAGCTGCATGGCGAGAGGATTGTGAGGGCGCGTTTTTGGGTAGTGGAAATCGTAACTCTACAGCTGTTGCGACAGCATCCTATGAGCATCGCGAGGACGCTGTTAAAATGATTAAAATTGACAATATTACAAGTGAAAAGATTGATTACATCAAATACGATGTTGAAGGTGCGGAGCGAGAGGCCTTGATAGGATCTCATAATATAATTATGAGCGATAATCCCAAGCTTTTGATATCTCTTTATCACCGTAGTCGTGACATTTTTGACTTGATAAATACCGTCTATGAGAGATATCCGAACTATTCGCTTTATCTCCGCAGACTTAAATGTCTTCCTGCTTGGGAGATAGATCTTATTGCAGTAAATGAGCCGAAAGGAAATAAATAATGAAAAGACCCGAAATACTTTCACCGGCGGGTAATTTTGAGAAAATGCGCGCCGCCATACTATACGGTGCAGATGCCGTATATCTTGCAGGACATATATTTGGTATGCGTGCAGCTGCGGATAATTTCTCAATAGAAGAGCTTGAAGAAGCTGTAAAATACGCTCACGAGCGTGGAGTAAAGGTGTATTTGACCCTTAACACCATGCCGAGAGAGGATGAATACGATCTTTTACGCAAATATTTGGTCGATCTCTCGCATATAGATATTGATGCGATGATAATAGCCGATGTTGGAGTTCTTATGCTTGTAAAGGAAACGATTCCTAATATGGAAATTCACATTTCCACTCAGGCTAACGCTACTAGCGCAGCTGCTTGTAAGGCATGGTATGCTCTTGGTGCAAAGAGGGTTGTTCTTGCGAGAGAGCTTACGCTTGAAGAAATCAAGGCGATACGTATGAATATTCCTGAGGAACTCGAGATTGAGTGTTTCATTCACGGTTCAATGTGTGTTTCGTATAGTGGAAGATGCTTACTCTCCAACCACATGGTTGGAAGAGATGCTAACCGGGGTATGTGCGCACAGCCTTGCAGATGGAATTACACTATCCGTAATTACGAGATTGAGGAAGAGAAGCGTCCTGATTGCAAAATGCCTGTTGAGGAAATTAATGGTGAAACATTCATTATAGCGAGCCGTGATACTTGTACCATTCAGCATATTCCGGAGCTTATTGAAGCAGGCATTAATTCCTTCAAGATTGAAGGTAGAATGAAGTCGGCATATTATACTGCAGTTGTTACAAATGCTTATAAAATGGCTATTGATTCATATTTTTCGGGTAACTATTCCTATGATCCCGCTTGGTATCGTGAGCTTGAGTCGGTTAGCCACAGAGAGTATTATACAGGCTACTATTTCACCGACTCGCATACAGATGCGAATATCGTACCAAACAACGGATATATCAAGGATAAGGCATATTTGGCTGTCGCTGTTGGATATGATAAGGACAAAGGACTTGCAGAATTTACACAACGTAATAAAATGTGCTTTGGTGATAACGGAGAGCTTCTGACTCCCGGTAAAATAGGCAGAGAACTTAAAATTGGCGAACTTTTCGATGAAAATATGAATCCGATAGAAAGTACGCCACATCCGTATATGAAATTCTTTATGAAGGTAGACTTTGAAGTCAAGGCGGGAGATATCCTCCGCGCAAAATAAGGAGATTTAATGTTTATTTTTGAGATTATCAAGGCCATAATTCTTGGCATAGTAGAGGGGATAACAGAGTGGTTGCCGATAAGTTCGACAGGACACATGATCCTTGTAGATGAGTTTCTAAAGTTAAAGGTCTCGACTGAATTTTTAGAGATGTTCCTCGTTGTAATACAGCTTGGAGCAATTTGTGCCGTGCCTCTTCTGTTTTGGGATAAGATTTATCCCTTCTCAAGAAAAAAGACTAAAGAAGAAAATAAAGCCATTTGGAACATGTGGGGCAAGGTAATTGTCGGTGCAATACCCGCGGCTGTTATCGGTTTGTTGTTTGACGATCTGCTCGACACATACCTTTATAATTACGTTGTAGTTGCTATTGCTCTTATATTTTATGGTATTGCCTTCATTTTCGTAGAAAAATTCAAGGCAGAAAAGAAAAATCGTGTTGAAACTCTTGACCAGCTGACATATAAAGACGCCATGAAAATCGGTGCATTCCAGGTTTTATCTTTGATCCCGGGAACCTCACGTTCGGGTTCTACAATACTTGGCGGTTTGATTAGTGGCGTTTCAAGACAAGCCAGCGCAGAGTTTTCTTTCTTTATGGCAATTCCCATTATGCTCGGCGCATCCGGACTTAAGGTATTGAAATTTATGCTTGAGGGTTTTACCGCAAGCGTTGAAGAGATAGCACTTTTGTTTGTGGGAATGATTGTTTCCTTCTTGGTTTCTTACTTTGTAATAAAGTTTCTTATGGACTTTGTTAAACGTCACGATTTTAAGATATTTGGTTACTATAGAATAGGACTTGGTGTTTTAGTTCTCATATACTTTATGATTAAAACTTTAATTTGAGGCAGAGTATTAAAATGAAAAAAGTTGTTTTTTATCCGGGAAATCTTTCAATCGGAGTTTTATACAAAAAAAACTCAAAATTGAACAAGAATTTGGCATATCTTTTTGCTCCAGGAATTGATGTAACGGGTAGGGTTGAAAATTACCTTATTAAGGATACAGAGAATCTTTCTTACCGCGAGGATAAAATCAAGAAAATCAGCGTTTTTCTTCCTGAAAGTTATGACGGTAAAACTCCACACGATATTCTTTATTTCTTTGATGCACAGAATCTGTTTTGCAAAGCAGGTGAGTACACCGAAAATGGTGATCCTTACGGCTCCTGGCAGCTCGATATAGTTATTAGCGAACTTCATCGTCAGTATGGAAAAAACTTAATTGTTGTTGGAATTGATAATGCTGATATGTATCGCAGTCATGAGTTGTTTATGAATCCCGATGAATTCGGTGAGCTTTCGTCGTTAGCGACCGCAATTCCCGATGATGATTTTTCCAAAGGATATCTTGACGGACTTTCTAACTTTATGACTAACACTTTACATAGCTTCATAAAAGAAAAGTATTGCGTTAGTGAAGATAACATAGGCATTGGAGGTTCTTCAATGGGCGGCATAGCTTCGTTCTACTGTGGACTTCGTGAGAAGGGATTCTACAAGTACGTGCTTTCATATTCTCCGGCATTTGGACTTTATGAAATGAGTGCTTTTGAGAACTATTTTGCAAAGCAAGATTTTGCAAATCAGAACGACAAATTTCCTAAAATCCATATATATTGCGGCGGCGGTGATATGCTTGAACAGCAGCTTTTACCTTCCTCGGTTGCAATGAAAAACTTACTTGTAAAGCATGGATATGATGTAAACAAGATATTTGAAACATATGATTTCGAAAAACCTCACAATGAGGAGTCCTGGAGACTTATTTTGCCCGAAAGCTTCACATATTTGCTTAATTTATAAGGAACATTATGACAGACTATTTAAAAGAATATTATGACAATTACGACGAGGACGTAAGGCTATTATCCAGACATGGCAATATAGAGTTCCTGACCTCAATGAAATACATAGAGCGTTATCTTTTTGACGGTGCAAAGATTCTAGAGGTTGGAGCGGGCACAGGAAGATATAGTCACACCTTGGCGCACAAAGGATACACTGTTGATGCCGTTGAGCTCATTCAACATAACATTGATGTATTCGAAAGCAAGATTACATCAGATGAAAAAATCACAGTAAGGCAGGGAAATGCAATCGATCTTTCGTTTATTAAAGATGAAAGCTATGATATTACCTTGCTGCTGGGTCCTATGTATCATCTTTATACAAATGAGGATAAGCTTGCGGCATTATCTGAGGCAATTCGTGTAACGAAACGCGCTGGAATTGTTTTTGTGGCTTATTGCATGGGCGATGCTTCGGTTTTGCAATATGGATTTGGAAGAGATATGATCCACGATCTGATAGAAAAGTGTCTGCTTGACACCGAAACATTCGACACATTTTCTAATCCGTGGGATTTATTTGAGCTTTATAGAAAAGAAGATATTGATGCATTGAGATCTAATTTTAATGTGGAGCAACTTCACTTTATTGCTGCAGATGGGTATGCAAATCATATCAGAGAAAAGCTTGAACAAATGGATCAGAAAACCTATGATTTATTCATTAAATATCATCTTGCCACTTGTGAACGCCAGGATTTGATTGGCTACTCAAATCACACTCTTGATATCATTAAAAAGAAATAAACAGGTAGAAAAACCGAGGCAGAGTTAAATGCCTCGGTTATATTTATTAAATATTGTTTATCTTTTCCCACATAATGGTTTTTTCGCCGTTCGACTCAAGAAAGGCATTTGCCTTTATAAAATGTCCGCAACCAAAGAAGCCTGCATATGCAGAAAGTGGACTCGGGTGAGCACATTCAAGGACAAGATGGTTTGGATTTGTAATGAGCGTTTTTTTTGCTCGAGCATTGCCGCCCCAAAGCATAAACACCACAGGACGTTCCTTTTGATTGATTATTTCAATAATTTTGTCGGTCAATATTTCCCATCCGCGTCCTTTGTGGCTTTGAGGGGATGCTTCGCGTACCGTAAGAGTAGCGTTCAAGAGGAGAACTCCTTGTTTTGCCCAACCAACAAGTTCTCCGCACGGAGGCTCCTCGATACCTAACTCGTGTTTTAATTCCTTGAAAATGTTTTTTAGAGATGGAGGAGGCGGTGTGCCTTCCTTGACGGAGAAGCAAAGTCCATGCGCTTGGCCATATCCGTGGTAAGGGTCTTGTCCCAGAATTACTACACGAGTGTTTTCGAATGACGTATATCTCAGGGCATTGTAAATATCATTCATAGGAGGATAAATGCGACGTGAAAAATATTCAGTTTTCAAAAATTCGCGTAGGGAAAGATAATATTCTTTATTAAATTCTTCCTTTAAAAGGTTGTCCCAATCGTTTCCAAGATTAACCATAACGTTGTCCTCCTTGTTTGCTTATTTTAGCATATTAAGGTTATTAAGTCAATAGAAAAGCCCGGAAAAATCCGGGCTAAATTTTAGAAAACGGTTTCTATTATTTTGTTCGAACCATCAGGGGAATATTTCCATGAGTCTATATGTAGAACTCTTTCTGTGTCTACAAAGTAGGATAGTGGAGGATTTGGAGTATCTGTATCATCGGTAGAGATGATAATCAGCTTTATTTTCATTTTATCTGGAATAATGCTTTTTATATAAACGGCCGCAGATTGTCCCGGTTGAACGTCCTCACGATATTCCGCAAGTCCAGCAAGATTTGGAGTTAACTCTACAAATATACCATAGCTTTCAACACTTCTGATTATTCCGCGTACGGTTTCGCCCTCAGAGAATAGCGCAGCATTTTCTTCCCAAGTTCCAAGTAGCTCTCGTCCTGATACAAAAATTCTACCGCGTTCATCAATTCCGCGTACTACTGTATATATCATATCTCCGACCTTAAGTCTGGCAGCAGGATGGGAAATTCGAGAAACTGAAATAGAGTCAATAGAGAGAAGGGAAATACGACCGCAACCTACATCAACAAAGGCACCAAAGTTTTCAAGATGCGTAACCTTAGCTTTGATTATGTCCCCGCTGACAAGCCCCTTAATATAATTCTCAAGGCACTCAAACTGCGCGGCTCTTCTTGATAACATTGCCACAACGCCACCATTTGGAGTCATTTTAAATCCACTTACTTTAAAGCAAACCGTTTTTCCAACGCGAGTTAAGATAGCAATATCCTTCGTTGGTTCGCCATCGAGTGAATATTCTACCTCGCCTCGTGGAATTATACCACGAATACCTCCTCCCAAATCGACGTGGAGATCTAAATTGTGATCACAAAGAACAACCGGTGCTTCCAGGATTACCTGACGCTCAAGTGCCTTTTCAAGTCCCGCGCGGGAGGAGATGTATTCATAATTTTTAGCCGTTTTAATTAATGATCCTTCGGGCTTATACTCGTTCATAGCCACTACCTTTCTGTTTCGTAATTTCGATGGTAAATACTATGCGCGAGATATCTTAAATATTCCGAAGTTAGTCAGCCCTCGTCAACATTTCCTCCCGAGAGCCCGAAGCTTACTTCGATAGCGTTGTTTACGCTGCTCATTGTCACATCATCAAGATGTCCCATTTTTTCTTTTAGACGTTTTTTGTCTATGGTACGTATTTGTTCGAGCAATATTATGCTATCTTTTGCAAGTCCGGCATCCTCCCCCGGCACATCAATATGAGTTGGAAGCTTTGTTTTACTCATTTTTGAGGTTATTGCGGCAGCTATAACCGTTGGACTGTACTTGTTTCCTACGTCGTTTTGAACGATCAATACAGGACGCAAACCTCCTTGTTCACTGCCGACCACAGGACTTAGATCGGCGTAATATATGTCACCTCGTTTTATGTTCATTTTCTTAACCTTTTCTTTAGAAATTTAGTACATTTTTGATTAGTTTCCTTAATCTTATTCTGCCATGTTTTTATTTTTTTAAACAAACTTTCTATAAAGTTCTGCATTAACAGTTTATGAAAAGTATTTTTTTTGTTTCTAAATAAAAATCTTGACTTTAGAAAAAAATTGTTATATAATAGGATTACAAAATGTGAAGGAGGTTCATATATGTCTAATATTTGGCATGACATTTCCCCTAAAAGAATAAATCCCGAGGACTTTATTTGCGTTATCGAGATCTCAAAGGGAAGCAAGAAAAAATATGAGCTTGACAAGGAGACCGGATATATAATTCTTGATAGAATTCTCTATACTTCGACTCATTATCCCGCAAACTACGGCTTCATTCCAAGAACATACGGTGATGACTCTGACCCTCTTGACGTCCTACTTATTTGTGCGGAGTCTCTCGAGCCTATGTCTCTTGTGCGTGCATATCCTATTGGTGTTATTACGATGATTGATAATGGAAGATACGACGAGAAGATTATTGCTATTCCTTTCAACGATCCTAACTACAATATGTATAAGAGTATTAATGAGCTTCCCAAACATATTTTTAACGAAATGTCCCATTTCTTCAAGGTTTATAAAAATCTTGAGAACAAGGATACGGTAGTTGATGATGTGCACGGAAGAGAAGAGGCGATTAATATCATTTCCGTGGCAATTGACAGCTATATTGATAATTTCTGTAAATAAATGTTTAGGGGCTATCAGCAGATGTGATAGCCCCTTTTTTCTTTTTACGCGTGGTCTCTAACAACCTCGTCGTCATCCATAAAGAGCATAGAAATGCTCCAAATACCGGCAAGAGCAATTACAGTGTAAATAATTCTAGCCATAATGGCGGTTGCACCGCCGCAGATCCATGCTACAAGGTCGAAGGAAAATAATCCAACGAGACCCCAGTTAAGAGCGCCGACGATAATGAGAATCAACGCGATCTTGTTTATAATCGTCATATTGATGACCGCACCTCTTTCAAGAAATAAGGACCGCCTACGTAGGAAACGTCAGGATCCGTTTTTATTTTCCCCCAGAGATGCGCTTTTATACACGCTAATCATCAAAAAATGGAACAATATCTCCAAAAGCATCTTTCATTTTTTCAAGAGCCTTTTTTTCAATTCTCGAAACGTATGATCTTGAAATTCCGAGGTGCTTTGCAACATCTCTTTGTGTTCTCGGTTGATAACCATTTAGTCCGTATCGCAAAACGATTATCTCTTTTTCTCGAGGGAGAAGAAGGCTGTCAACTAATTCTCGCATTTTTTCGATATGGACCTTCATATCAAGATCACTTTCTATCGTCTCCGGCGCGCTGATAATGTCCATGTATGTAAGCGGATTTCCGTCCTTATCAATATCAATTTGGTCATTGATTGAGATTTCGATTCCACGTCTTTTTCTACTCCGGAAGAACATCAATATTTCATTTTGAACGCACTTAGCACCATAGGTTGCGAACCTTGTGCCAAATGAGGGCTTAAAAGAGTCAACTGCCTTAATCAAACCAAGGCTACCGATAGATAATAGCTCGTCGGGATATTCGTAGGACGAATAGTACTTTCTTATTATATGCGAAACAAGACGAAGATTGTGTTCAATGAGTTTATCTCTTGCATCTGATTCACCTTTGCTCATTCTTTCAAAGAGCTCGTTTTCTTCATCCTTGCTTAATGGAGGAGGAAAACTTTGGGTATCCTCTATTCCCAAAATAAGCGAAATAAATTTTAGTAAAAGACTTCCGATCTTAATAAAAAGCACCCCCGATTCTTTGTATACTATGTAAAGTATATGTCGAGAGTGCTCTTTTTATTTATTTTGATACAGATATTCGGGAGTGTAAACTATGTAACCCTCATTAGAGACAAATCCAATCATTTTTTTACCAATCGCCTTTTCGATTTTATTGTTCATCATTGATATATGGGTTCTGATGCTTGACACTTCCGGAATTCGTCCGGGTTTGAAAGCATATTTAATAATATCCTTTGCCATCTGAGGTTGGGGATAGGTTACTGCAAGAAATCTGAGAATCATTGCTTCGGTTTTTGTTAGATTAACGTCGGTCGAAAAATATTTTACACCTACAAGATTACTCGAAGCGTCAAATCCGCCGATGTGATAGCTGCCGATTCCCGCCAGATGGTGCTCATTTAGATATTCTATCATTTTGCGTGCCAATGAAGGAGTCATAGACGGTTTAGTATAAATCGCTTCAAATAGATATTCGTATTCAAATGCATAATCAGGTTCTGTAAGGGCAAAAATCGGAATATCGCATCTATAGGATTTCAGCCTGCTAATATAATCCTTTAGATCAGGGAAGCTCTCAGGATGTAGGATTAGCACTGCGCGATAAATTCCTGATATTTCGCATAAAGCTTCAGAAGGAGTTGTGCCGTAGGAGAGTATACTCATATAATGAAAGGTATCTGATACGCTCCGAGATAGCTTCTTGCTTGGACTGATAATTAGTATCATAGTTAATTCCTCCGACTTTTTTGATTATACAATGAAAAGTTGTTTTTGTCAACCGCTTAATACTTGACATAATAACAAAAAAGTTGTATAATCTATTTAACAAAAAAAATAAATGGGTGAATTATGAAAACCGTATTGATCACAGGTGGCTCGCGTGGAATAGGTCGTGCTATTGTTGAGGAATTTAGCGCAAATGGATATTCCGTTGCTTTTACATATAAAAACTCCGAAAACGAGGCAAAATCCTTGGCAGAACGCACAGGCGCTCTTGCAATTCGTGCTGATTCTGCAATTCAGGGAGATGTTCTCGCGGCTGTTTCTTTGGTAATTGAAAGATTTGGAAAAATTGATTGTCTTATCAACAATGCTGGTATATCCTCCTTCTCTTTGTTTACCGATCTCTCTCTTGAAGAGTGGAATAGATTTATTGCTATAAATCTTACGGGCGCATTCCTTTATTCCAAGGCGATTATACCCGGTATGGTATCTGCTAAATCGGGAAGGATTATCAACATAGCGTCTATGTGGGGGCTTGTAGGATCATCTTGCGAGGTTCATTATTCTACTGCGAAGGCCGGTCTGATTGGTATGACAAAGGCATTGGCAAAGGAACTCGGACTTTCGGGAATAACTGTTAATGCAATTGCTCCCGGACTTATTGCAACCGATATGAATAGCGCTCTTTCCGACGAGGATTTAAACGAGCTTATCGAATGCACCCCCGCAGGAAGAATAGGTCACCCCGAGGACGTTGCAAAGGCAGCGCTTTTCCTGGCTAGCGACGACGCTTCTTTCATTACCGGTGAAATTATGAATCTCAGCGGTGGGTATATAATGTAATTTATTTTTTAAAAATTACTTGCTTTTTTAGATATATTGTGTTATAATAACAAAGTCGTTGTATAACGACGTCTTCGGTGTGTTGGATGGAGCCATACCAGTCGGGGCAGTAGCGGCGCCTTGTACCTGAAATCCGCTATAGCAGGGATCAATTCCCGTCCCGAGGCTTGCTTTTGTGTAGTCTGCACCGTAGCTCTCTGTGTTGAAGAATGGGTCTTGCGCAACGTGAGGCTGTGAACCATGTCAGGTGGGGAACCAAGCAGCATTAAGCGGTTTATTGCGTGTGCCGCAAGGTCGCCTGTTTGGAGCAGAGAATGCGGTTACCGTATGTAAGAGTACTTTCGACGGACGGGTGTATGGCTCTGTCCAACATATCGAACATAGGCACGCTCGGCGGCGGAGTTTTTGCTGTCGCGTGCTTTTCTTTTTTGAATTTGAAAGGAGGAGTTGTGTTATGTCTGAATATAGAGCGTTATATAGAAAATGGCGCCCCGTGGACTTTGATGACGTATGCGGTCAGGACGGTATCACCGATATTCTTAAATATGAGGTCGAAAACGGCAGACTTTCACACGCCTATTTGTTCTGCGGTTCTCGTGGAACGGGAAAAACCTCCTGTGCGAAAATTCTTGCAAAAGCGGTAAACTGTGAACATCCTAAAAACGGTAATCCGTGTAACGAATGCGAGTCTTGCCGCAGTATTGACGCCGGAATTGCCACCGACGTAATCGAAATGGATGCCGCAAGTAACAACGGCATTAATGACGTCCGCGATATGCAGGATGAGATATCATTTACTCCTGCGCTTTTAAAGTACAGAGTGTACATCATTGACGAGGTTCATATGATGTCAGGACAGGCCTTTAACGCTTTGCTTAAGACTCTCGAAGAACCCCCCGCATATGTTGTATTCATACTTGCCACAACCGAGTATCACAAACTCCCCACAACAATTGTTTCGAGGTGCCAACGTTTTGATTTCAAGAGAATATCAACCGATGTAATTATATCTCGTTTGCTTGAAATATCTAAAAACGAGGGAATCGACATTACCGAGGATGCCGCAAGAATTATTGCCCGAGTTTCTCGTGGTGGAATGCGTGATGCTATCAGCTTGTTGGAGCTTTGCGCCGGCGCTAATTCCAAAATTGATGACGATCTCGTATTTTCGACGGTTGGAAGTGGTAACCGTGATAGCGCATTTAAGGTTATCGAAGCGGTAGGCAAGGGCCATTATGAAACTGTTTACTCCGTCATAAACGATATTGTGATGAAGAGCGGTGATATTTCTGTATTTTGGCAGGAAATAATCGATGCATACCGCGATATTATGATAGTAAAAAACAGCGAACGAGCAAAGGTATATCTTGACCTTACCGACGCTGAATATTCAGCGCTTTCTTCTATTGCTTCTTCTTACAGTATGGCAAAGCTTTCTTACCATACACAGATGCTTGAAGATGCTATGGCAGATATGCAGCGAGCTATCAATTCCAAGCGCGCTATTGCCGAAATTGCTTTGACAAGAATGTGTGATAGCAGACTTTCTTCGACAAATGAATCGCTTTTAGTACGTATTGAAGAGCTTGAAAAGACTATTAAGATGATGAAGCTTGGGGTTCCTATGCAAAGTAATGAAAAGCGTGTTGAACCTCTAGAGGTTAAATCCCAGCCCGAAATTGAGGTTAAGAAAAACCTTGAGAAGAAGGTCGAGCTCCCTTTGAGTCTTTACGGTGAATGGGGAATCGCGCTGAAGAAAATTTCCGAGCTTAAAGTTTCTCTTTCTGTGGGATTTGCGGGCGCATCGGTTTATACAGATGGTCGCGGTAAGTTTGTAATTAGAATGACAAGATTCTTCTGTCAAAAACTTAAATCTAGCGAAACCGATATTGCTATAGTAAAGGGTGTTCTTGCGGAAAATGAAGGAATCGCATCATCTGATATTACTCTTGTACTCGAGAATATCGAGGATGTGAAAAATAACGGAACCACCGATATAGAAGATTTGTTTAAATAATAACTTTTGGAGGATATATAAATGAAGGTAAGATTGCCACAGGGAATGGGCGGCGGCCCTTCCAATATGCAGTCCATGCTTAAGCAGGCACAGAAGATGCAGGAGGAAATGGCTGAAAAGCAGGCTGAACTTGAAGAGCGCGAATATGAAGTTGCCGCAGGTGGCGGTGTAGTTAACGTTAAGATTAACGGAAAGAAGGAAATTCTTTCTGTAAAGATTGATCCCGAGGTTGTTGATCCTGATGATTGTGAAACACTTGAGGACCTTATTGTTGCCGCTGTAAATGAGGCTATAAAAAAGGTTGAAGCGATCTCTTCCGAAGAAATGGCGAAGATCACAGGTTCTATGAACCTTCCTGCAGGTATGTTCTAATTATGGCTGAATATATAGCTCCGATTCAAAGACTTATTGAAGAGTTTCGTCGTCTTCCGGGCGTTGGAAGTAAAACTGCGGCAAGATATGCTTTTGCGGTTTTAAATCTTACCGAGGACGAGACTACCGGATTCGCCGATGCCATTAACGGAATAAAGCGCGACGTACACAGATGCCCTGTTTGCTTCGGCTTATCCACATCTCCCGAAGCTTGCGATATTTGCACGAGCGAAGCAAGAGATCGTTCGGTGATTTGCGTTGTCGAGCAACCAAAGGATGTTATGGTTATGGAAAAGGTACGCGGTTATAAAGGCTGCTATCACGTTCTCGGTGGAGTTCTTTCTCCTATTGATAACGTTACTCCCGATGACCTTACCTTTAATGAGCTTATCGCCAGGGTAGAGTCGGGCGATGTTTCCGAGGTTATCATTGCGACAAATCCTACTCCTCAGGGTGATACAACTGCCGCATATCTCGCTAGAATACTTGAGCCTTATGGACTTAGCGTTTCAAGACTTGCTTACGGTATTCCGGTTGGCGGTGATATTGAGTATGCAGATGAGGTTACTCTTTATCGTGCTATGGAAGGTAGAAGATATTTCAATAATTAATTTTTAAGGCTGTCCCAAGTTAATGAGACAGCCTCTTTTTTATATAACTGCAAATTTGTATTTTAAGCGGAGATTGTCGGCTATCATTGCTATAAATTCGGAGTTTGTCGGCTTTCCGCGACTGTTTTGGATTGTGTAGCCGAAGTAAGAATTAAGTGTGTCAATATCACCTCTGTCCCATGCAACCTCGATTGCGTGCCTGATGGCTCTTTCTACTCTGGATGTAGTTGTTTGATATTTTTTAGCTACTGAAGGATACAGAACCTTGGTTACAGAATTAATAATGTCGTTATCTTCAATGGTCATTAATATTGCTGTGCGAAGGTATTGATAACCCTTGATGTGAGCGGGAACGCCGATTTGATGTATTATCTTTGTTACCTGTGCTTCCATATCGTTGCCATTGGAAATATTGTTATTTAGGTTGTTTCTGGATCGCATTCTCATCAAAGAACTAATATGACCAACGAGAGATGAATTGTCAAAAGGCTTAAGCAAACAAATGTCAGCGCCCGCCTCGGATGCTTCAATAAGAACGTTCTGTCTGTTAATAGGGGACATTAATATAAATGAAGGTTTGCATTTTATATTGCTTTTTTGCACAGATCTTATGATACCGATTCCGTCAATTGCAGAAATCCAAAGATCAACAATAGCAATATCGTATGATCCTGTAACCAGCTTCTCAAGTGCAATTTCACCGTTAGATGCTTCGTCTATGTGATGAAATCCTGACTTTACAAGAAAGTCTAAAACTCTCTTTCTTTCATCGCTGTTTTCGTCACAAAGTAGTATTTTTGCATTGTTTTCCATTTTTCTCTCTCCTTAATTTGATGATTGATTGGTAAAATATGGTAATTTTCTCGAACATCATCATTTTATCATACAAATAGAAGAAAATCAAGAGGGAATATTTACCAAAATATTCCATATTTTAAGCAAGCAAAAATGGTAAAAACTACCAATTGCGGTGGTCGATTTCTTGTTTTATGATGTTAATCACCTTCTTTCAACATAAAATTCTCAATAAAAATACGACATTATACGAAATTCAATTGAACACACATTTTTATCTTTAGCATCTATTGATTTATGTAAGATTATGTGTTATAATTTATATGTGGAATCTTTTAGATTTTCCAGGCTGTGAATATTTATTTAAGGAGTATTATATATGAACACAAATGTTACCGGTAATAGATTTATTAATGAGTGGATTGCCGAAATGGCAGAACTTGTTAATCCCGACAACATTGTTTTGATTGATGGTTCTGAGGAGCAGACTGAACTACTTCGTGCTGAAGCTTGTTCTACAGGCGAGATGATTAAGCTCAACCAGGATGTTCTCCCGGGCTGCTATCTGCACAGAACGGCGGTAAATGACGTAGCACGTGTTGAGGATAGAACATTTATTTGCACCTCAAAGAAAGAGGATGCCGGAAATATAAACAACTGGATGGATCCAAAAGAGTGTTATGAAAAGCTTTCCAAGCTTTATAAGGGCTCATACAAGGGAAGAACTATGTACGTTATTCCTTACTCCATGTCGGTTGTTGGCTCTGATTTTGCTAAGTACGGTATTGAGCTTACCGACTCAATATACGTCGTTCTTAATATGCTTATTATGACTCGTGTAGGTCTTAACGTTCTTGATGCTCTCGGTGATAGTGCTGACTTTATCAAGGGTCTTCACGCTCGCGCTGATATAGATGCAGAGAAGAGGTACATTTGTCATTTCCCTGAAGACAATACCATTTGGTCGGTTAACTCTGGATACGGCGGAAACGTTCTCCTTGGCAAAAAGTGTTTTGCTCTCCGAATAGCATCCTATCTTGGAAGAAAAGAAGGCTGGATGGCAGAGCACATGCTTATTCTTGGTATTGAATCTCCTGACGGTGACATTAAGTACTTAAGCGCAGCATTCCCCTCGGCTTGCGGAAAGACTAATCTTGCAATGCTTATTCCCCCGGATATATATAAGTCCAAGGGTTATAAAGTTTGGTGTGTAGGCGATGATATTGCATGGCTTCGCGTTGGCAAGGACGGTAGGCTTTGGGCAGTTAACCCCGAAAACGGCTTCTTTGGTGTTGCTCCCGGTACAAATGAAAAGTCTAATCCAAATGCGCTTCATACATCGATGAAAAACGCAATATTCACCAACGTATGTCATAATCTTGATGATAATACTGTTTGGTGGGAAGGCCTTAACGACAATCCTCCTGCGAACGCCCTTAACTGGAAGGGGGAAAAGTGGGATTACACAAAATATGATAAGAATGATAAGGTAAACACATCGGGCGCTCATCCAAATTCGAGATTTACAGCTATGGCAGAGAATTGCCCTTGTATTTCTGATAAGTTTAGCGATCCTATGGGTGTTCCGATTTCTGCTATTGTATTCGGTGGCAGACGTGCGAAGACAGCGCCATTAGTATATCAGTCAACCTCTTGGCAGCATGGCACGTTTGTTGGATCTGTAATGGCATCCGAAACAACCGCCGCAGCAGCAGGCGCTGTTGGTGTTGTTCGTCGAGATCCGATGGCAATGCGTCCCTTCGTTGGTTATGATATGGGCGACTATTGGGCGCATTGGCTTAATATGGGCAAGATTATCAAGCATCCACCTAAGATTTTCCATGTTAACTGGTTTAGAACCGATGATGAGGGACATTTCATTTGGCCCGGATTTGGTGATAATATGAGAGTTCTCATATGGATTCTCTCTCGTTGCGAGGGAAAAGTTTCTGCGGTTGAAACTCCTATTGGATATGTTCCTTACGCAGAGGACATTAATATTGAGGGACTTGACATTGATATTGACACCGTTCGCGAACTTCTTTCTGTTGACAAGGAACTGTGGCTTCAGGATACCAAGGCCGTTCGCGAGTTCTACAAGCAGGTTGGCGACAGAATTCCTCTTGAACTTTATGAAGAACTCAAAGCTCTCGAAGATAGACTAAATGCATAAACCGACACATAAACCTAGGCAGAATGTATAATAAGGTTGTTAAAATTGAGGAGCAACAAATGAAAAAGATAATAGTATTAGTCCTTGTAATCTTCACGTTATTAATGTCCACAAGTGTGTTTTATTCTTGCGAAATCATTGACAATGCGCCGGACGATACAGAGGATGTTGATACCAACGATAACGAAAATAATAATTTTGATGATAATACCCCGGCGCCAGATGTACCCGATAGCAACCACAATTGCGCCACCGAAGATCATTTAGACGTGGATAATAATGAATATTGTGATGTTTGCGATGAATATCTAATCGTTGTTATAGATTTGTATGCAATTAACGATCTTCACGGAAAATTCTGTGATACCGATTCTCAGATCGGTGTTGATGAGCTTGGCACATACCTCAATGACAGAAAGAGTATCGATGATAATGTAGTTATCATGTCTACGGGTGATATGTGGCAGGGGACAGCCGAATCCAATCTCACACGTGGATTTATCCTAACCGAGTGGATGAATGCTATGGATTTTGATTCTATGACGGTCGGCAATCACGATTTCGATTGGGGCACCGAAGCATTGAAGAGTAATGTTGAAATCGCAGATTTCCCCTTCCTTGGAATAAACGTTTATAGCGTAGAAACAAATGAGCGTGTAGATTACTGTGAATCTTCGGTTTTAATCGAGCGTGGCGGAATTAAAATTGGAATTATCGGTGCTATTGGCGATTGTTATAGTTCGATTTCCTCCGATATGGTTGAGGACGTTTATTTCAAGGTAGGATATGATCTTACCACCCTTGTTATGGCAGAGTCTAAAAAACTCAGAGAGCAGGGTGCCGATTTCATTATTTATCAGATCCACGACGGTTATAGCTCGGATAACCCTATATCTAACTACTATTCATCTATCCTCTCCTCGGGCGGTTTTGTTGACGTTGTATTTGAATCACATACTCATCAGAGCTACGTAAAGACAGATACCCACGGTGTTTATCATTTGCAGGCAGGTGGAGAGAATAAGGGACTATCTCACGTTGAATTTAAGATCAACTCTGCAAACGGAAACGTTAAATTCACGAGTGCCGAAATCATCAGAACATCCGCATACAGCAATCTGGAAGACGATCTCGCTACCGAAGCTATTGAAGATAAGTATTCGGATATAATTGATTACGCCTACTCCGAGCTTGGTTACGTATCTAAATATATGGATGACTCAGAGGTCGAGTCATACGTTGCTTCTTTATATCTTGAAGCAGGACTTGAAAAGTGGGGCGATAGTCATAATATTGTTCTCGGCGGCGGTTTCCTTCGAACAAGATCTCCGTATAATCTCTCTGCCGGTTCGGTTTGTTATGCAGATATTCTTTCGCTCTTGCCTTTTGATAATAGAATTGTATTATGTAGTATTTCGGGTTCGAAACTCCTTAACAAGTTTATCAATAGCACCAGTTATGATTATTACATTTCCTTAAGCGAATACGGTAATGGCATAAATATTTTAGAGTCCGAAGTTTATTACGTTGTGGTTGACACCTATACTGCTCTATACGCGCCTAACGGACTCACTATTGTTGATTACTATGACGATACAACCTACGCAAGAGATCTCTTTGCAGAAAAGGTTAAGGAAGGAGTATTCGACACAAGTAGTGCTAATAAGCCACAAGAATCATACACGCTTACTTCAATTCTCGATGTTCTTGAAATAGGTAATGCGCTCGGCGAAAACCAAGGAACAAGCGAAACCTACTACGTTAAGGGAACTATTACTTCTATAACCAATACAACGTATGGTAATATGTATATAGAGGATGAAGAAGGAAACAGCATTTATCTCTATGGCCTCTATGATTCAAACGGAAATCAGTATAATGTTATGAGTAATAAACCTAAAGTAGGTGACACAATTGTTGTTAATGCAATTATATATAAATACGTTAATAACAATAGTGCTATGGTAGAACTGAAATATTCAACACTAACTCAATAAAAAAGAGGCGTTACGCCTCTTTTTTTATATCCAATACGAGAATAAAAACGTTATTATAAAAGAGATAAGCCCCTGTGCAAATTTTGATAATAAATATCGCCTCTTCGAAATTTCAGAAGGCAGGAAGGAGAATGCTTGAAAGTGCACAGAAAATCCTGAAAAGCCTAATGCAAATGATATAAATGAAAGCTTAAATTGTGTGGGAAAACCTACATGATTTACAATGCGATTTATAGCAGTGCTTACCTCAAGAAGTGGGGCTAAAAAAGTTGTAAACAACTCATTTCTACATAATGCGAAAACCAATCCACAAACTCCGGAGAAAAAGACAATGTACGACAATATAGTTATAGACGAAAAAGCTGCATTTTTTATAGAGTCTACAAAATTGAAACTCTGCTCGGTATTATCTGCGGGTTCTGAGATTTGCTTGCTGTTTCCCTTTAATATGATGCCAATGATTATTGCTGATGAGATAACAGATATGTACAACAAAACTCCAATCTTAATATCCCCTAAAAGACCTATTCCAATTCCTGATATGATGTAAGCAGCTGAAGGGTTATTGATAAACCCGATCAGTCTCTCTGTTTCGTCCTTTGAGAGACGATTTTTATTATACAGGTTCGATGCGATCTTTACACCAAGCGGAAATCCAAAAACAGAGCCAAGAAAAAATGCAGAAAGCCCGTTTCCTGATATTCTAAATATATTTTCGAAACATCTAACCGGTAGCCCTTTACTGTTTGTTTTAAAAACAGATAGCCATAAATCTGAAAGAATAAAGAATGGAAATAAAGTTGGAATTATAGTCGTAAGTGCGAGTCTAGCTCCGTTAAGTATTCCGTCCTTAACGTATTTTGAAAAACCAATTGATAATAACATTAAAAGCGTGCAACTTACACTCAAAGCAAACTGAAATGATGTTTTATTTCTTCTCTTCAAGACGGCAGTCGTCATTTTTATAAAATCTCCACATACATTTTACTAGTGATAAAGAATTTTATGTTTCGGAGATATTATAAATGACAAAAACAAATCACAAAGAAAATCTTAAGTTGACCGGTGAAATATCTAGATTTCGACTTGAAGCAAATCGCAATGCCAGGGGGATGTCTATTCTTTTATCCGGAATTATCGGTGTAAGCGATTTTTCGGATGAATCAATTATGCTAAAAAGTCATGGAGGAAGAATTAACGTTGTAGGTAAAAAGCTTTTTATCAGTGTTTTTGAAAATAACAACGTAGAGATTACAGGTAAAGTATTGGAGATAATATTTAGCTATGGTAAGAATTGATTGTCTGATTTTTGGTTATAGGAAGATAAAAATATCACCTGACGATCTCCATATATTAACGAGCTTGCTTATTAGATCGTCAATACCGTCACGTATAAATTCGGACGGAACTATTATTGTCCGCGAGAGAGACTTCTCTAAATTTCAAAAGATATTATTAGGCAGAGTGAATTTTGATGCTTCTGACCCTCTTGGTTTATATGGAAAATGGCTGTGCTTAAAACATAAGATATCAATAGTGCTTTCTGTATTTATAGCGGCATTTATATTGATAATACTATCTTCTATTGTTTGGGATGTTAGGATAGAGGGAAATGAGAATATTACGGATAGCGAAATAATGGTCATGTTATCGGAATCCGGAATTGAAGTAGGTAGTTTTTGGTGCAAAGTGGACAAGAGTCGTGTTGAATCTGTTTTGTTAAACAACGAAGATCGTATCGCGTGGGTAAATATAAACCGTAGAGGAGTCGTTGCATACGTTAGCTTGATTGAAAAGGAGAACACGCATTTACCTGATAATGAGAAGAACGGAGGATACTGTAATATAATTGCAACTGAAGATTCTGTTATTGAGGAAATATCGGTAACACGCGGTACTGCGATGGTTAAGCCCGGGGATACAGTGAAGGCGGGAGATATTCTTATAGCAGGAGTTATTTCTGCCGAAGGTGGTGCTTTTTGCCATGCGGAAGGAAAAATAATTGGTCGTATAAATGAGACAATTTGCGTTGAAGTAAGTAGAGGATATGAAAAAAAGACAGAAATTGGAAATAAACCTTACTCATGTGACTTAAAAATTTTTAATTTTTCGCTAAATATTTTCAAAAGATATAGAAATTTGACAAAGGAATGTGATATAATAGATCATGAGAAAGCATATTCGTTGCTAGGAAGATACAGATTGCCATTTTCGCTAAATTTGAAATATATCCCAGAGTATACAGTTGAAATGGCAGAATACAGTGATGAGGAAATTGTTTTCGTTGCGCAAGAAAGACTTAATTCTCTGACTGTTTCGAGACTTGTGAACTCCGATCTTGTAAGTATTCGCACTTACGGAAACTTCATCGAAGAAGGATATTCTATGAGATCGGATATTATTTATCACAAAGATATCGGTCAGAAATCATATTTTGATGTTCGATAAAAGCGAAAGGATATACCCGTGACAGAAAAGATAGTAATGACAAATTCCAATGAGGCAACATCTGCAATCTTTGGATCATTTGACGTGAACGTCAGAAAGATCGAACGTGAGTTTGATGTTAGAATCTTTAATCGGAATTCCAAAAGCGAAGATGGAGATGCCATTGTTGTTAGTGGCGAGCCCGAAAATGTAAATAAAGCCGCGCGAACGCTTGAATATTTGAAGCACATGTCAGGTGCCGGTGAGACTATTAGCGAGCAAAGTGTTGAGTACGTTATAACTCTTGTAAAGGATAACTGCGATGAAAGCCCTGAGAGGCTTGGGAGTGACGTTATTTGTGTTACCAATCGCGGAAAAACTATTAAGGCGAAGACGATTGGACAGAAAAAATACGTTGATATTATTAAAAATAATACTATCGTTTTAGGACTTGGTCCTGCGGGCACGGGAAAAACCTTCCTTGCGGTTGCTATGGCGGTTGAGGCCCTGCGTAACAAGAGTGTCAACAGAATTATTCTGACCCGCCCGGCAGTCGAAGCGGGGGAGCATCTCGGATTTCTTCCGGGAGATTTGCAGAGTAAGATTGATCCTTATTTAAGACCTCTCTACGATGCGCTATTCGAGATGCTTGGCGCAGAGAATTATCAGAGACACATGGAAAGAGGAACAATAGAAATTGCTCCGCTTGCATATATGAGAGGAAGAACGCTTGACGATTCCTTTATTATACTTGACGAAGCACAAAATACAACACCGGAGCAGATGAAGATGTTCTTAACGCGTATCGGTTACAATACAAAGGCTGTTGTAACGGGTGATCTTTCCCAGACCGATTTGCCGATGGGGAAGAAAAGCGGACTCGGTATTGCTTCGAGAATTCTCGGAAACATAGAGGGCATTGGTATTTTTGAATTTTCCGAAAGAGATGTTGTAAGACATCATCTTGTTAAGAAAATAATTAGCGCATACGAAACGTACGAAAGAAATCAAAACAGAAATAACGACGATAAACGAAAGCAGTAAGGAGATAGAAAATGATTAACAGTGAACTTTATATAAGCTTTTCCGCAACACAGAAATTCGAGGAATGTAATTATGATCTTAAACATGCTGTAAGAAGGGCAATTGAGGAAACTCTTGATTATGAGGATTTTCCTTTTGATACCGAGGTTTCCGTAACCTTTTGCGACAATGAATATATCCAGAAGATTAACAAGGAATTTAGAAACAAGGACAGCGCAACAGATGTACTCTCATTCCCAATGTTTGATTTTGATGATGAGGATGATGTTCCTTTCAATAAAGACGGCAGTCTTACGCTTGGTGATATAGTAATTTCCATTGAACGAGCAAGAGAGCAGGCAAAGGAGATTGGTCATTCTACTCTTGATGAAATCGTCTTTCTTACCGTTCACTCGACCCTTCATTTGCTCGGATATGATCATGAAAAGAGCAAGGACGATGAAGAGGCACAGTGCCTTGCACAAAGAGAAATTATGGAAATGATCAATAAATATGAGGACGAATAAATGAAAAAGACAGCTTTTATTGCAATTTTAGGTAGACCTAATGTTGGTAAATCCACACTATTAAATTCTATTTTGGGTGAGAAAGTCGCTATTGTTTCCAAGAAGCCCCAGACTACCCGAAATCGCATAACTGGAATTCATACCGTTGGTGAGAATCAGTTTGTTTTCCTTGATACTCCCGGTATGCACAAACCAAGAACAAAGCTTGGCGACTTTATGGTAAAAACCACATCACAGACAATAGCGGGTGTAGATACTGCTATTCTGGTTGTTGAAGCCCGAGAGGCTGTTGGCGACATTGAAGCAAAGATTATTCAGAGATTCAAGTCTGATGGAATTCGTGCGATTCTTTGTGTAAATAAGATTGATACCGTAAGACCGGAAAATATCGCAAAAACCATTGCTGCGTATGCCGAGGCGTTTGATTTTGATGCGGTTATTCCAATTGCTGCAAAGAGTGGCAAGGGGATTGATATAGTTCTTTCCGAATGCGAGAAGTTCCTACATGAGAGCGAATGGTTCTTCCCGGATGACATCGTTACTGATCAACCTGAAAGGCAGGTTGCGGCAGAGATTATCCGCGAAAAACTTCTTCGTATGCTTGAAGAGGAAATTCCTCACGGCACTGCAGTTACAATTGAAGAATGGCGAGAAGAGGGAAATCTGGTTTCTATTCGTGCTGAAATTTATTGCGAAAAGGCCTCCCACAAGGGAATTATTATAGGTAAAGGCGGCTCTCTTATTAAAAAGATTGGCTCATACGCTCGCCAGGATATTGAAAAGATGCTTGATTCCAAGGTGTTCCTTGATCTTTATGTGAGAGTTAAGGAAAATTGGCGTGACTCAAACTTCAACATTTCTGATTTTGGTTTTAAGGAAGAGGAATAATGACTATTGAGGTACGCGGACTTATAATTCGCACCGTAGATATAAAAGAAACTGATAGACTTGTTACAATTTTCACCGAAGAATACGGTGCTTTGACCGCTCTTGCGAGAGGAGCAAGATCGCTTAAAAGTAGAAAACTTGCCGCATCAATGCAATTCTGTTACGGAAGATACGTTCTTTATAAACAAGGGGACAAGTACTCCATCAAGGAGGCAGAGCTGATAGAGAATTTCTTTGACATCAGACAGTCTATTGAGGGGCTCGCGCTTGCAAATTATATTTGCGAGGTTTTGTCTTTCGTTACCGTCGAGGAAGCGGATCAGGATTTGCTGCGACTTTCCCTAAACTCACTCTATGCAATTTCGAAAGGGATGCACTCGGTAGAAAAAATCAAGGCTGCATTTGAGATTCGAGCTATTTCTATTCTCGGCTTTATGCCGAGCGTTCTGTCTTGTCACAACTGCGATGAGAAGAACGGTGATTTTTTCTTTGATATTATGGGTGGAATTATTGAATGTCGCAGCTGTCACGAGAAAAGGGAGGTTGGTAGGATAGAACATGCTGACCCGCACGAAACACATATAATTTGTATTTTGTCCGAGGGTGCAAAGACCGCTTTAGGATATTGCATATATTCTCCCATTGAGCGAATTTTCTCTTTTAATATTTCTCCCCCGGATATGCATTTGTTCTCTCGAGCTGCCGAGGAATACATACTCAATCAACTTGAGAGAAGCTACAAATCGCTTGATTTCTATAAAAGTGTATCACGATAATTTTTAGGAGTTAGCAATGTTATTCACGACAAAAACGCTTTCGACTCTTGAATATGATAAAATAATCAAGATGCTGGTCGAATGTGCGTCAACAGAGGGCGCAAAGGCGAAGGCTATGTCGCTTCGTCCAACAGATGATTTTGAATCGATCATTTCCAAACAGCGCAGGACCGATGATGCCAAGAGATTGATAAATACAAAAGGATATCCCGCATTCTCTGCGCAGGACAGAGTTGTTTCGGCTGCAGAGAGGGCATATAAGGGTGCAATTCTTTCACCCCAGGAGCTGCTTGAAATCGCTGCATTATTTCGTTCAGCAAGAGCTGTGCTCGACTATTCCAGCGTTGATAGAACTTTTGACACCTGCCTTGACGAAATTTTTGCACGTCTTATGCCAAATCGGGATCTTGAAAATAGAATTACACGTGCAATAATTTCGGAGGATATGATTGCCGACGAGGCTAGTACGACGCTGGCAGATATCAGACGCAGAATTCGTCTTGCGAATAATAAAATTAAAGATACTCTGCAAAGTTACGTTGGCGGTGTTCGCCTGAAATATCTTCAGGAAAATCTCGTTACAATGAGAAACGGAAGATATGTTGTACCCGTAAAGGCAGAGTATAGAAATGAGATTAAAGGTCTTGTTCATGACACGTCATCCTCGGGCGCAACTCTTTTTGTAGAGCCTATAAGTGTTGTAGAAGCAAACAACGAGTTGAAATCTCTCGCAGCAGATGAAGAAAGAGAAATAGAGCGAATTCTTGCCGAGCTTTCTTCCGAATGTGGAGATGCATCTACGGTTATTTCGATCAATTATCATAACATAACCGAGCTTGCCTTTTACTTTGCTTGTGCTACGCTTGCTTTACAAATGAGGGCCGAGATGCCTAAAATTGTTAATGAGAGAAGAATCGATCTGAAAAAGGCTAGGCATCCTTTGATTGATAGACACAAGGTTGTTCCTATTGACGTTTCAATTGGTGGTGGTATAAATACCCTCATTATTACGGGCCCTAACACAGGTGGTAAAACTGTTACCTTGAAGACTCTTGGTTTGTTTACACTTATGGCACAGTCGGGATTGCAAATTCCTGCTCTGGAGAGTTCAACTGTTGGTATATTCAGTGAGGTTCTTGTTGACATAGGTGACGAGCAGAGCATTGAGGCATCATTATCGACGTTTTCCTCTCACATGGTCAATGTTGCTGATATTTTAAATAAGGTAACTGATCGATCCCTAGTGCTGTTTGACGAGCTAGGCTCGGGCACAGACCCTATCGAAGGTGCTGCCCTTGCTACATCAATACTCGAATACACAGGGAAGTGCGGTGCAATTAGTGCATCCACTACGCACTATGCAGAGCTTAAAATATATGCTCTCGAAACTCCTGGTGTACAAAATGCATCCTGTGAATTTGATATTGAAACCCTTCGTCCTACCTACCGACTTATTGTTGGTACGCCTGGTAAGTCAAACGCTTTTGCAATATCCGAAAAGCTTGGTATTTCCGAGGATATTATTGCTCGCGCAAGCGAACTCATAAAACGTGATAACAAGAGATTTGAGGATGTCATTGAAAGACTTGATACCAATCGTATAGAGATGGAAAAGGCGCGTGAAGAAACAGAAAAAATGCGCCGAGAGTACGAAGAATTTAAGAAAAATGCTGAGGCGGATCTTAAGCAAAAGATGGCTCGCAGTGAGGAGGAAATCGCAAAACAGACACTTAAAGCAAGGCAGATTCTTGATAGCGCTCGTGCATCGAGCGAATATATTTTCCGACAACTCGAGGAACTTCGCAAGGCGGAGGACAAGGATAAGCGAAACGAATTGATGAAGAGTGCCAGAGAGGAAATGCGCAAGAGAATGAATGAAAGCCGTTCTTTGATAGATGGAGTTCAGATTAAGGACATATCTCTTGAGGAAGATTATAAGCTGCCGAGACCTTTAAAGGTTGGTGATAAGGTTTTCCTTACTACAATAAACAAGGAGGGCGTTGTTACTGCACTTGCAGATAAGAACGGACAGATTTCTGTAACCTCCGGTATTCTCAAAACTAAAGTTACCGTAGATAAACTTCGACTTCTCGACGGAACGGTACAATATGTTACAGATAATAAGCCGAAAGTAGGCGAGGGAAAGGTGAAAAAATCGATCACCTCTACCTTCAAGCCTGAAATTGATGTTCGCGGAATGATCGGCGATGATGCTTGGTTTGTTGTAGACAAATATATTGACGATGCCGTTCTTGCCGGTATGCCGACAGTTCGTATTATACACGGAAAGGGAACAGGTGCTCTTCGCGCGGCTTTGTGGAAATGTTTCAAAAGCGATAAGCGTGTTAAAGGGTACAAGCACGCCGAATATGGTGAAGGCGATTCGGGTGTTACCGTTCTAACGTTAATGAAATAAAAATGAAAAGAACCAGTCGTAATGACTGGTTCTTTTTGGTGCCGGTAGTCGGGGTCGAACCGACACGGTATTGCTACCTTCGGATTTTGAGTCCGACGCGTCTGCCAATTCCACCATACCGGCAAATGGTGCGATCGATGTTCGCAGGTAGTATTATAGCATAAACTTTTCGAAAAATCAATATGTTTAGAGAAAAAATAAATTTATTAAGGATTAAATTTAAAATATTTATATTATATCTTGAATTTTATAAAATAATATAGTATAATTATTTTGCATTGTTATGAAATTTTGATGCAAAATCATAAAATTGAAGAGGAAAGTTATGAAAAACCATATTGAATACAAGACCAAAGGCGTTTGCTCGAGAATGATCGTTATAGATACTGAGGACGGTGTAATTACATCATGCTCCTTCGTTGGTGGATGCGCCGGAAATACCCAGGGTGTTGCATCCCTTGTTGTTGGTATGAAGGTAGAGGACGCAATCGCGAAGATTAAGGGCATTAAGTGTGGATTTAAGCCCACATCATGTCCCGATCAGCTTGCACTTGCACTTGAGGCAATGGCGGAAGGTTAATTTTCAAAAGTAAGAAAGGATTACTTACATGTATAACATCGAATATAAAAGATGGCTTGACTCCACAGTGCTTTCTGCGGAAGAACATGCTGAACTACTTTCTATAAATAACGACGAGGAAGCAAAGGCTCTCCGTTTTAGCGCACCTATGGATTTTGGTACCGCAGGTCTTAGATCCACTATGTATATGGGTATTGGCTCTATGAACCGCTACACCGTAGCGCAGACAACTCGTGGAATTGCGGCTCTTATTAAGCTCGCGGGGGGCGAAGAGAGAGGTGTAGCAATTGCCTTCGACTCGAGAAACAATTCCGAGCTTTTTGCAAAGGTAAGTGCTTCTGTACTTGCCGGAGCAGGCATTAAAGCTTATATCTTTAATGGAATTCGCCCGACACCCGAGCTGTCTTTTGCTCTTCGTGAACTTGGCTGTATCGCAGGTATTAACATCACCGCATCTCACAACCCCAAGGAATACAACGGATATAAGGCATACTGGGAGGACGGCGCCCAAATCGCACCCGAGCAGGCAAAGGTTGTTTCTGCCGAAAGATCCAAGTTTGACGTTCTCGATATATCCGGCATTATGGACTTTGAAGAGGGCGTAAATAGTGGTTTAATCACCATTCTTGATGAAAAGTTTGATGAAAAATATATTGAAGCTGTTATCGCAACTGCCGTAAATACTAATGCAATTTCTGATGTTGCCGAGGAATTGAAGGTTGTATATACTCCTCTCCACGGCGCAGGTTATAGACTCGTTCCTGAGGTGTTCAGAAGAATAGGATTGAAGCATCTCTATACAGTTAACGAGCAGATGACTCCGGACGGAGATTTTCCTACCGTTCAAAAGCCCAATCCCGAGTATCCTGCCGTATTTAAGCTTGGTATTGATATAGCAAACAACGTTGGTTCCGACCTTATTATTGCAACAGATCCTGACTCCGATAGAGTCGGTGTTATGGCAAGAAATTCTGCCGGCGAATTCGCAACAATTTCCGGTAATCAGATGGGCGCGCTTCTTCTTGATTATGTTATCAAGGCTCGTCGTGAGCTTGGTATACTTCCCGAAGGTGCATATTGTGTGAAGAGTCTTGTTTCTACCGATATGGCATATAAGATCGCGAAGGATAATGGGGTTAAACTTCACGATGTTCTTACCGGATTTAAGTTTATCGGTGTGCTTATCAAGAACTATGAAGCAGAAGGTAAATTCGGTGGTTTTCTTCTCGGATTTGAGGAGAGCTACGGCTATCTTCTGGGTTCCTATGCAAGAGACAAGGATGCGGTTGAGGGCTCAATGATGATCCTCGAAATGACTGCATACTATAAGAAACTCGGCATGACTCTTATCGATGCTCTTGAGAGTCTTTATAAGACTTACGGATTATACGCTGAAAAGACTGTGGATATTTATATGGAGGGTCTTGATGGTATCGAGAATAGAAAGAAGGTAATGCAGAATCTTCGCGACAACACACCTACTTATATTGGTGGCGTTGCGGTGAAGAGCGCAGGCGACTATAAGTCCGGAGAAATCCATGATCTTCTTACAGACTCAATTTCCACTACGGGGCAGCCTTCCTCGGATGTTCTTTATTACACCCTTGTAAACGAGGATAAGATTATTGTTCGCCCCTCGGGCACAGAACCTAAAATTAAAATCTACCTTCTTGCTCACGATGACAACAAGGAAAGTCTTGATAAGAAGATTACTCTTTACGAAAAAGATTCAAGAAAGATGACAGAGGTATAAATCCTCAGGAAAACAAAAGTGACAGATAGACAGAAACATATTAGAAATTTTTCCATTATTGCTCATATTGACCACGGAAAGTCTACCTTGGCAGACAGAATTCTTGAGAAAACAAGAACTGTTGAAAGCCGCGACATGGAAGAACAGCTTCTCGATAATATGGATCTTGAGCGTGAGCGCGGAATTACCATTAAGGCAAGAGCGGTTAGACTTTCTTATCGAGCAAAAAACGGAGAAGAATATATTTATAACCTTATCGACACTCCCGGTCATGTTGACTTTGGATATGAGGTTTCTCGATCCTTAAAGGCGTGCGAGGGGGCGTTGTTGGTTGTTGATGCTACTCAGGGAGTAGAAGCACAGACACTTGCTAATGCATATCTTGCGATTGATAATGACCTTGAGATTCTTCCTGTTATTAACAAAATCGACCTAGCATCCGCGGATATTATTGGTGCCAGACGTGAAATTGAGGATATTATCGGTATTCCTGCCGAGGATTGTCCTGCAGTTTCTGCTAAAAACGGAATCAATATTGAGGACGTTCTTGAAAAAATAGTTACCGATATTCCCGCACCGAAGGGTGACAAGGATAAGCCACTTAAGGCACTTATTTTCGACTCGCATTACGATTCCTATCTTGGCGTTGTAGTCTATATTCGAGTATTCGATGGAACAATTAAATCGGGTGACAGAATTCGACTTATGGCGCAGGGAAGTGAATTTGACGTTGTCGAAGTGGGCACTATGGAGCCCTTCGGTTTGAAGAAAGCAGACTCTCTTTCCGCGGGTGAAGTGGGATATATCACTGCATCTATCAAAACAGTTGGCGATACTAAGGTAGGTGATACCGTTACTTTAGCAGGAAATTGTGCGGCAGAACCTCTTGATGGCTTCCGTGATGTACATCCGATGGTATATTCGGGTATCTATCCGGCGGATGGTGCCAGATATGGTGATCTCCGCGAAGCGCTTGAGAAACTCCAACTTAACGATGCATCACTTGTATTTGAGCCCGAGACATCAGTAGCATTGGGCTTCGGCTTTAGATGCGGTTTCCTTGGACTTCTTCACATGGAGATCATAGAAGAGAGACTAGAGCGAGAGTTTAATCTTGATTTGATTACAACCGCTCCTTCGGTTATCTATAAGGTTGATCTTCGTGGCGGCGAAACGATAATGATCGATAATCCTTCAAAGTTTCCAACTGCTGATGAAATTCAAACGGCGTATGAGCCTATAATGAATGCGACTATCATTACTCCCACCGACTATATTGGCGGAATAATGGACCTTTGTCAGGAGCGTCGCGGCGTCTTTATTGATATGAAATATATAGATACCGAACGCGCTGAAATTCATTATGAGCTGCCTCTTAACGAGATTATTTACGATTTCTTTGACGCTCTCAAATCAAGAACAAAGGGCTATGCTTCTCTTGATTATGAGCTCAAGGGTTACAAACAGTCAAAGCTGGTCAAACTCGACTTTATGCTTAACGGCGAAGTTGTTGATGCGCTTTCCTTTATAGTATTCGAGGATAGAGCTTATACAAGAGCGCGTAAAATCGCCGAAAAGCTTAAGGAAAACATTCCTCGTCAGCTCTTTGAAATTCCGATTCAAGCATGCATTGGATCCAAAATTATTGCCAGAGAAACCGTAAAAGCTATGCGTAAGGACGTCCTTGCGAAGTGCTACGGCGGTGATATTACCAGAAAGAAAAAACTGCTTGAAAAGCAGAAGGAAGGTAAGAAGAAAATGCGTAAGCTCGGTAGTGTCGAGGTTACTCCCGAGGCATTTATGGCAGTTCTTAGACTTGAAGATGATAACTAAACCTATCGGTCTATATGTTCACATCCCGTTTTGTCTTAGAAAATGTAATTACTGTGATTTCTGCTCATTTAAAATTGATGATATAGCATGGCAGGAAAGATATATTGATATCCTGTGCTCGGAAATTGAATCATACAAAGAAAAGGAAATTATTGTTGATAGCATATTCTTCGGCGGAGGAACTCCCTCACTTTTATCCGAGGATCAATTCAGCAGGATAGTGAATATTATTCGGAAATCCTTTCTAATCTCGCCCGATACCGAATTTACAATCGAAGCGAATCCAAAGACGCTGACAAGAGAAAAACTCACTTGTTACGCTTCTCTCGGAGTTAATAGACTAAGCCTAGGATTACAATCAATTCACGAAAACGAAATGAAAATGCTAGGCAGAATTCACAATTATCAGGATTTTATAGATTTGTATAGGCTTGCTCGTGATTGTGGTATAACTAATATCAACGTTGATCTTATGTACGGCATACCCGAGCAAACTATGGATAGTTTTTCCGAAACGCTTGATAAGGTTATTGATCTTTCGCCCGAGCACCTTTCCTTGTACGGGCTGATTATCGAGGATAATACTCCTTTTGGAAGAAATCCGGAGATTTTAAATCTTCCGAGTGAAGATCAAGAATGCGATATGTATGCTCTAGCATGCGAAAGATTGGCTTCTTCGGGCTATGCTCACTACGAGATCTCCAATTATGCAAGAGATGAGAAATTCTGTAAGCATAATCTTAAGTATTGGCTTAATCAGGAATTCATAGGTGTTGGGCTCGCTGCATATTCATATTTTAACGGTTATCGCTTTGGAAACACCCCAAATATAGAAGATTACCTTTCGGGTAAATTTTCCGATTCGGATAGTTTCTTAAGAAATACTACCGAAGATGAAGCCTATGAATTTGTAATGCTTGCGCTTCGTTTGTCGCAGGGATTTTCTCTAACAGAATATCGAGATCGATTTGGAGTGGATTTTCTTATTGGCAGAGAAAGACTTATCAGCTCCTTTGTTGATTCGGGACTAATGACCATAACAGATGATCGAGTTTCGCTAACAGAAAAAGGCTTCTACGTAAGCAATTCAATACTTACAGAATTAATATAAAAATGCTTGACAATAAAGCACATATAGTTTAAAATATATTTAGTACAAAGATAGGAGAATAATTATGTCTGATTTTGAGAAAAACATTAATGAAGAAGAGATTGATGACCTCAGTGATATCATCTACACATTGACGGATGAAGATACAGGCGAGGAGATCGATTTCCAGCTTATCGCAAGAGCAACAATTGACGAGGTTCTTTATTTTGCTCTTGTTCCCGCAAACGATGAGGAGTGCGAAGAATACGTTATCCTTCGTGTAAGCGAGGACGGCGAGGATATTATTCTTGAGTCTATCGATGATGACGATGAGTTTGAAAAGGTTGAGGAATACTTCAACGATCTCCTTTTTGGTGAAGTAGATTACGACGAGAATTAATTGGATTTTCATCCTGCGTGGTGCGTGATAATGTGATATTTGAACCTACACACATTGCAAGGGAGTCCGGATAAACTTCTGTATACGGGATGCAGGCCTCCCGCCGAGGGCGCTTAACTTAAGTGTTGACCCCCTCCAAGCGGACGTTGGAAGCGCAAAGATGCAGAGAGGACACCCACCTGGTTTGACCGGGTTAAATTTATACTTTACACGGCCATGCGGGTCACTAATAACCTATAAGGAACAGGGGATAACTATTTATCCTCTGTTTTTTCATTATTTTCTATTTTCATTCATATAGTTTTAAAGATAAACTATAGAAAAGAGAAAGAGCTATGACAAAGAAAATAAAAGGATTGAGCGACGATGAGGTAAAAAGGTCTCTCGCTCTTCATGGAGATAATTCTCTTGGCAGAGAAAAGAGAAAGAGCTTTTTTAAACGCTTTATTGAGAACCTTTCAGACCCAATTGTTCGTATACTTATAATCGCTCTCATTTTACAGCTCGTTTGTAGCTTTGGTAACGTTAATTATTTTGAACTTGGCGGTATTCTTGCAGCAATACTTTTATCAACAACTGTTTCCACATTCTCTGAGTATAGAAGCGAGCGTGCTTTCGAACAGCTCAATGATGATAGCACAAATTTTGTTAGTGTATTAAGAAACGGAGCGATTCGTAAAATCCCTGCTACGTCTTTGGTTGTTGGGGATATTGTATATCTTTCAACAGGTGAGAAGATACAAGCAGACGGAGAGATTTTGAGCGGCAAAATATCGGTCGATCAATCTGCATTAAATGGTGAAAGCGTTGAATGTATAAAAATTCCAATGAATGAAGGCGGATGGGACCTAAACTCTCCATCAAAGCTGTTTCGCGGAACAATAATTACAGACGGCAGTTGTATTATGCGTGTCGGTCGAGTGGGAGCAGCTACATACTACGGTATGGTTGCAAAGGATGTACAGACCGAAACAAGAGAAAGTCCGCTTAAAATCAGGCTATCAACCCTTGCTTCACAAATCAGTAAAATCGGTTATGCAGTTGCAATTATCGTTGGGGTTACATATCTCTTTAATGCGATTGTTATTGATAATCAGTTTGATAGAATAAGAATTATTGATGAGTTTTTTAACGTAAAAGAACTGTTTAATACAATTTTAGATGCAATTACGCTTATGATCACGGTAGTAGTAGTTGCTGCTCCCGAGGGTTTACCGATGATGATAACAGTTGTTTTGTCAGCAAATATGAAAAAGATGCTGAAGGATAACATCCTTGTAAAGAAGCTTGTTGGCATTGAAACTGCAGGCTCAATGAACATACTGTTTACAGATAAAACAGGAACTATAACGGAGGGAAGACCTCGATGTGAAAGAATTATTACCGTTGGAGGAACCTACAAAAATCTATCATCATTACGTAAACAAAAAGATTTATTTGATCTACTTTGCCTTTCTGCAACTCACAATACCGACGTAGTGGTTTCTAACGGCGAAATGGTAGGAGGAAATGCGACGGATAGAGCGCTGTATGAATATTTTATTGATGAAAGTTCTTCTACGTATAAGATATTATATAAAGTTCCTTTCTCGAGCGAGAGAAAATTTTCGTCGGCAACACTTGAAAATGGAGTGACACTAATCAAAGGCGCACCAGAATTGATCTTGTCGGCTGCCAAAAAAGCGATCAATGAGAGTGGAGATGAAGTTCCATTTGATAAAACAAAAATATACAATGAATATCATTTAGCAGCCGTAGAAGGCGAACGTGTAATTGGTATAGCAAAAAAAGACACAAAAAACGAAGCAGACCTTGTTTTCATTGCACTTATAGTTATGAAGGACAAAATTAGGGATCATGTACGAGAATCAGTAGATCGGGTTGTTTCTGCCGGTATTCAAATAGTAATGATAACCGGAGATGGAAAAGAAACCGCCACAGCGATTGCCAGGGAATGTGGTATAATAAACCCAAATGCCGGACATATTGTTTTATCTGCAGATGAACTTCATGAAATGAGTGATGATGAAATAAAAAGAATTTTGCCAAAGCTTCGTGTTGTTTCCAGAGCTATGCCGCAAGATAAAACGAGGCTGGTAAGACTTTCACAGGAAGTTGGACTTGTAGTTGGTATGACGGGCGACGCAATAAATGATGCACCATCATTAAAGCTTGCCGACATAGGGTTTGCGATGGGCAGTGGAACAGATATTGCCAAAAGTGCCTCGGACATTGTAATTTTAGACAGTAGTTTTCTTGCTATATCAAAGACTATTCTATATGGCCGAACCATATTTAAGTCTATAAGAAAATTCATTACATTTCAGTTGACCATGAATCTTGCGGCGTGTGGAGTTTCTCTGATAGGACAATTCATTGGCGTTGATACACCTATTACTATCATACAAATGTTGTGGGTGAACATCATCATGGATACTCTTGGAGGTCTTGCGTTTGCAGGCGAGGCACCGCTTGAATATTATATGCAAGAAAAACCGAAGCGAAGGAACGAGCAAATTCTATCCGAGGAAATGATTCATCAGGTATTTTTTACAGGTATATATACCTTGTTTCTCTGTGTCGTCTTTCTTGCGTCAAATAAATTTAGGATAATGTATGGTGGAATATATCCAACCGATAGGTTTTACACAGCATTTTATGCTTTGTTTATATTCGCTGGGATTTATAATTGTTTTCTCGCTAGGTCTTCAAGGCTATGGCTTCTTTCAAATATCGAAAAAAACAAACCATTTATACTAATAATGTTACTAATTTCTTCAATTCAGATCTTTATGATTTATTTTGGCGGAATCCTTTTCAGATGTGTCCCACTTTCTTGGCCGGAATTAAGCTTTGTAATTCTGCTGGCAACAAGCGTTATTCCGTTTGAGATGATCCGAAGATTAATGTTTAAGCTAAAATAAAAAAGGCTCGACGATATTTTTATTCGTCGAGCCTAAAAATTGATACAAATACTTGACAAAGCTAAATAAAAGTGATAGAATAGTTAAGCGATTGTTAGCTGATATGGCTCAGTTGGTAGAGCAGTTGATTCGTAATCAACAGGTCGCGGGTTCGAGTCCCGCTATCAGCTCCAAATCCTTGAGAGAGGCGGTATCGCCTCTCTTTTTTAATAACTATAAGGAGGAAATATGGATCTTTGTAATATATCTGTAATTAAGTCGATTATGGCCGATGCAGGAATTAATTTTCATAAAGAATTTGGCCAAAATTTCCTTACTAATAGAATCATACCCGAGGATATTGCAGACAATTGCGCTGATACAACCGATAGACTGATTATTGAAATCGGGCCTGGAATAGGTTGTCTTACTCAAGAACTTGCCTTGAGATTTAGGAAGGTTGTTGCCATTGAGATTGACAGAGGATTAATACCGGTTCTCTCGACAACCCTTGCGGAATATGACAATATAACCGTTGTAAATGAGGATGTATTAAAGGTTGATATTGCTAAGCTTATTGAAGATTATGCAGAAGGAATGCCAGTTTCGGTTTGTGCAAACCTCCCTTATTACATTACTACACCAATTCTTATGTATCTCCTTGAATCAGGAGTAAAGTTATCAACGATTACAGTTATGGTACAGAACGAGGTTGCCGCAAGACTTGCTGCTAAACCGGGAAGCTCGGATTACGGGGCGATTACCGCAATTCTTGGCTATTATGGAAGCGTTAGAAAACTCTTTAAGGTATCTGCGGGATGTTTTATCCCCGCACCAAAGGTCGATAGCGCGGTTGTACGAATTGATTTATATGACAAATGTCCTTATGAAATTAAGGATGAGAAGCTATTTAGGAATTGTATAAAAGCCGCCTTTGAGATGCGTCGAAAGACACTTGAAAATGCGCTTTCTGCAAAACTTGGCGGATATACAAAGGATCAGGTGGCAAAAGCCATTTTAGAATGTGGTTTTGATTCCAAAATTCGTGGCGAACGCCTCTCTACGGAGGATTTTGCAAAACTTTCTAATCGTCTTTTTGATATAAAGACCGAAAACGCATAATTTCTTACCGAAAAAACAAAAATCAACAAAACCTCCTTTCTTTCTGCTATACTGTATTCAGCAGGGGAAAGGAGATTTTTTATAAGGTGAAAATATGAAATTCAAACTGATCATTGACAGAAGTTGCGAGGAAGAAATAATCGCTAAAGTTCATTCTGCCTCGGAATTAACCTCTAAAATCGAGAATATTGTCCTATCATACGGGGGCAGTGACGAAGTAATCGTTCATGGAGATTACGAGTTTTTATCTATTAAATATTATGATATTGATTGCATAACCATAATCGATAGGAAGCTTTACGTAATTGATAGAAATGGAAAAAGATTTCGCGTGAGCGGGACGCTCAGCGATATTGAGCAAAATTTGCCTAGCTATTTTGTTCGTATTAACAAATCTACAGTAGCAAACGAGAGGAGAATATCCTGCTTTAAGTCCTCGTTTAGCGGTGCTGTCGATGCTGTTTTTAAATGCGGATATAAGGATTATGTATCACGCAGGTGCTTCGCGGATATAAAAAGGAGATATAAGGTATGAAAAGCAAAGGATACTTTAAAGAATTTTTTTTAAGAGGGCTTGTTTCTATGGGATTTGGACCAATTGTTTTGGCCATTATTTATTTAGCGCTTGCTTTTGCCGGCGTTGTTGAAGACGTTTCAATTTTTGAGATTACATTGGGAATACTTACGATAAGTGCTCTTGCATTTTTAGCGGGAGGAATAACGGTTGTATATCAGATAGAAGAACTATCTCTTTCAAAGGCGATTACTGCTCATGGATTTGTTTTGTATTTGGTCTATGCCGTGGTATATATTGTAAATAATTGGCTTGAGGACGGAATCATTCCTTTCCTTGTTTTTACTATAATCTTTGTTGTAGGTTATTTGATCATTTGGTCGATTATTTATTTGATAACAAAAAGAGGAACCGACAAAGTAAACAAAAGGCTTGTAAAATAAAGAAAAATGCCGCAGAATTTATTCTGCGGCACTTTCAATAACATATTATTTCCAATTAAGACTTCTGCTTACTGCTCGATTCCAGTTATCCATCTTTTCCTTTCGCCACTCAGCATCCTTTGAAGGAGAGAACACCTTCGAGATCTTTCTGTTGGTTTTAATTTCATGCGTAGATTTATAAACACCAACCGCAAGTCCACAGAGATAAGCTGCGCCAAGTGCGGTTGTTTCGATACATTCGGGACGCTGAACTTTTGTGCCGAGAATATCTGCCTGGAAGGATAGAAGAAGATCGTTTGCCGATGCGCCACCGTCAACAGATAGACCATCAATTCTGATTCCGCAGGAATCCTCCATTAGTTTAGTAACGTCGGCGGTTTGATACGCCATTGATTCAATAGTGGCTCGGATAATGTGGTATTTATTTGTCGCGCGTGTTATTCCAATAATAATTCCGCGTGCGTAAGGATCCCAATATGGAGCACCAAGCCCTTGGAAGGCGGGAACAACGAGAACTCCACCAGAGTCGAGAACTTTTCTGGCGTAATATTCGCTATCAGCAGCCGATTCGATAACTCTCATTCCGTCGCGTAACCATTGTATAGCAGCACCACAAACGAATACAGAGCCTTCAAGCGCATAGTTCACCTTTCCGTCAAGCCCCCAAGCGATCGTTGTAACTAACCCTGTGTTGGTAATTTGAGGTTTTTCACCAATATTCATAAGAAGGAAAGCGCCTGTTCCGTATGTATTCTTTAGTTCACCGGGGTTGAAGCAGCACTGACCGAACAAAGCAGACTGCTGGTCACCTGCGACACCACCAATGGCAATTTCGGCGCCAAGAATTGATTTGTCTGTGTGACCGAAAATGTATGAGGAAGGATGAACCTCGGGAAGAAGGGAAGAGGGAATATTAAATAGTTCAAGAAGCTCGTCATCCCACTCAAGAGTATTTATATTGTAGAGCATAGTTCTGGATGCATTTGAGTAGTCGGTAGCATGTACCTTTCCGCCGGTAAGGTTCCAAATCAGCCAGCTATCTATTGTTCCGAAGCAAAGTTCGCCATTAAGAGCCCTTTCTCTAGCGCCGTCAACGTTGTCAAGAATCCAGGATATTTTTGAGGCAGAGAAGTATGGATCAAGAAGAAGTCCGGTCTTGTTTTTTATAAGTTCAGAATATCCACGTTCCTTTAATTCCTCACAGAATTCGGCGGTTCGTCTGCATTGCCAAACGATCGCGTTATAAATCGGGATACCCGTTTTTCTGTCCCAAACAACAGTTGTCTCGCGCTGATTAGTAATTCCTATTCCGTATATTTCATCCCATGAGCCTCCTATCTTCATAAGAGCCTCAGTGCAAGCAGCAATTTGAGTTGACCAAATCGCCATAGGATCGTGCTCAACCCATCCTTCTTTAGGGAAGATCTGCGGGAACTCACGCTGTACAAGACTAACAATACTACCGTCCTTCGAGAAAATGATACAACGAGAGCTTGTTGTTCCTTGGTCGAGAGCCATCAAGTACTTTTTCATTATAAAGTCCTCCATAACGAGCTTACAAGTATATTATACATTAAAGTAGCATTTATTTCAATAGAAAAATTAAAAAAGGAGAGGCGAAGCTCTCCTTTTTTAATGGCCAAATTATTTAATTTCAACAGTTACATGCTTACCGCAGGTGTTTGCTGCAGCCTTCATAATCTGGCGGATTGCCTTTGCAATTCTACCATGACGTCCGATAACCATACCGGTATCATCATCTGCAACGGTGAGAACAAGCTCAATGTTATCTCCGTCAACAGTTTCCTCAACAACAACTGCGTCGGGGGTGTCAACGATAGCGCGGGCAATGTCGGTAAGTATTTTTTTGAAATCCATTTAAATTACCCGTTTTTCTGAGATTACTTAATGATCTCGTTCTTCTTAAGAAGAGCTCTAACAGTCTCTGTGGGCTGTGCGCCATTGTTAAGCCACTTGGTTGCCTTATCAGCATCGATCTTAACGGTAGCGGGGTTGGTCATAGGATCATAGTAACCGATCTCCTCGATGGGAGCACCGTCACGACGGGTTCTCTCGTCTGCAACAACGATTCTGTAGAAGGGGTTCTTCTTCTTACCCATTCTTGTAAGTCTAATTTTTACTGCCATTTTTCTTTTCCTCCAAAAATTGTATAATATATTTTTTTGTTTTGAAATACAAATCAATTAAAAGCCCATTCGGCGACCGAACATTTTTCTCGCATTCTTGCCGGAGAACTGTTTCATCATCTTTTTCATCTGTTCGAACTGCTTTAGAAGTCTGTTAACATCCTCGACACCAAGGCCGCATCCTTTGGCAATTCTCTTACGGCGCGAGCCATTGATGATCTCGGGTTTAAGCCTTTCTTCGGGAGTCATAGAGAGTATGATTGCCTCTATTCTCGCCATCTGCTTTTCATCAACCTGAGCATTTTTGAGTGCGCCTGCATTAAAACCCGGCATCATACCGAGAATTTGATCGAGGTTGCCCATTTTTTTGAGCTGACGCATTTGATCAAGGAAGTCCTCGAGAGAGAATGTTTGTTCGCGCATCTTCTTTTCAAGCTCACGAGCGTTCTTTTCATCGTAAGCTGCTTCGGCCTTTTCGATGAGAGAGAGAATGTCGCCCATTCCAAGAATTCGGGATGCCATTCTGTCAGGGTGGAACAACTCGATTGCATCCATCTTCTCGCCCATACCAATGAACTTGATGGGTTTTCCGGTAATATACTTAACCGAAAGGGCAGCACCGCCTCGGGTATCACCATCCATCTTTGTAAGAACAACACCGGTAATATCAAGAAGATCGTTAAATGTTTTAGCAACGTTAACCGCATCCTGACCTGTCATTGCGTCAACGGTGAGCAGAATCTCGGAGGGATTTACATTGGATTTAATCTGAACGAGCTCCTCCATAAGAGCTTCGTCAATATGAAGTCGGCCGGCGGTATCGATAATAACCATATCGTGGCCGTTCTTTTTAGCATGTTCAACGCCCGCCTTTGCAATCTCTACGGGTGAGATTTTTGTTCCCAATGAGAAGACAGGAACCTTAACCGAGTCTCCTACTATCTTAAGCTGATCTACCGCAGCAGGTCTGTATACGTCACATGCAACGAGAAGGGGATTCTTGCTCTTTTGCTTGTACATATTTGCGATTTTTGCCGCGTGAGTTGTTTTACCTGCACCCTGAAGACCAACCATCATAACTACTGTTGGAGGTTTAGGGTTGATATTTATTTTGGGTGTTTCGCCACCCATAAGCTTAATAAGTTCCTCGTTAACGATCTTTACGATCTGCTGAGCAGGAAGGAGACTTTCAAGAACTTCGCTACCAACAGCTCGTTCGGTTACGGATTGAGTAAAGCTTTTTACAACCTTAAAGTTAACGTCTGCTTCGAGTAGAGCGAGCTTGACCTCGCGCATACCTTCCTTGACGTCGGATTCTGTAAGCTTTCCCTTGTTCCTGAACTTTTTAAAGGCGTTCGCAAGCTTATCAGTTAGACTCTGGAACATCTTGATTTCCTTTCGTAATTACTTCAATTATGCGACGTATTTCGGTCGCCTCGTCGGTGAGTCCGGAGTTGTCAAGTGACAGGCTTATTTTTGAAAGCGCTATAACAGCGGCTTCAAGTTCCTCGTGCCTTCTCGCTAGCGCAAGATTGTTTTCGAAGAATTCAAGCGACTCCTCACCTTTTTTTATAAGATGACGAACACCCTGTCGTGAGATACCTTCACCCGATGCAACCTCCGAAAGAGAAAGGTCGTCATCATAGTAAGCTCTCATAACGCTTCGGATATGAGGGTCAAGCAGATCCTCGTAAAAGTCGAGCAAATATGCAATTCTCATGTCCTTTTCAAACATAACGAACCATCCTAAGCATTGGTGTAAAGCAAATTACTTTACAAGTATAGCATAACAGATCTAGTTTGTCAATACCTTTTTTAAAAATATTTTCATATTGACAATTAAATTTTTATATGATATTATTTCTTATAAAGGCAGTAAAATGGTGGGAGGTTTTTATGAATATTTTTAAATTTCACGACAGCAAAAATAAAGAGCATTGGATAACTAAAATTCGTGAGTGCGATTGGAGTGCATCTAAATTTCTGGCAGATATTTTAGAGCAGAATAAAGTGGATGAGATTTTGGGTGGTGGAAATGTATTTCTTTTGGTCGATGGAGATGAGCTTGTCTCGTTCTGCACACTAACAAAAAACGACTGCGTAAAAGACGATATGCTTTATCCTTGGATTGGCTTCTTGTTTACTTCACCCGCGTATAGAGGGCAAAGATTTAGCGAGCTTGTTATTAACGCGGCATATGATGAGGCAATAAAACTTGGATATGAGCGCGTTTATCTTGCCACCGATCACATTGGATTCTATGAGAAGTATGGATTTACATATTTGGAGAACAGAATCGATATTTACAACGAGGATAGCAGAATATATTACAAGTAAAAAGAGGCGCCACGGGGCGCCTCTTAAGCTTTATTTTTCAGTTTTGGGAATCTCTTTTCTGCGCTTTTTGACGCATTCTGTGAGCAAATACTCTATTTGTCCGTTGATGGATCTAAAATCGTCCTCAGCCCACTCCGCAAGAGCATCGTACAGTTTCGCGGACAATCTCAAAGGTATTTGCTTTTTGCTAGTGTCCTTCGTTTCTTTCATAAATTAATATAAAGAGCCGGAATTAACAATAGGCTGCGCATCCTTATTGCCGCAGAGTACCACGAGAAGATTGGAAACCATCGCAGCTTTTCTTTCTTCGTCGAGATGGATAGAGTCGTTTTCAGCAAGTCTTTCAAGCGCCATCTCAACCATTCCAACGGCACCATCAACAATCATTCTTCTTGCGTCGATAATGGCAGAGGCCTGCTGACGCTGAAGCATGACTGCGGCAATTTCAGGTGCGTAAGCAAGATATGTAATTCTTGCCTCGAGAATCTCTATTCCTGCTTCATTTACTCTCGACTGAATTTCGCTACGAATTCTCTCTGCGACGATTTCGCTGGATCCACGAAGGCTACCTTCATCAGCAATACCGTCACCGGTTGTGTCAACGCCGGGCGCAACGTCGTAAGGATAAATTCTCACTACGTTTCTGAGTGCGCTATCACACTGGAGTGAAAGGAACTCTTTATAGTTATCTACATTGAAAACAGCAGCAGCGGTATCAACAACTCGCCAAATAACAGCAATTCCGATTTCAACCGGATTTCCGAGGCAGTCGTTAATCTTCTGACGGCTGTTATTGAGAGTCATGATTTTAAGCGAGATCTTGTTGCTCTCAATGTTAACGTTAACGTTGCTTGATGTACCGTTTTCGTTTATTGAGAAGATTGATGTGGCCTGCATTACGTCGCCGCTTTGGTTAAGTTTAGTCTTTCCTGCGGGATTGAATGAGGAGGAGAAGGGGTTTACCCAATAGAATCCATCCCCCTTTAAGGTGCCTATGTATTTACCGAAGAGTGTAATTACAAGCGCCTCCTGCGGCTTAAGGATCTTAAATCCCGGTATTGGGATCCAGCAGATACAGAGAAGAGCAATGCCAACAATAAGCATTGTGGAAGGTGCTTCATCAGTACTCGTAACAGCACCCCAAATAACAAGTGCAATTGAAACGATGAAAGCAAGGATGGTGAGTATAAGAACGAGCATACCGTTCTTTTTATTGGTTAAAACTTTTTCTTTCATTTCACTTTTATCCTTTCATACATGTGATATCATAATGATATCATAATATGTGTTGTTTGTCAATAACTTTTTCAAAAAAAGAAAAAGAACCTCCACGCCCCCACGTGTTGGTTCTTCTTGCTGCAATATGTACCAATAATCACATGCACGCGTCAATATAATCATCATAAGATTGATGCACCATCAGCGCACACTTTACAGCATAGTAATTATACACTATCAAATTGAATTTGTAAAGATGGAATTTTACACAATTTTTTGTGAAAAAGTTTGTTAAAAAAGCAGAAAATATTAAATTGAGAAAAAAATTATAAAAACCCTTGACAAAGCGTAAAATTGGTGTTATAATACTACAGAAGTTGAAAAACTTTAAAAACAAAGAAGAATTTTCGTTCTCACCATACCACGTGCAGTGAATATGGTTAATACATTTTTCTCTCGCAAGAGGGGTATTATGTGCGTACGGAAATTTTTCGTATGCTTTTTTTATTTATTACCGGAGGTACAAAACTATTAAACCTAACAATTCTAAGGATATGCTTATCAATGAAGAGATCACTGTTTCCGAGGTTAGGGTCATAGGACCTAACAACGAGCAGGTTGGCATTATGAAAATTGAGGACGCGCAAAAATATGCCGATAACAACGGTGTTGACCTTGTCCTTATAGTTCCTAACGCAACTCCTCCTGTTTGTCGCGCTATTGATTACGGCAAGTTCTGCTTTGTGCGTGATAAGAGAGAGAAGGAAGCTAAGAAAAAGCAGGTGATAGTTAAGGTTAAGGAAATTCAGCTTTCTTGCAGAATTGAGCAGCATGACTTTGATACCAGAGTTAATCATGCGAAGAAGTTCCTTAGCGAGGGTAATAAGGTAAAGGCGGTTATCCGATTTAAGGGTAGAGAAATGTCTCATACCGAGCTCGGCCGTGATGTAATACTCAGATTTGAGGAGGCCTGCCGCGAGGCCGGCGTTGCCGAGAAAAAGCCTGTTCTTGACGGAAGATTTATGTCTATCATAATCAGCCCCGTTAAGCAGGAGAAGAAATAAGTTATTAAAATTGGGGTTGCTCCCCGACAGAAAAGGAGAAATAAAATGGGAAAAATTAAGACACATAAGGCTTCTAGCAAGAGATTCTCTCTCACCGGAAGCGGTAAGGTAAAGATGTCCCACAACAATCATCGTCATAAGCTCGGTCTTAAGACCGCAAAGCGTAAGAGAGGTCTTCGCAAGAGCGCTATTCTTAGCGAAAGCTTTGCACCTACTTACAGAAACCTTATTAACAAGTAATAAGGCAACAGAGAAAATTTGGAGGAATAGAAAATGGCAAGAGTTAAGGGCGCTATGATGACGCGCAAGAGAAGAAATAGTATTCTTAAGGCTGCTAAGGGTTATTGGGGTTCTAAGTCTAAGCACTTCAAGATGGCTAAGCAGGCTGTAATGAAGTCCGGTAATAAGGCATTTGTTGGTCGTAAGGAAAAGAAGAGAAACTTCCGTTCTCTCTGGATCGCAAGAATTTCTGCACAGGCAAAGGTTTGCGGTATGAATTATTCCACACTTATGCACGGTCTCAAGCTTGCAGGTATTGATCTCAACAGAAAGATGCTTGCTGAGATTGCAGTTTCCGATAAGGAAGCATTTGCTGCTATTTGCGAGAAGGCAAAGGCTGCTCTCTAATATAGATTTACCCGGTTTTCCGTTTCGATGGTCAACCGGGTTTCTTTTTTAACTAATAAAGGAAATACAAATATGTTAATTTTTCAAGATTTAATTTCGAGCAGAAATAATCCGTTGGTTAAATGGGCAGCATCTTTGGCTGATAAAAAGGGGCGCTCCGAAAACAAGGCATTTCTTGCCGAGGGTGAGAAACTTACTCTTGAGGCTCTCGCCTGTGGCCTGCCAGTTACTCACGTATTTATAATCGAGGGCAAAGAGAATCGATTTTTGCCATTAGTAAATCAATACAAAGATGACGAACGCTATGAAAAATGTCAGGTTGTCACTTTATCCGAGGGAGCATTTTCAAAGATTTCAACAGAAAAAGCACCTCAAGGGATAATAAGTGTTATAAAATATCTTGACTTTTTCCGTAGATTGGATATAATATATAAGGAAGAGTTTTTTATTTCTGAGGGAGAAAGGGCGCTTGCGCTCTATTCTTTGCGTGATCCCGGCAACCTTGGAGCTGTTATTCGAAGTGCTGTTGCTTTTGGAGTAAACCACATTGTTTTATCGGATGATTCGGCTGATATCTACAACCCCAAAACTATAAGAGCTGCTATGGGAACAATGTTTAAAGTTAAGATTACAAGCGTTTCCGATTTCGGTTCATTTATTTCTGCAGCAAAGGATCACGACCGACGTGTTTATGCCGCAGAGCTTTCCGATGGGGCAAAAAATCTGCGTGACATTGGTGTAAAATCAAACGATATTTTTATTATAGGCAATGAGGGGCATGGAATTTCAAAAGAAATCTCTTCTGCCTGTACGGGAAGTGTGTATATTCCCATTTCTGCTAACGCTGAATCATTGAATGCTTCTGTTGCAGCGGCAGTATTTATGTGGGAACAAAATAATCTTTAAAAACTGTTCTTAGGAGGTAGTTTTGTGGATAAATTAATATATTGGATATGGTTATCCCTCGCGGTTCGTCCGTCGGGAACTACCTTTGGTAAACTTATTAAAGAATATCCGGATGCAAAAGCTATTTACGATGCCGAGGAAAAAAAGATTTCTTCAATTATTGGTTTCAGAAATTCGGACAGAACAAATCTTGCTGACAAGAATTTGGATCGCCCTAAAGAGATCTACAGTTTCTGCAAGAAGCATAATGTAGGTATTATTACCTTTGACGACGAGAAATTCCCGAAATCATTACGCGAAATAAGCAATCCGCCCGTTCTTCTTTATTACAGAGGTGTTTTGCCCGATTTTAACAATGCCTTGTGTATAGGCGCGGTTGGAACGAGATCTCTTTCGGAGTATGGAAGAAAGCATACTTTTAATATAAGCTACGATCTTGCTACGGCAGGTGCAACGATTGTATCAGGCATGGCAATAGGCATTGACGGCGTTGCGCTTGCAGGAGCTCTTGCCGCGGGTGGTAAAACCGTAGCGGTACTTGGTAGCGGAATTGACGTTTGCTATCCTCCGCAACATCTAACTCTTGCGAGAGAAATAGTAAAATCCGGATGTGTACTCACCGAGTATGCTCCGGGCAGTAAGCCCACTAAGTTTTCTTTTCCATCAAGAAATAGAATTATCAGCGGACTTTCTGCTGCAACTGTCGTTTTTGAGGGGCCTGAAAAGTCGGGAGCATTGATCACAGCACGTTATGCAATGGAGCAGGGAAAGGTCGTTTATGCTCTCCCGGCAAACATCGGTGAGAGAAATGGTCAACTTTGTGGTCTGTTGATTAAAAACGGCGCAAAAATCTGTACCTGCGCCGATGACATTATAAATAATTTTTCAAAGACTCACCCAGCGCAAATCAATCCATTTAACCTTAAGGAAAGACTTCCTGTTGATATGATGGAGTCATTGAGAGCATATTGTGTATCCGCGGTTTGTCCTAGTGATGATATATTTGTTGCTCCTAGGTCTTACGGACAAAAAAACACAAAATTCAACAACTCGGATAGTGCTCAGCAGTATGACGAAGAAAGTTGTGTCAAGCCTCCCGAAAGCTTTGACAAATCAGCTCTATCTGTGTATAAAAAAATCCCCATGACCTCCTCATGCAGTATCGAGTCCTTGGTTAGTGATTCTATGGGACTCCGAGAGGTTATGAAATGTCTTTTAAAGCTAGAGGTTGGAGGATTTATAACCATGCTACCCGGTGAGATGGTTGCGCGAAAATTTAAGTAGAAAGGTTGCAGTTTATCTGCTTAGACATAAATGGCAAATTTAGTTATAGTTGAATCACCAGCTAAGGCGAATACAATAAAGGGCTATCTCGGCTCTAACTATAAGGTGATAGCATCAAAGGGTCATATCAGAGATTTGCCCAAGAGCACACTTGGTATTGACGTTGAAAACAACTTTGAGCCTCACTATATAAATATCAGAGGTAAGGGCGACGTAATTAAGGAACTCAAGAAAGAAGCGAAGAATGCAAATAAAATATTTCTTGCAACAGACCCTGACCGTGAGGGTGAGGCTATTTCTTGGCATATTGCGAATCAGCTAGGAATTCCGTCAGACAAAGCCTGTCGTGTTACATTTAATGAAATTACACAAAACGCCGTTAAAGAAGCAATAAAAAATCCTCGTAAAATCAACGAGGACCTTGTAAATTCACAGCAGGCGAGAAGAATTCTTGACCGTCTTGTGGGATTTAAGCTTTCTGAGGTACTTTGGAAGAATGTTAAAAGTGGTCTTTCTGGCGGAAGAGTACAGTCTGTTGCTGCAAGAATTATTACCGAGCGTGAGGAAGAAATCCGCGCCTTTGTTCCTCAGGAATATTGGACGATTGAAACAACTCTTACAACTCACGACGGTGAGAATATTGAGGCGAAATTCTATGGTGACAAGAGTGGTAAAATAAAGCTTTCAAATGAAAGTGAGGCGGATGCCGTTAATAGCAAAATCAAATCCGGAGAATTTAAGGTTAAAGAAGTTAAACATACTGTAAAGTATAAGCAGCCTGCGCCTCCTTTTACAACTTCCACTCTTCAGCAGGAAGCCTCCAGACAACTTGGCTACCAGTCGCAGAGGATAATGAAGGTTGCACAGGAGCTTTACGATGGTCTTAATCTCGGCGCACAGTATGGTGGCGTACAAGGTTTGATTACCTATATGCGTACCGACTCTACACGAGTATCACTTGTAGCACAGCAGGCTTGCGCCTCCTTCATCAAGGAGAAGTACGGTGAAGAGTTCCTCCCTAAAACTCACAGAAACTTCAAAACCAATGCCGCTGCGCAGGATGCTCATGAAGCTATTCGTCCTTCAAACGTATATATTACTCCCAAATCAATAAGAAAGATGCTCACAAGCGAGCAATACAGACTCTATAAGCTTATTTGGGAGCGTTTTATTGCGAGCCAAATGGAGTCCGCTGTTCTTGATACTGTTTCTGTTGAAATTGAAAATAGCGGTTATTTATTCAAGACCGGTGGATACGTAATTAAGTCCAAGGGTTATCTTACCATTTACGACTATGTAGCCGATGATGAACAGGATAACGATACAGATGGACTTAATCTTACAAGTTTGCCGAATATTAAGAAAAACGAAACTCTTACCGTAACTAGGATTGAGTCAGAGCAGCATTTTACCGAGCCTCCTGCGAGATATACCGAAGCTTCGCTTATTAAGTTCCTAGAAGAAAACGGTATTGGTAGACCCTCTACTTATGCACCGATCATCTCTATCATCATTTCGCGCGAGTATGTAAAGAGAGATGGAAAAACGCTTGTAGCTACTCCTCTTGGTGAAGTAACAACAAACTTTATGAGAAAGCATTTCCCAGAGATTATTGACTATGAATTTACCGCGTCAATGGAGGATAAGCTTGACTCTATCGAAAACAAAGAAAACACCATAATAGGTGTAATTTCTGACTTTTATAATAAATTTGCTGAGGAGCTGAAAGCCGTTTCTTCAACTAACAATAAGGTTGAATTGAACGTTTCCGTCGAGGAGAGTGACGTTTTGTGCGACAAGTGTGGCTCCAAAATGATCTTCAAAAATGGAAAATTTGGCAGATTCCTTGCTTGCCCTAAATATCCAACTTGTAAATGCACAAAAGCTATTGACAAGAATGGTAACGTTGCAGAACCCGAAGCGCCCCGTGTGACTCTTGCAGGATTTAAATGCGAGGTATGTGGTGGAGAGATGGTTGTGCGCAACGGAAGATACGGAAGCTTCTATGCTTGTCAGAATTATCCCGAGTGTACATTCACAAAGCAGAAGGTCACCGAAATAGGCGCATCTTGTCCCATCTGTTCATCGAAGATTCTTGCAAGACACGGAAAGGGAAGAATGCTCTTCTATAGTTGTGAAAAATATCCTGAATGTGATTTCTCCAGTTGGGATATGCCTCTCGCAGAGAATTGTCCCGATTGCGGCGCAATGCTTTATTACCGTAAGAGCCGTAAAAGTGTAATCTGTAAGGAAAAGAAATGCAGTTATAAGCGCGACGAGGAAATGACGGTAATCGAATAATGGACAGCATTAAGAAAATTAAGGTTATCGGCGCAGGACTGGCGGGATGCGAGGCTGCTTATGCTGCGGCAAGACTCGGTGTTTCGGTTGAGCTTTACGAGATGAAACCCCATAAGCATTCTCCTGCCCACCACAGTGATGGCTTTGCCGAGCTTGTTTGCTCAAATTCCCTGCGTTCTAATGACGTAAATAACGCTGTTGGTCTATTAAAAGCGGAGCTTTCCTCGCTTGGATCGCTTATTATGGAAGCGGCTTACGCAACTGAGGTGCCAGCAGGATCAGCGCTTGCGGTTAATCGCGAACTCTTCAGCGAATACGTTACGAATAGAATAAAAAATCATCCACTGATTACGGTTATCGAGGAGGAGATTACCGAGATACCCGAAGATTGCATCTGTGTAATCGCAAGTGGTCCTTTGACATCAGAGCCTTTGGCAGAAAGTATTTCTAAATATACAGGAGGAGGAGAGCTTCATTTCTTCGATGCAGCGGCTCCTATAGTTGATTTTTCTACTGTAAACACCGATGTTGCCTTCTTTGCTTCAAGATGGGGCAAGGGTAATCCCCAGGATTACCTCAATTGTCCTATGACAAAAGAGCAATATGATGTATTTTACAATGAGCTTATCAACGCAAAGGCCGCACCGCTGAAGGCCTTTGATAAGGAGCTTCAGGAGGATTTGACGGTATTCGAGGGATGTATGCCTGTCGAGGTAATGGCAACACGCGGGTATGATACCTTGAGGTTTGGTCCGATGAAACCGGTTGGCCTTCCTGATCCAAGAACCGGAGAGGATGCTTTTGCAACCGTTCAGCTAAGACGAGAAAATAAGGAAGGAACAATGTACAATATTGTCGGTTTCCAGACACACCTTACGTTTGGTGAGCAAAAGCGTGTATTTGGCTTAATCCCTGGACTCGAAAACGCAGATTTCTTCAGATACGGAGTGATGCACAGAAACACCTATCTGAATTCTCCGGGATTTTTAAATCCGAACTATTCGGTGAATAAAGAAAACAGATTATTCTTTGCCGGTCAGATGACGGGCGTTGAAGGATATGTTGAGTCGGCTTCCTCGGGATTTGTAGCCGGCGTTAATGCAGCAATGATGGCGCTTAGCAAGGAAGAAATAATATTCCCCAAGGAAACCGAAATTGGCGCGTTGGCACATTATGTAAGCGAAGGAGGAATATCTTCATCCTTCCAGCCCATGAATGCCAACTTTGGAATTATTGCTCCCTTTGATAAAAAGATCAAGGGCGGTAAGAAAGCGAGAAATGAAGCTTATGCCCAAAGATCGCTTGAAATCATAAAGAATTTTAAGATTTTTAATTAAGTTTAGGAGTGTTAGTTATGGCAATCGGAAGGGATGTTTTAGAGCTTCAGGAAAAGATCTCTTATAGCTTTTTTGACGTTTCATTTCTTGATGCAGCGCTAACACACTCCTCGTATACAAACGAGATGCGTACAAAGGGAATTAAAGCAACGTCTTACGAGCGCCTTGAATTTCTCGGGGACTCGGTCCTTCAGCTTGTTATTTCCGAGCATTTGTACGACAGCTTTTTAAAGTATCGTGAGGGGGCTCTTACAAAGATGCGTCAGCAGCTTGTTTGTGAGAAAACTCTTGCAAGAATCGCTAGATCCATTGATTTGGGAAGCTACCTCAATCTTGGAAATGGCGAGGAACATTCAGATTGTAGAAGCAGACCAAAAATTCTTGCCGATGCTATGGAGGCACTTATTGCGGCTGTTTACCTTGATTCAAGTGCAAGGGGAAGCAAAGAATATAAAGCCGTAGTGTTGGGCCTTTTCGAGAGCGAAATTATCAAAGCCTCGCAGCAGAAGACAGATTTTAAAACAATGCTTCAGCAGCTTATTGAGCAGGATGGCTCTGCGGTTTTGGAATACAAAGTTCTGCTTGAGGAAGGTCCCCAGCATGATAAAAGCTTTACCGTTGCTGCCTATGTTAATAATAACGAGGTAGGAGTTGGCAAGGGAAAAACAAAGAAAAAAGCTGAAATGCAGGCGGCAAAAATGGCTCTTGACCTTTTTGGTGTAACTCTATGAGGCACGTAAATATTCCAATATTTATTCCGCATCTTGGATGTCCAAATCAATGCGTTTTCTGTAATCAAAAAAGCATATCAGGTGTGGCAAAATTCGACCTCGATGAAGTTGGATCAATCATTGAAAAGGCTTTGGATACCATTTCTCCAAACGATGAGGTTGAAATAGCTTTTTTTGGCGGATCCTTCACAGGCATCGACAGGCAGTTAATGGTTGATTTGCTGAAGATCGCACATTCGTATATTTTATCAGGTAGAGTTTCTTCTTTGAGATGCTCAACCCGTCCCGATTATATCGACGACAAAATACTTGATATTCTTTCGAAATACGGTGTAAAAACAATCGAGCTAGGACTTCAAAGCGTGTCGGACAAGGTTCTTGCTTTGACAAAACGAGGACACGCTTTTTCGGACGAAATACGCGCTTGTAGAATGATTACAGAGCGTGGCTTTAATCTGGTTGGACAAATGATGGTAGGATTACCCGGTTCGACGATTGAAAGCGAAATAGAAACAGCGGATTTCATTATTAAATCGGGTGCATCCGCTGCGAGAATTTATCCTACCGTTGTTTTTCGCGACACTCCTCTTTATAACTCTGCAGTAAGCGGTAATTATACTCCTCTGATCCTTGATGATGCGATCGAAAGATCAAGCAGAGTGTTTGAGATGTTCGTTAATGCGGGAATTGATGTCATTCGAATAGGACTTCAGTCAAGCGAAAATCTTTCGAACGATAAATATTATGCAGGTCCTAATCATCCTGCACTTGGTGAGCTCGTTATCGGCGAGTTCTATTACAATAAAATAGTTGATTTGCTCGAAGATAGAAAAATATCCTCGAATGATAATATCACCGTCTTCATATCCCGAGGCTCGCTATCTAAAGCAATTGGGCAGGGCGGAAAAAATAAAAAAAGGCTAGCCGAGAAATATAAATTCATAAGCTTTGCCGAAACAGACAGTCTTATTGAATATGAGATTGCTTTTCAAAATAATTATGGAGAAAACAAATGTATTTAAAATCACTGGAGCTTCACGGCTTTAAATCATTTCCAAATAGAACAGTTCTTTCGTTTGAGAGAGGTGCTACTGTAATCGTAGGCCCCAACGGAAGCGGCAAGTCCAACATTTCGGATGCTATGCGTTGGGTATTGGGCGAGCTTTCCAGCCGTAATATACGTGGTACAAGAATGGAGGACGTCATTTTCGGTGGTACAGACGATCGTCGTCCCATGGGATTTGCAGAGGTTTCTGTAACATTTGATAATACCGATAAGGATCACCGTCTCGATTCTGAATTCGATGAGGTCGTAGTAACAAGACGATACTATCGTACCGGAGAGAGTGAATATCTTATCAACCGTCAGCCCAGACGTTTGCGCGATATTTATGAGCTCTTTATGAATACCGGTGTTGGCCGTGAGGGTTATTCTATTATTGGTCAGGGTAAGATTGCTGAAATTATATCAAAGAAGAGCGACGAACGACGCAATATTTTTGAGGAAGCAGCAGGTATTTCCAAATACCGTCATAGAAAAGAAGAATCCGAGCGTAAGCTTAAGCAAACACAGGACAACCTTGATCGTGTAAGGGATATCCTTTTGGAGCTTGAAGGCCGTGTTGGACCTCTCGAAAAGGAAGCGGAAAAAGCCAAAAAAGGTCTTGCTCTTTATGAGGAAAAAAAGAGAGCAGACGTATCTCTGTGGTTGTTTGATACTAAAAAGATTCGAGAGGATATCGCCGAGGCTGATAAAGCCGTAAGACTCTCAAAAAGAGAGCTCGAGATTGTCGATCAGGTCATTTCGGATCTTGAAATGCAAAACGAAAACCTCTATGAAAAGGCTCAGAGCAATAAAATTCTATCCGAGCAACTTCTCGAGCAGATTCGTCAGACAACAGATAGGATCCATCAGTTGGACAACGCTCTTAGAGTAGCCGAGTCTGAATTCACTCATTCTGCTGAGCTTATTGCAGGTTGCAATTACAGAATTGCGGAGATAGATTCGAGCAGAAAGAATATTGAAGGAAATATTCAGGAGTATCTTGATAAGAAATCCACCTTTGAGGTCGAATACAAGACTATTATGGATGCACGCCTTGAGCTCCTTGCCGAAGAGCAGAATCTGCTTGGACAGATCGAAGAAGCAAGACGTTCCCTTGATGAAGCTCTCGATGAGCTTACAGTTGAAGAACAGAATGCTGCTAGACTTAATATTAGAATTAACGTTCTTAAGAATTCTCAGGAAAGCGGTGATACAAAGTCCGGAGATATTAAGAAAGAGATCGCAAAATACGAGGCGGAGGCTGTCGTATTAAAGGAAGAAGCCGAAAGATGTGAAAAAGCCGCTTCCGGATTTAAGGCAAAGATCGCAGAAAAAGAAGCTATAATTACCGAGAGTAATGAACTTCTTGAAAACCTTAATGTAGAACGTTCTACAATGGTTGAGGAGCTTAATGAACTTAAGCTTAATCGTGATACTATGCTTCAAAAGGCAGATATGCTTCAGCGAATGAACGATCATTTTGAAGGATATGCAGAGAGCGTCAAGTTTGTAATGAAGGAATTCCAGAGTGGACGGATGTCCGGCGCAAGTAAAGTTCACGGACCTCTCTCCTCGCTAATCAATATTGATAGCAAGTATATAACTGCAATAGAAACCTCTCTCGGTGGTAGTCTTCAGAATATCGTTGTTGATAACGAGGAAACAGCCAAGCTCGCTATTAACACGCTGAAAAAGGCTCAGGCGGGCAGAGCGACCTTCTATCCTATCACAGCTATCAATCCTCCTGCTGAGACCGATGAAATCAGAAGATCTGCTTCTATGAAAGGATACGTTGGTAGAGCAGATACTCTTGTAAAATCTGAAGATACATATCGTTCGATTGTTCAGCTTTTGCTTATAAGAACCGTTGTTTTTGATAATATCGATAACGCTTCTGAGGCAGCAAAAAAGCTAAAATATAAGGTTAAAATTGTTACCCTTGATGGTCAAGTTATTAACGCCGGCGGAGCCTTTACCGGCGGTAGCGCAAAACGTGACAGTGGTATTCTGTCTAGACTTAACACTATTACCGAGCTCAAAAAAGACGCCGCCAAGCTTGATAAAAATATAAGCGAAACAACTAAAACCATCTGGGATATTGAATCAAGAATAGCAGATGCTAGGGACAAGGGAAGAGATGCAGAGCAGGAAAAGGAACTCCTTTTAACACTTTCCCGTTCTCAATTCGCAGCTCTTGATAATGCAAATGCAAAATTTAATGCCAATAACGATATTATCGAGAAGCTTAACTCGGATTATAATAGTATTATAGGTCAAAGATCCGAAGAGGGCAGAGAACTTGTTGGTATTGAGGCAGACTACAACGCAAATCTTGAAAGAATTGCGGCTCTTAAGAATTTCAGAGCCAAGAGAGGCGAAGAAATGGGCATTCTTGACGAGAAACGTGATGAATGTCATCAGAAGGCAGCTGAACTTAGCGTTTCTGCCGCTGAAAAGATGGGAAATATCAATAATACCGAGGAGATGATTGCCTCTCTTGAAGCCAGAATCTCTGAGCTTAATAGCGAAACAGATGTACAGGTTTCGCGTATTGCCGAGCTTAATTCGAAGCGTGACGGCATAGATTATCTAAGAAACGAAAACGCTGAAGAATGCAGGAAACTTGAAGAAGAGGAAGAAAAACTTAGGCAGAAGCGCCTTGAGGTTGAAAGCGGTAACGATGAGTTTGAACGCGAAATAAATAATATTCGCATAAGACTTAAAGAAAAGAACGCAAGTCGACAGGTTACTTACGAATCATTCGTAAGAAACGAAAACCGACTTACTACTCTTACCGAGAAGCAGGACAAGCTCGGTTCTCAGCTTTGGGATGACTATGAAATTACCTATGAACAAGCGGTAGGCTTTAATTATCCTGCTGTTACAGCCGAAAATCGCGATGAGATTGCTGCTGTACAATCCTCTTGCAGATCTAGACTCCGTGCTCTCGGTGGATACAATCCTGGCGCGATAGAGGAGTTTGCAGAGGTTAAGGCAAGATACGATGCACTCAGCACACAGTTCAACGATCTTACGTCTTCTCATAACGAACTGCTTGATATTATTAGTAGACTTGAAGTTGAGATGAGGCAGAGCTTCATTTCAGCCTTTGAAGCTATTAATAAAAACTTTGGAATTACCTTCAAGGAACTCTTCGGTGGCGGTAATGCAGAACTTTCTCTTACAGATCCCGAGGATGTTCTAACATCAGGCATTGAGATTAAGGCGGCGCCTCCCGGAAAGATCATAAAAAATCTATCACTTCTTTCGGGTGGTGAGCAGTCGTTTGTAGCAATTGCATTGCTCTTTGCAATTTTGAAGGTTAATCCTACTCCGTTCTGTATTCTTGACGAGATCGAGGCTGCACTCGATGAAGTTAACGTTTACAGATTCGGTGATTATATTAAGAAATTTGACGACGGCACGCAGTTTATTCTTATTACACACCGTCGTGGAACTATGGAAATCGGCGATAGACTCTATGGTATTACTATGCCTCAGAGAGGTATTTCTCAGGCGATAGAGCTTAACGTCAATGAAATCGAAGGAAAACAAAAGGAGCTTTTAGATGGGGTTCTTTGACAAACTGAAACAGGGTCTTTTTAAGACCAAAAGCGCAATCGTAGGAAAGGTTGATGCGCTATTTAAAAAATTCGTAAAGGTTGATGAGGATCTCTTTGATGAGCTCGAAGAGCTTCTCATTTCTGCAGACATAGGAGTTAATACTACAGAGGAAATTCTCGACGAACTTCGCGATACTGTAAAGGAAAATCGCATCAAGGATCCCGAGGAAGTTAAGAAGGAGCTTTTCGAAATACTTAGAAGAATGATTGGAGAACACGAGCCCCTTAATCTTTCCACCAAGCCTTCGGTTATCCTTGTGATCGGCGTAAATGGCGTTGGAAAAACAACTTCCATAGGAAAAATCTCGGCAGAACTTAAAAGACAGGACAAAAAGGTAGTCGTGGCTGCTGCAGATACCTTCCGTGCGGCTGCGGCTGAGCAGCTGAATGTTTGGTGCGATCGTGCAGGCGTTGAAATTATCAAGCAAGCTGCAGGTGCAGACCCGGCCTCTGTAGTTTATGACGCTATTAGTGCTGTGAAAAGCCGTGGCGCTGACGTTCTTATCGTTGATACTGCCGGCAGACTTCATAACAAGAAAAATCTTATGGATGAACTTGCGAAGATTGATCGAGTTATTGGTCGTGAGTTGCCAAACGCTGCAAAAGAAACCCTTCTTGTTCTGGATGCTACAACCGGACAAAATGCCGTGTATCAAGCAAAAGAATTCAAAGAGGCTTCTAAAATCACAGGTCTTGTACTCACCAAGCTTGATGGTACTGCAAAAGGTGGTATTATCATCTCTATAAAGAAGGAACTTGGAATTCCCGTAAAATTCATTGGCGTCGGAGAGCAGATTGATGATATGAAGCCCTTCGATTCTAAGGAATTTGCAGGTGCACTTTTTGAAGAAAATTAAAGGAATTAAGTAATGATTACTAGCAAACAAAGAGCATATCTTCGATCTCTTTCTCAAAATCTTGATACCATCTTCCAGATAGGTAAGGGCGGAATTACGGAGGAGATATGCAACCAGATTTATAATGCGCTTGAAGCTAGAGAGCTTATTAAGGCGAGAGTTCTTGATAATAGCGGATATACTGCCAAGGAGGCTGCAGCAATCATCGCAGAGGTGATTGAATGCGAGGTTATATCCTGTGTAGGATCGAGATTCGTTCTTTACAAGGAATCTACCAAGAAAAAGCGTATCGAGATTTAATAATGAAATTTAGCGAAACTCAAATCAACGATCTTCGCTTCGAGGTAAAGAAACGATTGAGTGAAAAAAGATTCATTCATACTGTCGGAGTTGAAGAGATGGCGGTACAAATAGCAGAATTTTGTCTTCCCAATATGGTTGATAAAATTCGTGTCGCCGCATTGTTGCATGACATTTCAAAAGAATATTCCGAGGCAGAACATTTTTTGATAGCAAAAAGACATAACATTGTCTTTTCCGATCTCGAAAATTCATCGCCTGCACTCTGGCATTCCTTGACGGCTGCCGCTGTTATTATGGAAGAGTTTTCCGACTATGCTGACCGCGATGTTTTAAGTGCCGTTTACAACCACACGGTAGGCTCACCGGAGATGTCTCTTTTTGATGAAATAATTCTTCTTGCTGATTATATCGAAGAGGGAAGAATTTATCAAAATTGTATCAATGTTCGCGAGAAGTTTTTCATCGATATAAGAAAAGCAACTAATTTCAAGCAAAAAGTTTGTGCTTTGCACGAAGCTACTCTCTCGTCACTTAATAATAACATAAATGAATTTGTCTCACGCGGTATTGTTTATCACGAAAGAACTAGATTAACTCGCGATGAGATGATCAATAAAATAGAAAGGCTTAAGATGGAAATTAAAAAAGATTTACTTGGCTGTGACTCCGTAACACTTGCACGTGAGGCAGTTAAAATTTTACTAGAAAAGAAAGCGATTGACGTTAAGCTATTTGATGTTAGAGAAAAGAGCAGTGTGACTGATTTTTACATTAACGTTACAGGTCGTTCTTTAACACAGGTTTCCTCGCTTGCGGATGATATAGACGGTATGCTTGGTGAAAGGGGCAAATCGGCTATTCGTACCGAGGGTAAGAGAGGCAATAGTTGGATTCTCGTCGATTTTGGAGATGTTATTGTTAACGTATTCGATAAATCTGCTCGTGAGTTTTACAATCTCGACAGACATTTTCCCGAGGATGGACAGATTGATATATCCGATCTTGTGGCTGAGGTAGATGCTAAATTCGATATAAGTAAGAATTGAGGACATAGATAATGAATTACGAACACTCAAATATTGAAATCAAATGGCAAAGATATTGGGAGGAAAACGGAACCTTCAATACCGACGTGTGGGATTTTTCGAAGCCCAAGTATTACGTTCTTGATATGTTTCCATACCCCTCTGGTGTAGGTCTTCACGCCGGCCACCCCGAAGGATATACTGCAACCGACATTATGTCCCGTATGAAGCGTATGCAGGGCTACAACGTTCTTCATCCGATGGGATATGACTCTTTCGGTCTTCCCGCCGAGCAGTATGCCGTAAGCACCGGTAATCACCCCAACGGCTTCACCCAAGAAAATATCAAAACATTCTCCGGACAGCTTAAGGAACTTGGTTTTGACTATGACTGGTCAAAAGTAATTGCTACATCCGATCCTTCCTTCTACAAGTGGACTCAGTGGATTTTCAAGAAGCTCTACGAGGCCGGTTATGCAAAGCGAATTGAGATGCCCGTTAACTGGTGCGAGGCTCTTGGTACCGTTCTTTCTAATGACGAGGTTATTGACGGCAAGTCTGAACGTGGTGGTTATCCTGTAGAAAAGCGAATGATGATGCAATGGGTTATCGACCAGCCTGCCTTTGCTGAAAAGCTCTTGGAAGGCCTTAACGAGATTGATTGGCCTGAGTCTACAAAGGAAATCCAGCGCAACTGGATTGGCAAGTCTACCGGTGTTGAGGTTGACTTCAAGCTTGTTGGCGGCGGTGCTTTCTCCATATACACAACCTGCATTGAAACAATTTATGGTATTACCTTTATGGTTCTTGCTCCTGATGGAAAGATTACTCAGTCACTTATGGATAGAGTAGAGAACAAGGACGAGGTAAATGCGTATATAGCCGAAACGCTTAAGAAAAGCGATATGGACAGAACCGAGTTGAACAAGACCAAGACAGGCTGTCCTCTCAAGGGCGTTTATGCAATTAATCCTGTAAACGGCAAGGAAGTTCCCGTATTCATCGGTGATTTCGTACTTGCTAACTATGGAACCGGCGCGGTTATGGCGGTTCCCAGCCACGATCAACGTGACTTTGAGTACGCCATCTCACATAGTATTTCTATGATTCAAGTTATCGACGGTCGCGATGTTTCAGAGTCTGCGTTTGAAAAGCAGGATTATCTTGGAAAGGGATGTAAGCTCATTAATTCCGAGGAATTTTCTGGCCTTACAGTTGAAGAGGCGAAAGAAGCGATTACAGTAAAGCTTGAAAATGCCGGTGTAGCAAGAAGAAAGGTCAACTACCACTTCCGTGAGTGGATATTTGCTCGTCAGCGTTATTGGGGCGAGCCTGTTCCTTGCGTTTATACCGAGGACGGAGAAACTGTATTTCTTCCTGACGAGGAGCTTCCTCTTGTTCTTCCTGAACTTGAGGATTATAAGGGCAAAAACGGCAAGGCACCTCTTGAAAATGCCACAGAGTGGAAGCAATATGATAACAATGGTATTAAGGGTATCCGCGAAACCTCTACAATGCCCGGATCAGCCGGCTCCTCTTGGTACTTTATGCGATACATTGATCCTAACAACGACAAGGCTCTTTGCGATCCTAAACTTCTTGAGCATTGGCTTCCCGTTGACCTTTATGTGGGCGGTCCTGAGCACGCAGTAGGTCATCTTATGTACTCCAGAATTTGGACTCGCTTCCTTCACGATATAGGCGTTTCTCCTGTTAAGGAGCCCTTTAAGAAGCTTGTTCACCAGGGTATGATTCTTGGAGAAAACGGCATCAAGATGGGTAAGCGTTTCCCTGAGTTTGTTGTAAACCCCAGCGATATTGTTCGTGACTATGGTGCGGACACGCTTCGTCTTTACGAAATGTTTATGGGTCCTCTTGAGGTTTCCAAACCCTGGAGTTCTACCGCCGTTGTAGGTGCAAGAAAGTTCATTAACCGTGTTTGGAACTTCTTTACCGAGCCTTCGAATATTACAGAAATTGATGATGGAAAGCTGACTAAACTCTATCATCAGACCGTAAAGAAGGTTACATTCGACTTTGAAACTCTTGGCTTCAATACTGCAATCGCACAGATGATGGTATTTGTAAACGAGGTTTATAAGAATGGTAGCTGTCCTAGAGAATTTGCAGAGGGCTTCATAAAGATGCTTTCATGTATCACTCCTCACGTTGGCGAGGAAATCTGGCAAATATTTGGTCACAACGAATCCATCGCATACGAATCCTGGCCGAAATATGACGAAGCAAAGTGTATCGATGACATTATCGAAATGCCTATTCAGGTTAATGGCAAAGTGCGTAACGTTATTGCTATTGCGAAAGACGCAGGAAAGGACGAAATTCTTGCAATCGTTAAAGCTGACGCAAAGATTGCACAGGCGATTGAAGGAAAAACTATTATCAAGGAAATCGTTGTTCCCGGCAAGATTATTAATATTGTAGTTAAATAAAGAAAAAAAGCGGGCATCCTAAATGTGGGATGTCCGCTTTAAATTAATAAGAGTGAGAAAATGGCACCATGGAGTGTATTCTTTACTTGCCTTAGATGAGCAAGCTCCTAACGGCTGCGTTGGATATGCGAACCTTCGCTCGTTTCACTCATAAGGTTCGATCCGAACAGGGCACGACATAGATAGAAAAAACACCCTAACGAAGTAGGCACCCTGGAGGGTATTCGCTGTGCGAAGATATCCTCACTTGCCTTAAATGAGCAAGCTCCTCACGGCTGCGTTGGATATGCGAACCTTCGCTCGTTTCACTCACAAGGTTCGATCTGAACAGGGCACGACATAGATAGAAAAAACACCCTAACGAAGTAGGGTGTTTTTTCTATGGCGCGCCCTGGAGGATTCGAACCTTCGACCTACCGGTTCGTAGCCGGGCACTCTATCCACTGAGCTAAGGGCGCATTTGGAGCGAGTGATGGGAATCGAACCCACGCGACCAGCTTGGAAGGCTGGAATTCTACCATTGAACTACACTCGCATTTGTTTTCAGCCTTTATATATTACCACACAAAGGTTAATTTGTCAATACTTTTTTGAAAGATTTTTAATAATTTTTAATACAACATATATTTATTGACTTGGTGCTATGTTTGTGTTATAATGTACTTGTAAAAATATTGTTTAGGAGCATAAAGTGAAATTTACTTTTGTACCGGAATATAAACTTAATACCTTTGATGAGGCGACAGCGGAGTTCCTATTGTCTATTGGAATTTCCGGGATTCTTCTTGATGTTGATAACACGCTTGAGCCTTATGAACATCCGCTTCCTAGCGACCATGTTATTAAGTGGCTAAACGATCTTCATAAAGCCGGAATAAAGACAGCGATTGTGTCTAATAATGATGCATCAAGAATTGATCTGTTCAATAAACAAATTGGCATGCCAGCATACTCAAAAGCAGGGAAGCCGTTTAAAAAGAATTTGCTCCGTGCTATGAAAGATATAGGTACGACATCTCAAAACACAATATTTATGGGAGATCAGATTTTAACTGATGTTTGGGCTGCTCATAACGCAGGAATTAAGGCGATTCTTGTTCCGCCCATCAACGATAAACGAGATATCTTCACGCGTTTTAAGCGATTGCTTGAAAAGCCGATACTTCGAAAATTTGAAAGACTCAAAAGGAAAGGAAAAAGATAATGGCTGCATTTTTTGGGCCCGGCGGTAATAGCGAAGCTTTTCGACTTGCCGGTTTGAAATCAACTATTGATGCTCCTGCATGGGTAAAGTCAATAGGCCTTGATGCTTATGAATACGAAGCGGGTAACGGTCTTTCTGCATCACCCAAAATTCTCGCGGAAATCGGCAAGGAAGCGACGAATCATAATATAAAAATGTCCTTCCATACACCTTACTTTATATCTCTCTCGGGTGTTATTGAAGAAAAAAGGTTAAATAGCATCAACTACATTAGACAAAGTCTTGATGCAGCAAAACTACTTGGTGCCGGAACAATAGTTGTGCACTCCGGATCTGCTGCAAAGATTAGTCGCGACGAAGCGATGCGACTAGCAGGCGACACACTCGTAAAGACTCTATCGGCTGTTGATACATACGGCATAAAAATTGGTCTTGAAACAATGGGCAAGGTAAATCAGCTCGGTACTCTCGACGAAGTGCTTGAACTTTGCAGAATAGACTCTGCATTTGTTCCTGTGGTTGATTTTGGTCATTTGAACGCAAGGAATTTGGGTGGTGTCTTTGTTTCTGCCGACGATTATCTTCGCGTTTTTGATAAGATCGACCATGCGCTTGGCTCGGATATTGCTTGTAATCTTCATTGTCATTTCTCTAAAATTGAGTGGACAGGCAGCGGAGAAAAGCGTCACTTAACATTTGAAGATAACATTTATGGCCCCGCTTTCGAACCGCTTATTGAAACAATTTATAAAAACAATCTTTCGCCTACTATTATTTGTGAATCTGCCGGTACACAGTCAGATGATGCTTTGGCGATGAAAAAATATTATCAGGAGATAAAAAAATGAGACTTACAAAATTAAGAAATAAAATGACCGAGCTCGAAGTCGATGCGGTTTTAGTTCTTGACGAACTTAATCAGCATTATTTGTCAGAGTTCGCTTTTACAGATGGCTTTTTATTTATCACAAATAATAAAGCATATCTTGTAACCGACTTCAGATATTATGAAATGGCTCTTAATAGCGCTAATAAGTCCTTTGAGGTTCTAACACCGGACAATCGTAAAGAGTTCCTTAGTAAAATTATTGCCGAAGAAGAAATTAGGGCAATAGGATTTGAAGGTGGTAGTGTTTCCTACGACACATACAAGCATTATTGTGAAACATATCGTTGCGAATTTGTAAACATCGGTGATACAATCGAGATTATTAGACAAATTAAGTCCGGTGACGAGATTGAGAAAATGCAGAAAGCCCAGGATATTACCGACGCTGCGCTGACTCATCTTCTTAAGATGATTACTCCGAATATGACCGAGCTTGATGTTGCGGTTGAGCTGGAATATGCAATGAGAAAGGGCGGAGCAGACTCCTTTGCATTTGAAACTATAGCAGTTTCGGGCGATGCTTCTGCGCTCCCTCACGGAACGCCGAGAAACGTTAAGCTTAAAAGCGGATTCCTTACAATGGACTTCGGTGCTAAGTATCAAGGATATTGTGCTGACATGACAAGAACTATTGTCATTGGAAAGGCTGATAAAGATATAAAGAAGCTTTATAATACAGTTCTCAAGGCGCAGACCGAAGCGCTTGCATATCTTTGCGAAGGTGCTGATTGTGGAGAGGCAGATAAGATCGCGCGCGACATCATTGATGCTATTCCGGAGTACAAGGGAGCTTTTGGCCACTCTCTCGGTCATTCTGTTGGACTTTTCATTCATGAAAGTCCTAGGCTTTATTCTCGCGGATTTGGTAGAAAGCTTAATGTCGGAGAAATTTTAACTGTTGAACCCGGCATCTATCTTTTTGGCAAATATGGTTGCAGAATAGAGGATATGGTTGCAATTGCCAAGGATGGAATCCATAATTTCACTCATTCCAGCAAAGAATTGATAGAAATTTTGTAAAAAAATTAAAAAAACTATTGCAAAATCGTTTGTTTTAGTGTAAAATAGTTGTGTTAATTGTGGGCATTTGTGCCTTTGTTGCATGTTTCGGTTGTGGCGGACCTGAAATGCCCCTGCATCAAAAATATTTAATTCGCCAAGAAAAGGAAGATACAATATGATTACAGCAGGTGATTTTAAGAATGGTGTTACCTTCGAGATGGAAGGTAAGGTTTATCAGGTAATTGAGTTCCAGCACGTTAAGCCTGGTAAGGGCGCAGCTTTCGTTAGAACCAAGTATAAGGATGTTATGACCGGTACTATTCGTGAGCAGTCCTTCAACCCCACAGCAAAGTTTGAAAATGCTATCATTGAGAGAAGAGATTTGCAGTACTCTTATGATGACGGTGACCTTTATCACTTCATGGATACTGAAACATGGGAAGAGACTCTTGTATCTCATGATACAGTAGGCGATAACTTCAAGTTCGTTAAGGAAGAGATGATGTGTAAGATCATTTCTTACAAGGGTAAGGTATTCTCTGTTGAGCCTCCTACATTTGTTGAACTCGCAGTTATTGAAACCGAGCCCGGCGTTCGTGGCGATACAGCTACCAACGTTACCAAGGCTGCAACTCTTGAGACCGGCGTTGTTATTAGAGTTCCTATCTTCATCAACGAGGGTGAGATTCTCAGAGTTGATACAAGAACAGGCGAGTATCTCGAGAGAGCATAATTAACTAACAAAAAATCAAATGCTCCTCGTAACTTACGGGGAGCATTTTGCAAAAAAGGAGAAATAAAATGGGTATCAGTGAAAATGCAGCTTATCTCAAGGGTCTTTTTGATGGTTATGAGATTGATAAGAACACCAAGGAAGGCAAGATAATCTCCGAAATGCTAGTTCTTCTTGCTGATATGGCAGATAAGATTAACGCGCTTGAAGCAGACAACAAGGAGCTTCACGAGTACGTTGAGGAACTTGACCACGATCTCGGCGAGGTTGAGGAAGAGGTTTATTTCGGCGATGATTATGACGAATATGATGATTACGACGACCTCAATGATGACGAGGACTACATCGGTGAGGATGAAGAGTTCTATGAGATCGAATGTCCTGCTTGCGGAGAAATAGTTTACTTTGACGGTTCTCTTGATTTTGAGAATCTCGTATGTCCTGCCTGCGGCGAAAAAATCGACGAATTCGAGCTTTGCGATGGCAACTGCGATGAATGCGAAGAAGACTGCGAGTAATTTGTTTTGATTATCGGAGTGCGGCAGTAATGCCGCACTTTCTACTTATTAATAATAAAATATAAAAAAACATAAAAAACTATTGACAAACACAGATTTCGGTGTTATAATAATACGACGCTTATTGATAGGCTGAAAAGTTTGGCTTTTTGCCAGCGCCTATGATAGCGATTTTACACGAAAGTGAGGTGCTTTTTCATGTTCGCTATTTTCGTAACAGGTGGAAAGCAGTACAAGGTTGCTGAGGGTGACGTTATCTTCGTAGAGAAGCTTGGTCTTGCAGAAGGCGAGAAGGTTACTTTTGATAAGGTTCTCTGTGTTAACGGCGAAACTCTTTCTGTTGGTACTCCCTATGTTGAGGGCGCTACCGTAGTTGCTAACGTACTTAAGAACGGTAAGTCTAAGAAGATTGACGTTATTAGATACAAGGCAAAGAAAAACGAAAAGAAGAAGATCGGTCATCGTCAGGATTACACTAAGATCCAGATCGAGAAGATCGAGGCTTAAGTCAAATGACTACAATCACATTTTATAAGACCGATGGATTCTATTACGGATTTGAAGAGCAGGGACATACCGGTTATGGTGAGTCCGGCGAGGACATTTTGTGCTCGGCTCTGTCTAGTATGACGATGCTTATTATCAACGCAATTGAAGTCACCTATGACTGCAACGTTGATTATACCATTGACGAGGAAACTACTGACATCCGTTTAATAGCAAAGTCAGCCCTTCCTAAGTACGAGAAGGATGAAAAGAAACAGTTCGCTGTTGAGGGTCTTATTAAGGCTTATTTCTATCAGCTCATGGATCTTGTTGAGGAGTATTATGACTATCTCGACGTTAAGGAGATTGAGCGCGAGATTTAAGCGCAACTTGTACGGCTAATCGGCCACGAATAATTATGGAGGAATACGAAATGTTAAAGCTTAGTTTACAGTTCTTCGCCCACAAGAAGGGTGTAGGTTCTACCAAGAACGGTCGTGATTCTGAGTCCAAGCGTCTAGGTGTTAAGAAGGCAGACGGTCAGTCTGTTCTTGCAGGTAACATCATTGTTAGACAGCGTGGAACCAAGATTCATCCCGGTAATAACGTAGGTATCGGTTCTGACGATACTCTCTTCGCACTTGTTGACGGTGTTGTTAAGTTCGAGCACATCACCGGTGGCAAGAAGCAGGTTAGCGTTTACGCTGACTAATATATGTAATGGGCGACCTGTGTTATTATGGGTCGCCCATCGCTAACCAACAATAATGATTGAAAGGTAGATTTTGATATGGCTATTCTTGTGACAGGTGGAACCGGTTATATTGGATCTCATACCACCGTTGAACTCATCTCCGCAGGCCAGGAAGTGATTATCGTTGATAATCTTTCTAACAGTAAGGCTCTTGTTCTTGATAGAATTGAAAAGATAACAGGTAAGCGTCCCATGTTCTATAAGGTTGACTTGCTTAATAAAGAGTCTCTTAACGATGTGTTTAAAAAACATCCTGAAATTGATGCGGTGATTCACTTTGCAGGTCTTAAAGCTGTTGGTGAATCATGTGAAAAGCCAATTCTTTACTACCATAATAATATTACAGGCACACTTAACCTTATAGATTGTATGCTCTCTAATGGTGTAAATAGAATTGTATTCAGCTCCTCTGCTACAGTTTACGGTATGCCCAAAACAGTTCCTATTAGAGAAGACTTCCCAACTTCTACTACCAACCCGTATGGTGAAACCAAGCTAATGATAGAGCGCATACTGAAGGATGTTTGTGACGCTAATCCCGTTTTCTCTGCATGCGTTTTACGATATTTTAATCCTATTGGAGCTCATGAGTCCGGACTGATTGGCGAGGATCCCAAGGGAATCCCTAACAATCTTCTACCTTACGTAACTCAGGTTGCTATCGGCAAGCGTGCATATCTTAATGTATTTGGAAATGATTATCCTACTCACGATGGCACCGGTGTACGTGACTACATTCATGTTGTAGATCTTTCTCTCGCTCACCTTGATGCTTTAAAATACACCGAGAAATTGCAAGGAATTGACTATATTAATGTAGGTACAGGTAAAGGATATTCTGTATTGGATATTGTAAAGGCCTTTGGAGATATATGGGGATCGCCCATTGAGTATAAAATAACCGAAAGACGTCCCGGTGATATTGCCGAATGCTATGCAGATCCCACCAAGGCATACGAAATACTTGGTTGGAAGGCAAGATACGATCTAACAAGAATGTGTACTGACAGCGCAAGATGGCAAAGAAACAACCCTAACGGGTATCCTGAAGAATAAATATGGACAAAAAGACTGACATAAGTTGGTCTTTTTGCTTAAACGGAGCTATTATGAAACTTAATGAGAAGAAATTGTTTCTCCTTGATATGGATGGAACTATATACCTTGATAACGATCTTTTCGAAGGTGCTCTCAACTTTTTGGAAGAGGTTAAAAGAAGTGGCGGTAGATATTTATTTGTCACTAACAACTCCTCAAAGTCAACAGATGCATACGTTAGAAAGTTGAAATCTATTGGTATTGACGCAAACGAGGACGACTTCTTAACATCTACAGATGCTACAATTATTTATATTCAAGAGAAATACCCGGGCAGAAAGTTCTATTGCTTTGGAACTAAATCTTTTTACGATCAACTTAGAACTGCAGGAATTAACGTTACAATCGAGCTCTCTGAAGACATTGACGGAATAGTAATGGGCAATGATAACGAGCTGAATTTTAAAAAGCTCGAGGATGCTTGCAAACTTTTGTGCAACGATATTATCTACATTGCCACAAACCCCGACTGGGTATGTCCTACATCTTTTGGATACGTTCCGGATTGCGGTTCTGTTGCAGAAATGCTTTTCCGCGCAACAGGTAAGAGACCTCATTTCATTGGTAAGCCGCGTCCTGAAATGCTGACTCTTGCTATAAAGAAATATGGATATTCCAAAGAAGAATCTATTATGATAGGCGACAGAGTTTATACCGATATTGCATCCGGATATAATGCCGGAATTGATACGATTTTTGTTTTATCAGGTGAGGGAACCATGGAAGATGTAAATAATGCCACTACTCCGCCTACATTCATTTTTAATAGTATTAAGGAAGTATACAAAGAAATTATACGTAAATAATAAATTAGCCCACCGATTTCACGGTGGGCTTTTCATATAAAAAGGCGCCCCATAAGGGACGCCTTTATCAATCTAATAAATTAGATAGAACCTACAATGTAGGGAGCCATATCAGCTCTCTCCTGCTCAAGTCTAGCAGCTTCAGCAGCCTCTTCAGCAGCTCTTTCAGCTTCCTCAGCCTCTCTCTGCGCCTTTTCAGCAGCGCGTGCCTCTGCAGCTGCAGCTCTCTGCTCAGCCTCAATGATAGCTCTGATAGAAAGACCAAGCTTTCTGTTATCGTTGTCGATCTCAACGATCTTTACGTTAACTTCGTCGCCAATCTTAAGAACGTCCGCGGGAGAATTGATTCTCTCGGTAGATATTCTGGAGATGTGGATAAGACCGTCAACATCCTCAAATACCTCAGCAAATGCACCGAAAGGCATAATAGAAACGATCTTAGCGGAAACGATATCACCAACGTTGTACTGCTGAGTGAACTTGTACCAGGAATCCATATCCTGAGTCTTATAGCCGAGAGAAATTCTCTTCTTCTCAACATCAAGCTCCTTGATATAAACCTTAAGCTCCTGTCCAACAGAAACTACCTGAGAAGGATGCTTGATTCTCTTCCAGGAAAGCTCGGAGTTGTGAACCATACCGTCAACGCCACCGATATCAACGAATGCACCGTAGTTAGCAAGATTTTTAACAACACCAACATACTCGTTACCAACTGCGAGAGTAGCCCAGATAGCATCTTCCTTAGCCTTCTTTTCCTCGTTAGCGATAACCTTGATAGAACCAAGAGCCTTCTTCTTGTCCACGTCGAACTCAAGAAGACGAACCTTCTGTGTAGTACCAACAAGAACGGAGAGATCTCCACCCTTTGCGATACCGGTCTGGGAAGCAGGGATGAATACGGTATTACCAAGATAGGAAAGAAGAACGCCACCTCTAATAGCGGAAACGATCTTGCCTTCAAGGTCAACCTTGTTCTCGAATGCATCTCTAAGAACTGTCCAGCTGTTATCAGCATCAACTCTCTTCTTAGATACGGTTGCGATGCCCTTACCATCTTCAACTCTGATTACGAAGACATCTACTGTGTCTCCAACCTTGAACATTTCGGAAAGCTTGGCATCAGGATCATCAGTAATCTGCTCTTTAGTGAGCACGCCGGTGAACTTCGCACCGAGATCAAGCTTGATCTCGTTAGGGCCGATTGTGAAAACGGTACCGGTAACTGTTTCTCCTGTATGTAAAGTTTTGAGTGAGCCTTCCAACATTTGACTAAAGTTTTCCATTGCTTTAAAAACCTCCAATATTATACCGTCGGGCGTGGAAGCACCCGCGGTTATTCCTGCGCTTTTAGCGCTGTCAGGAAAATCAGTTGATAATTCTGCCGCCGTTTCGATCCAAAGTGTTTTAGGACAGACCTCCTTGCAAAGACTATAGAGCTTTTGCGAATTAGAGCTGTTCTTTCCACCAATGACAATCATAGCGTCGGACTTTTTGGCAATCTCAATTGCCTCATACTGACGATTTTCAGTGACACTACATATTGTATCAAAAAATTTTGCTTTTGTATATAGTTTTTTTAAAAAATTTTTAATTTGTATAAATTGCAACAAATTTTGCGTCGTTTGGGCGCATAAAATGGGCGTTTTGCCTTGTAAATCAATGCTTTCAAGGTCCTTTTGTGATGTTATTATTGCTTTTTGTCCATTTGCATGACTAAAGATACCAATGGATTCCGGATGTGTATGTGAGCCAAAGAGAATGAAGAACGTATTATCGTTAGTGTTTTCTTCGGCAATTTTATGAATCTTTTTTACAGAAGGGCAGGTCATATCAACGATTTTTACATTAGGATTTTCCATTTGAATTCTAAGTAAATAATCGTCAATTTCCTTGCTTACTCCGTGAGTTCGAATAACAAGAGTAATTCGATTGTTGGGGTTGTTTTTTACGATATTTTCTACATCGGATATTTGTATTGAAGAAACTCCATGAGATTTTAAATCTTCTACGTATCCTTTATTGTGAATTAAGTCACCGATAGTAAAAATTAAATCATTTTCGCTTTTGTTTTTTATTAATTCGCGAATAGTTATATCGGCTCGCCTGACACCCGGACAAAACCCTGCGTTTTTAGAAAGAATAATTTCCAAGACTATCTCCTCTTTTTCTTATTCTTTTTCTTGTTTTTCTTTTCCATACGAAGACGCTCGACCTCAGGATCAAAATCAGGAAGAGAAGAGAAATCGCCTAATTTAACAGTTTGTGCAAACACAGCCTCGGTTACAGTCGCATACTCATCTCTTCCGCCATTCAAGAAGCCAAGAGAGTCATATTTCATAGGCTCACCGAAAATTATCTCGGTCCTACGGAATAAACCGTATTTCCCCTTTTTGATATTAATGCATACAGGAATTATGTCGCTTTTTGCGTGATAAGCTATAAGGCCTGCGCCATGTCTAAGCGGGGTTGTTCCGGGATTGACCGCGGGATATCTGTGTCCCTGTGGGAAAATTACGACAACTTTTCCGTTTTCAAGGCATCCAACAGAAGTTTTAATTGCACCAACGTCTGCGCCGCCACGGTCGATTTTAACCGCTCCAAGAGCCTTAACAAGTCCACCCAATACAGGAACAGAAAACAGTTCCTTTTTAGCAATACAGGTAATCTGACGAGGGCAGACAGCACCTATTGATATTACGTCGAGCGCTGCAATATGATTCGGGCAGAGAAGAACGCCTCCACTTTTCGGAACGTTCTCTTTACCTTTAACTCTAACATTGAAAATCAATCTATAAATTGGCCCCACGATTGCTTTAAGGAAAGAATATAAAGGAGTGGTATCTTTGATCTTTCTCTTTACAATCTTGAGAATGGCATCAACAGTTTCTGTTTCATTCAATTTAGAGTTATCAAGAAGAATCGCGTCCTTTGCTGGGACGCAAGGTGCTACGCTTCTGGTTGAATCGTTTTTGTCACGCTCAACCATTTCATTATAAACATCTTCGTATTTTACATCCTTACCTTTTGCAAGAAGCTCTTTATATCTTCTTTCAGCCCTCGCTTTCGGAGAAGCCGTAAGGAAAATCTTAACTTCAGCATTGGGCAAAATTACGGTACCGATGTCACGACCATCCATGATGACACTATTCTTTTTTGCAGTGTTACGTTGAATATCCAATAGAAAATCACGGACAGCGGGAATGGCACTTACGTTTGACGCAGCCATTGAAGCACTTGGTGTTCTTATTTCATCCCCACGGTCGACGCCATTTAGAAGAATAACCTGTCTACCGTTTTCAAACTTCATTTCGATATTAAGTTCGTTAAGCCTTGAAATAACCGCCTCATGGTCTTTGGTATCAATGCCTTGTTCCATCATGTATAGACCGATATTACGATATAGTGCGCCCGTGTCTACGTAAATAATACCCAGCGCTTTTGAAACAGCCCTGGCTACACTAGATTTACCGGCGCCACCAGGACCGTCTATTGCAATTCTTATCATATTTTTTCTCCTGAAAAATGTGAGATTTTAACTTTAATAGGTTTCTGCCGCAGATTTTCCTGCCAAATATCCTGTAGAAAAGGCAATCTGAAGATTATATCCACCTGTATACGCATCAACATCGATTACTTCACCGCAGAAATAAAGCCCGGAAACAAGCTTCGATTCCATGGTTTTAGGGGAAATTTCTTTAACCTCAACCCCTCCGGATGTAACAATCGCTTCTTCAATCGGGCGATAACCGTCTATCGGAATTTCTAACTTTTTAAAAGCATTGAGAAGCGCTTTGCGTTCCTCTTTTGTAATTGAATTAACCTTTTTTCTTCCATCCACACCAGAATATTTTATGAAGGGTTCAATCATTTTCGTGGGAAGAAGATCATTAAGAGCGTTTATTAGGTCTTTGTTTGATTTCTTCGAAAAATCAGAAAGTAATCGAGCATCAAGGGTTTTCTCATCAAGTGCAGGTTTAAGATCAATCGAGAGTGTCAAAGTAGAAATGTCATATTTTCTAATATGTGCAGACGCAGAGAGAATAACAGGACCGGTAACTCCAAAATGAGCAAACATCATTTCACCAAAATCTTCGTAAACAACTATTCCTGCCGCGTTTTTTATAGCGATTTTTATATTTTTCAGTGATAGTCCCTGCATTTCCTTGCAGTAACAAGAAGAGCTTTCCAAAGGAATAAGCGAGGGAATAAGTTCTGTGATGGTGTGACCTTGATTTATCGCTAACTTGTATCCGGAACCATCAGAGCCTGTTAAAGGATATGATTTGCCACCGGTAGCAAGAATGACTTTATCAAAGGTGTAATTTGCTTTGCTTGTTGTAATAATAAAGTCATTTTCTTGATGCTTAAGCCCTTTAACCTTGTCATAAATTATCTTTGCGCCGGAAGAATAATTTCTCAAAGCGTTAACAACGTCTATCGCTCTATCACTCACAGGAAATACGCGTCTACCTCGCTCGGTTTTTAAGGGCACACCAAGTGATTCAAATAATTGTATTGTGTCTTCAGGTGAGAATGTAGCTAAAGCTGTATAAAGAAATCTGGGGTTTTTTGTAACGTTTTCCAAAAATTCATCGCGTGTGCAATTATTGGTTACATTGCATCTCCCCTTACCAGTAATAGCAAGTTTCTTTCCAAGACGACCGGTTGACTCAAAAATAGTAACGTCCGCGCCATACATCGCAGCAGTACCAGCAGCCATCATTCCGGCAGCACCACCACCAATTACAGCTATTTTTATGTTATCGTTTAGCATAAATTTCGTATTCGTCCCAAAGACGCTCAAGTGCGTCAAATCTTTCTGTAATCTCTTTCTCGCGTCTTGTTGTTATTTCAATAATAATTGCGTTAAGAATACTTAAAGGAGCAACGAGAGAGTCCATGAACGATGCCATATCGGATTGCGCGATAAGAGTACAGTCTGCATATTCGACAAGGGGAGAAACGTCGGAATCGGTGAAGACAACTATTTTAGCATTATTGCGCTTTGCAAATTTAACACCGTTGATCATCTTTGTAGAATATCTCGGGAAGGAAAATGCAATCATAACGTCATCTTCGTTAATAGAATAAATCTGTTCAAAAACCTCTGCTGAGGATGTAGGTACAACGAGCTTAACGTTGTCAAAAATAAGCGAGAGATTGTACGAGAGGTGTCTAGCGATAGGTTCCGCGCTTCTAGCGCCAGTAATATAAATATTTCTAGCCGAAAGAATGGCATCAACAGCTGCACTAAAGGAATTTCTGTCAAGATGCTCGAGAGTATATCGAATTTTATTTATATCGGAATTCATTACATTATCGATAATGTCACCTCTGCCAATACGAGCCTTAGTAACTTCGATACGCTGATTGGGTGTGAGCTTAATACGAACAAGTTCTTGGATAGCAAGCTGGAATTGAGAGTATCCTTCGAAACCAAGCTCGTCTGCAAATCTAACAACAGTTGATTCAGAAACACCCACCATCTCGCCAAGTCTGGACGCAGTAAGATATGCAACCTTGTCATAATCATTAAGAACTGCGTTAGCAATCTTTTTTTGTCCCTTTGAGAGTGTGTGATATATAGATCTAATTCTTTCGGAAATGTCAGCAGCCATAATAAAACACCTCGATTTAATAAAATACAAAAATTATTATAACATAATAACAAATATTTTGCAAGGAGAAAAATAAAAAGAGTCGCTAAAAAATGAAGGTTTTTTCACGACTCTTGCAAAAATGCATAAATTTCTTATTAGTTTATGGCGATTTTGACGGAATTTAATTCATCTGCATCCGTGATATTGTGCGTAACAAGTATTATTAAACGATCACATGATAAATCTCGAATAATATCCTTTACAAGTTTTGCGTTCTCGTAATCAAGCTCCTTTGTAGGTTCATCAAGTAAAAGAATAGGAGCCTTTTTGATAAATGCACGAGCAAGCGAAACTCGTTGCTTCATACCACCGGAAAGTTCATTAGGATATAACTGCATATCTTTTTCGGAAAAACCTAATCTTTGGAGCATTTTAGTTGCTAATTCAATTTCTGCCTCATTTTTTGATTTGAAATTCGATAAAACAATGTTATCCAATGCAGAAAGCTGCGGAAACAATCTATATTCTTGAAAAGCAAATGAAACATTTCCAATACCACCGCCAACGATACTTCCTTCAAATTCTGTGTCAAGACCAGCAATAAGGCGAAGCAGAGTTGTTTTACCTATGCCGCTTACACCTGTTATGACGCAAAGACCTTTATCCGGAAAAGAAAAAGAAAAATCTGTAAAAATCTTTTTATCACCAAAGGTTTTAGTTAAATTTTTAATCTCAAGACCCATTTTTGCTCCTCCTAAGAATGAATCTCGTAGCAGACTCCAAAATAATACTAAAGAAAATTATTATTAGTGTCCATGCAAATACTGTTGCGGTGTCCATATTGTATTTTGCATCGTTAATCCCTTGGCCGATAGAGTTTTTTGTGTATGCAATTATCTCTGCCGCAATTTCAGCCTTCCAGGCGAGACCTGATGATGTAATAATAGCCGGAAAAAGAAATTTCTTGACAGTAGGGAAGACAAGTAAACGTATCTTCTTTAAGGTTGAAAATTCAAAAATTTTTGCAACTTCAAGTAGGCTTTTATCTACAGATAAAATGGCATCTATAGTGCTTTGCCAGATTATTGGCAGAACCATTATAAACCCAATAAATATAGACAGTTTATCTCCGCTCATGAGTACCCACAAGATAACAATAAAAGAGGCTACAGGTGTTGAGCGTACTATAGTTATCATTGGTGAGAAGATATCATTTACAAAGGATATTCTATCACATAAAATTGCAAGTAAAACGCCAAATACACATCCAAGAGCAAGCCCGGTCACAACCCTAAAAAAACTAAAAAAAACAGCTTTGTATAAAGACTTTTGTTTCAATAGAACAATTAGCGCATCAAAAGTTTTCTCAATACCCGGAAGCATAAAATTGTTGTTAACAATACGAGATCCAATATGCCACACAATCAACCAGAACATTAATGGCAATATTATTTTTTTTATTTTACTTAACATAATAAATCGACTCATCGGGAAGAGCTATGCCGATTGCGTTGTAAAAAGCGATCAGAGCTTTCTTCATCTCATCGCCCTCAATAAAAACAAGAGATTCTGTAAGCTCAGAAAGAGCCGATCTGGCGAGAGGCAGAGCAGGAACAATCCCGGCTTTCTGAATATATTCCGCGGCAGAATCAAAATTATCAGGATTAATCATATATTCAACCGATGCCATGTATTCTTCGAGGAACTGATCAACCAACGCTTTGTTAGAATTTACAAAATCTGCATCCGCAACAAGACATCCCATTGTAATGGGGGTATCGTAGATTTTTGCCCACTCATTTGCGAGGTCAACAGATCTCACAACCAAAGGTTTGGAATCCGAACTGGCATTTCTCTTCATTATAACAGAGCTAATAAGTGGCTCAGGAAGAACTACATTTGGAATATTTCCTGTAATAATCTGCGCAGCAATATCTCCGGGTTTTAAGACTTCAGATCCATTAACCGTGTAAGAAACGATAGCGTTAATATTGAGTTTCTTAAGAATGTGCTCGAGAACAAGTCGGGGTGTACCCGCTTTGCAAGTGTATATAGTTTTGCCTTCAAAGTCTGCGAGGGAAATTTCTTCCTGCTGATCAGCACTGATTTCTGTTGCGAGGAAAAGGGAATTAAGGCAATTAACTGCAAGAATTTTGGCTTCATTATTAGTTTTATTTGAATACGCGGCAGCGTTGTTGGTTGGCATACAAATTACATCAACTTCGCCTTTTGTAAGAGCAATCATTGCGTTTTCGATATTATCAGCAAAATTTGTAAATTCGTATTTTTCATTTCCCCCTTCTAAACCATTATTGTCTATAATAAGTTTAGCCATTCCCATACCGGTAGGTCCTGAAAGATAACCTATCCTTATCTTCCCACTCTCATCTCCATTACCATTGTTTTTGTTGTTGCCAAAGGCAAAGCAAGCCGTAAGATTTAAACTTAACAAAACGGCGCATAAGAAAATTGCTATTATTTTTTTCATTTAGCTATCCTTTCAAGACCCTCAAGATCGGTTATTTGAATTTTATTGTTTGTAAATTTAATGATTTTGTTTTGTTCAAAAGAGTAAAGAGCTCTGTAAACAGAAGCGCGCCCAGCATTAATCTCTTCGGAAGCTTTTAGACAGTTAAAATAAAACAAGTCCGAGCCCTTTCTTTCCTTTTCGTAGATGAGATATGCCGCCAAACGATTTTCAACTTTTGTCCCGGAAAATGTAGCTATTTTTTTATTAAGAAAATGTATTCGAGATACTAAGAAAGTAATCAGATTTGATGAAATTTGAGAATAGTTGTTTACAAAACTGATAATTTCAGATTGTTCGAAGTAAATTATTTTTGTATTTTTAGTAGCAAAAATATGAGTAGGAAACTCCTCGGTAGAAAGCGCAGAAAGAATACCAAAAGAGGAGCATGGTTCGAGGATATTAATTACAACGCATTTATCATTAGCCCCTACTTTACGTATCTCGCACTTTCCTTCAAGAATAAAACCAACACGCCTGTTTCCGCTTTGAGAATTATAAACTTCCTCGCCTCGTTTGTAGGATACGACAATTGGTTTAGTTTCGGATAATATATTTTTTATCAAATCATTATCCAATCCTTGAAATAAAAATGTTTTTTTGAAAAAATTAATTAACTCCATCAAATCCTCATTAAGTGTATCATTTGATACAATTATAGCACATATATTTGAATTGTCAAGATCTTTTACGCATTATTCAATGAAATTTTCTTGACAAAAACATTCTTTAAATAGCAAAATTCCCCTTGATTTTTTAAAATATATATGTTATAATTAAACGAAATATTATTATTAAGGAGCAGATCTATGTTTGGATTACTTGATATTGAAATCGGTATTTCTTTTTCATCGTTCATAAAAACAATGAAAACCGTATTTTCCAATATTCAACTAACCGATTTTATTGATATTTTTATCCTGGGACTATTGTTCTACTTTGTGCTTGGGTTCTTCAAGAGCCGCAAGGCCGGAACACTTGTGGTGGGTATTTTCCTCTGCGTTGCGGTTTATGCTTTAGCGGCTGTTTTCAAACTCAACGGAGTGCAGTATATTTTATCTGGTGTGTTCCAGATTGGCGCTCTTGCGATCGTTATAATCTTCCAACCCGAAATACGTGATCTGCTTGAAACTATTGGGTCCGGTTCAATTAAAGGAATAAAAAACTTTAGAGAAAATGCTCAAAAGAAACAGCTCCAGTTCAAGGCAATCGATAATATTTGTAAAGCTGTCCACATCATGTCGAGAGAGAGGACTGGTGCGCTTATCGTTATTGAGCGTACTACACAGCTTGAAGACATTACACACAGCGGAATTATGATCAACGCTGATGTTTCGGACTACCTTATCAGAAACATATTCTTTGACAAAGCTCCTCTCCATGACGGAGCAATGATAATCGAGGGAAACAGAATAAAAGCTGTTGCTTGCATTCTTCCTCTGCCAAAGCATACTTACGTTGATAGTGATCTCGGCACACGACACCGTGCAGCGGTCGGACTCAGCGAAATTAGTGATGCTATTACGGTTATTGTTTCCGAAGAAACGGGAATTATTTCTGTTGCAAAGGAAAACGAATTGAAGCGTGATTTCACAGAAGACTCTTTACGTAAATTCCTTGTAAAAGAGCTTGTTCGTGAAACCAAAACCCCAGAAACAAATAACAGGTGATACTGACATGAAAAAAATTGATTCGGTCGATTTAATCGGCAAAATATTATTTTTCTTAAGTTGTCTTGTGCTTGCGTTTATTTTTTGGTGCATAGTAAAGTACAACGAAGTTTCAGAAGTTTTACCCGAAACTCAAGCTTTTCTATTTAATAAAATATGCGGTCTTTTGTTTTAATAAATAACGTTAAACTTTCGGTTAACGCCTCTTCATTAGAGGCGTTTTCGGTTGCAAAACGGATATTAAAAAAAGCCGGACTAGCATCATTTGTCGAAAACTACTCGATTTACAAACGTAGCATCGATGCTAGACACAAACCAGACATCTGTTTTGTTTATTCTGTTGCTGCTCACGGAAGTTTTCCCGAAATTAGCCGAGATCTGCAGTTGAAATTCGGTTTATCTCTTCAAAAATATACCTCAGCTCCCGAGGTTTTAATCGGTGAATGTTCTTTAGATGCTAGACCTGTTGTTGTCGGATCAGGTCCCGCAGGGCTTTTTGCAGCTCTAATCCTCGCTGAAAACGGATATAAGCCAATAATTCTCGAGAGAGGCGGATCCGTCGAAGAAAGGCAAGCATCGGTCAATATTTTAAATACAAAGCACAAACTTGAATGCGAAACAAACATTCAATTCGGTGCAGGCGGAGCAGGAACTTTTTCAGACGGAAAACTAGTAACCAGAATTTCCGACCCCTTGACATCTTATACCATAGAAAAACTTATTGAGTTCGGTGCACCGGAGGAAATCAGATATATTGCAAAGCCTCATATTGGGACTGACATTTTATCGAAAATCGTTTCAAAGGTTATTGATAAAATCTGTGCGCTTGGTGGAAGCATCCACTACCACACAAAATTTATTAAAGCGAATTCCACAGATGGCAAAGTTACATCTGTTAGTACGAGTTGCGGAGAGATAAAATGCGGTGCACTTATTCTTGCGACCGGTCACAGTGCGAGAGATACCTATAAGACTCTTATCAGAGAAAATTTTTCGATTGAAGCAAAGCCGTTTTCTGTTGGAATGAGAATAGAGCATTTAGCAGATGATATTGATTTTGCGCTTTATGGTGAGGCTGCATTTAATTCCAACCTCGGACACGCTGAGTACAACTTGTCTTATAATACAAAAGTAAGAGGAACATACACCTTCTGTATGTGTCCCGGAGGTGTTGTTGTTGCAGCTGCCAGCGAGGAAGGTGGGGTTGTAGTTAATGGAATGAGCTATCACGCGCGTTCCGGAAGAAATTCAAACAGCGCCGTTGTAACTAGCATATTTCCGCAAGATTACGGCAATAAGCCCGAGCTTGCTATTGAATATCAAAGAAAAATTGAACAAGATGCTTTCAAGGCGGGGGGCGGCGAATATTGTGCTCCGGTCATAACGGTAGGAGATTTCTTTAACGGTTGCTGTCACACCGAACCTTCTCGTATTATTCCAACATATATGTCTGGAAATAACTTCAAACTTGCTCGTCCTGAAACCTATCTCCCCGAATTTGTATGTTCGGGAATAAAATCCGCACTCTTATCATTTGATCGTAAGATCCCCGGCTTTGCAGAAAGTGATGCTATTCTCACGGGTGCCGAAACAAGGACAAGCTCTCCTGTTCGAATTTTAAGAGATAAAAATACACGTTTAGCCCTTGGCTATAAAAATATTTTTCCCGCCGGCGAGGGTGCCGGTTACGCAGGAGGTATAACCAGTGCCGCCGTAGACGGACTGAAAAGTGCTCTTGCTCTTATGAAAATCTATAAACCCACATAACGTCGCAGGTGAAATTTAGACTGCGCCTCCCTCGGAGGGTCAATTCTCTGTATTACGCATTTCAGAGTATATCCGAGCTTAATTTCGCATAATAAAATGAAAGGCGGGGTAACCCCCCACTTGGTTTTAATATAATGCATAAAATCAATGAGAAGAAGGAGAAGAACTGGCTTATTAAATCTGCTAACAATTCGGAATACCAAGCATCCGTGGACACGATTGCATCGGCCCTTGGTATAAGCCCTGTTGTTGCCAAGCTTCTTTACAACCGCGGATATACCGATGAATTATCCGCGAAGGCTTTCGTCTATATGGAAAGCGAAATGCTGCTTAATCCCTTTAAAATGAAGGATGTTGAGCAGGGAATTGCAGCCATAAGGTCTGCTATCGAAAGGGGAGAAAAAATCACCGTATACGGAGATTATGACGTTGACGGAGTTACTTCCGTTTGTACGCTCTATCTTTATTTGAAATCCCTCGGCGCTGATGTGGAATATTATATTCCTAACCGCACAGGCGAGGGCTATGGCGTATCTACTCAGGCAATCGATGTGATTAAAGCTAACGGCTCAAATATCGTAATTACCGTAGATACCGGAACAACTGCCGTTGAAGAGGTTGAGTATGCGAAGAGTATTGGTGTGAACTTCATTATCACCGACCATCACGAGTGTCGTTCAGACCTTCCCTCTGCACTTGCTGTTATCAACCCTCACCGTCCCGATTGTGAGTATCCTTTCAAGGAGCTTGCAGGTGTTGGTGTTGTGTTTAAGCTTATTTGTGCCTACGAAGAGAGGATTCTCGGAAAGAGCCGTAAAGAGGCCGCTGAGAAGATTTTTGCACGCTATGCCGACCTTGTGGCAATCGGTACTATTGCCGACGTTATGCCAATCAAAGAAGAAAATAGGATCATTGTCAAATATGGTCTTGCTATGATCGAAAATACCGATCGTATCGGTCTTGCTGCGCTTATTGAAGCTGCTTCTGCGAAAAATGATGCCCAGAGATCTGTCCAGAGAAAGAAGAAGACAAAGATAACGTCGGGTTACATAGGTTATACACTTGCGCCTCGTATCAATGCCGCCGGCAGAATTAAGACCGCTTCAATGGCGGTTGAACTCTTCCTTTCAGACGATAGAGCGCGCGCTAAAGAAATAGCCGAAGAACTTTGTCGCACTAACAAGGAGCGTCAGGCAGAAGAAAACAAAATTATGCAAGAAGCATATAAGAAAATCGAGGAATACGATATTGAGAAAAATCCCGTGATAGTTCTTGATGCTGATAATTGGCATCACGGTGTCATCGGTATTGTTGCTTCTCGTATAACAGAAAAATATGTTCGTCCTGCTATACTTGTATCTTTCGAGGGTAACGAGGGTGATACCCCATCTCTCGAAGACATGGGCAAGGGATCCGGCAGAAGTATCAAGGGTATGAATCTTGTCGATGCGTTATGCCATTGCAGTGATCACCTTGTTAAATTTGGTGGTCACGAACTTGCAGCTGGTCTTTCTGTAACACGTAACGAGCTTGAAAATTTCAGACGCAAGATTAACGAGTATGCTCTTGCTAATTTATGTGATAACGATATGGTACATACCGTCGAAGCTGATTGCGAGCTTGAATTTTCGGACGTTAATCTTGCTCTTGCAAAGGGTATTCAGCTTCTCGAACCCTATGGTGTTGCTAACCCTATTCCAGGTTTTGTACTCCGTGGTGTAACCGTTAATGAGATTGTTGGTATTAGCGAAGGAAAGCATACCCGTTTCTTCTTTGGAAACGGAAAGTATCATCTTTCTGCTATGTATTTCTCCGTTGGTCCATCCGCGCTCAATATTTATGTAGGCGATAAGGTTGATATATTATTCAATATTGATGTTAATGAATGGGGCGGCAGAGAGAACGTTCAACTCATAATACGCGACATAAAGCATTCCGTCAGTCTGAAAGATCAGATCAGACTTGAGAGACAAAAGTTTGAGGAAATTAAGAACGGTGCACCTTTTGCATCCGAGGATAACGTTCTTCCTTCAAGAGAGGATTTTGCTACGGTATATAAATTTCTCCAATCTTCTGTAAGATCTAACATAGATGTAATCAGTCACCGAGATATTATTTCAAAACTTAAACAATCCGACCCCGGATGCAATATTGGATACGTTAAGCTTAAGATTATTATCATGGTCTTTAAGGAACTTAACATCATTAACATCGAGGATGTTGCTGACGAGGTTTACAAATTTAAATTACATTATTCAACTACAAAAACGAAGCTTGATAAATCAACGCTTCTTCGCCGTTTGCGCTCTCAAATGATCAAAAACGGTTAAAGCAAGGACAATTATGTACGAATGTATGAAGAATCTTCTCGAGTATTTAGAGAAGACAGAAAGAAATTACGATTTTGATAAAATAATCGAGGCATATAATTATGCCGACAAGCTTCACGAAGGACAAATGCGCCTTAGTGGTGAGCCTTATATCAGCCATCCTGTTGCTGTTGCAAAAATTGTTGCAGAGCTGGGACTTGACACCGATTCTATCTGCGCGGCTCTACTGCATGATACAGTAGAGGACTGCGCTGATAAAACCAATCTTGAAACTCTTTCGAAAATGTTTGGCAAGGACGTTGCTATGCTTGTTGACGGACTTACAAAGATTATACAGGTTCAAGTTGCAGACAAGGAAGAGGCTCATATCGAGAATATCAGAAAAATGCTTTTGGCTATGAACAAGGATATCAGAGTTATTTTCATAAAGCTCTGTGACCGACTTCATAACATGAGAACTCTTTCTGCAAAGAAAGAGGATCGTCAGCGCGCTATAGCTCTCGAAACAATGTATATTTACGCCCCTCTTGCACACCGTCTTGGTATTCAACGCATTAAGCAAGAGCTCGAAAATATCAGTCTTTATTATCTCGATACCGTCGGCTATGAAGAGGTGCATGAGGAGATTAATAAAAAATTCGGCAGAAGCCGCGATTTCATTGAAATAACAAAGGCACAGCTTAGCGAAAAGCTTTCTGAAAACGGCATCTCATTCTTCCTCGAAGGTCGAGTTAAGTCGGTTTATAGCCTTTATCGTAAGATGTATTCACAGAATAAGGCATTTGACGAAATCTATGACTTTTATGCCGTTAGAGTCGTTGTTGACACCGAGCTTGAGTGCTATACCGCCCTTGGTTTGGTTCACGAAATGTTCAAGTCCATTCCCGGCAGGTTTAAGGATTATATTTCCACACCTAAACCCAACCTTTATCGTTCGCTTCATACAACGGTTATCGGTAACAGTGGTATTCCTTTTGAGGTACAGATACGTACTCGTCAGATGCACGAAGAAGCACAGTTCGGTATTGCCGCGCATTGGAAGTACAAAACAGGTGAAAAATCCGGAACAAATATCGACGAGAAACTTCGTTGGATCGCACAGCTTCTTGAATCGGATGAAAATACTCGCGACCCTGATGAGTTTATTCATTCATTCAAGACCGACATATTCCATGATGAAACCTTTGTATTTACTCCTAAGGGTGATGTTATTTCACTTCCTCTCGGCTCTACAGTTATTGACTTCGCTTATGCTATTCACTCGGCTGTTGGAAATAAGATGACCGGTGCAAAAATCAATGGTGTAATCGTGCCAATTGATCGAATTCCCGGAAATGGTGATATTATTGAGATTATCACATCCAATTCTTCTAAAGGCCCCAGTCGTGATTGGCTTAAGATAGTTAAGACCGGTCAGGCGAGAAGTAAGATCAGGCAATGGTTCAAAAAAGAAAAGCGTCCTGAAAACATCGTTGTAGGTAAAGCGGAAGTTGAGCGTGAGATCAAGCGTCTTTCTCGGCAGATAACCGACTCAGAGATCAACGAAATCGTAACTGTAATCGCAAAACGTATTGGAATCAACAACGCTGATGATTTCTACAACACATTAGGCTTCGGCGGTCTTTCTATAACAAAGTTCATTCCGAGAATCAAGGATGAGATTGAAAGACTTCATGGAAACGATGATGCCCCTATGACTGCTGAAGAAGAGCTTGCAAAGGTTAAAATTACAAATATCAGCAAACGTCACAGGAATACAAGCGGAATCATTATCGACGGAGAATCCGGTTATCAAGTCAAGTTCGCTAAATGCTGCAATCCGCTTCCCGGCGATAAAGTCGTTGGTTTTATTACTCGCGGCTTTGGCGTTTCTGTCCATAAGGCCGATTGTCCCAATGTAATCGCTTCAAGAGGAAACGAGGACAACCTCGCTCGTTGGGTTCGCGCAAGCTGGGAACAGAACGAGGAAAACAAGTATTCCACCTACGAGGCAATGATTCAAATTATTGCAGAGGATGAAATTGGCGTTCTTGCAGGAATTTCCGTTGCTCTGGCAGATATGAAGGTTTCAATTTTACAAATCAACACACAGGCTACTAAAGACGGTGATATCGCCATAAATATTGTTGTAGGATGCAGAAATGTTCCTCACTACGAATCGATTGTATCTCGTCTTCGTTCTGTGCCTAAGGTTATTCACGTTAGACGTGGCTTTATGAACTGATATATAGAGGTTATTTATGACTTGCGTGATACAAAGAGTATTTTCTGCTACCGTCTATGCTGACGGTGAATTTTCCGGAAGAATAGATAAAGGACTTTATTTGCTTCTTGGTGTTATGTCAGAGGACGATGAGAAGGACGCTTCCTTGCTTGCCGAAAAGATATCAAAGCTTCGCATATTTTCGGACGAAAATGGAAAGATGAATCTTTCTATCAAGGACGTTAATGGCAGGGCCATGGTTGTATCTAATTTTACACTTGGGGCGAATTATGCTCACGGTAATAGACCTGACTTTCTTTCTTCGGCATCACCCGATAAAGCAAAGAGACTCTATGATTTCTTCGTAAAAGATCTCTCTGATCGCATCGGTAAATGCGAAACCGGTGTTTTTGGTGCTGATATGAGAACCGAATTGTCTACCGACGGTCCGGTTACCATTGTTATGAACTCATCAGTTTTGAGAAAGTAACAAATAAATAATATTTTTTAGGAACCGATAATATGATTTTAAAAATTAACGGAAACATAAATAAATATTACGTTCAGACTCTTTGCATGGTTTTTTTCCCGGGAGCAACATTTGGCGAATCTGAGGTACCCGGCGATGGAGTTCCCGAAGTTACCGTTGACGTCTCAACAGACGCTGATGGAAGAAGTGTAAACGCTTTTGCTTCAATTAAACTCAATGATATGCTTTGTGATGCCAACGAGAGCGTTTCTCTTGATGAGGAGATTTCCTTTGCAACGCATGAAGCAATCGCAGTCGGCAGAGCAATTTTCGCGGCAGGAAAAGAGCTTCTAGGACATACACCACCATGGGGTATTCTTACAGGTGTTCGTCCTGCAAAGGTTGCCAGCTCGATTTTACGTACCGGAAAGGGTATCCTTAAAACGAAGAAGATTCTTCGAGACGAGTATTTCTTAAATCCGCAAAAAGCAGCTCTTGCCGTTTCGGTTGCATCAACAGAGATGAAAATGACAAAGAAAATGCCCGAAAAGACATGTTCTCTTTACATTTCGATCCCTTTTTGCCCATCGAGATGCGCTTATTGTAGTTTTGTTTCATATACGACCAAGCGTCTTCTTTCTATGATCGACGAATATCTTGATGCTATGCTTCTTGATCTTGTGGACACTCTAAATACTATCAAGACGCTAGGTATGAGAATAACTACGATTTATATCGGCGGCGGAACTCCTACAACTTTGAGTGCGGAACAACTTAATCGACTGCTCTCAAAAATTGACGAACATCTCAATACGCATGAGCTTCTTGAATTTACTCTGGAGGCTGGCAGACCGGATACCATAACCAAAGAAAAGCTTCAAGTAGCTAAAGATCACGGAGTTACACGTGTCAGCGTGAATCCTCAAACTCTTAGCGATGATATTTTAAGGGAGATCGGCAGACACCATACCGTTGACGATTTCTACAAGGCGTTTGCAATTGCAAAGGAGATTGGCTTCCGTGATATTAACGTCGATCTTATCGCAGGTCTACCCGGAGATGATTTTAAGAATTTCTCTGAAACGGTTGATCGAATTATCGAACTTGCTCCTACAAATATTACCGTTCATACCTTCTGTGTAAAGAAAGCTTCGGATGCTTTGAGAAACAACTCCAGTGTTTATTCATTGACGGGTGGAGATGCTGCAAAAAGCGTTTCTTATTCGCAGCTCAAGACAAAATTTGCAGGCTATAAACCTTATTATATGTACAGACAAAAGAATACAGTTGGAAATCTTGAGAATGTTGGTTTTTCGATTGAAGGACACGAGAGTTTATATAATGTATATATGATGGAAGAACTACAAACTATATTCGCTGTAGGTGCCGGCGCTGTAACCAAGCTGGTAAAGTTTGAGAAGGGCGATCCCGAACCAAGGATGATTCGTCTTTTCCGTCCAAAGTATCCTTATGAATATCTTCGCGAAGCGCAAGAAGAGCTTGAAAGTAAATCTAATCGCAGACAGAAAAATAACGAGCAGATATTTAGTTTCTTTGACGCTGACAAATAATATTTCTTCAATATAATTATAAATGGAGAGATTCACTAATATATTTTAGTGAATCTTTCTTTTTTTGAGGGAGGAAATATGGAAAAATCCAAAATTATGTTAAATCTAAAAAGCGAACAAGAAAATCAAGCAATTAAAGGGGCATTTTCTTTGACTCTTTCGACAATAATAATCAAAATCCTAGGTTTAATATACAAGCTTCCGTTATCAAATATTCTGGGCGACGAGGGAATGGGGTATTTTAATACGGCATACACAGCCTACGCGTTCTTTTATATAATATGCACCGCGGGTGTACCGAAGGCAATAATGATGATTATTACCGAGGAAGATGCTAAGAAAAATACCGGTTATATAAACCGTATTATCAAGGTGTCATTCATGCTCTTTCTAGTACTAGGCATAGTAATTACTATTGTTTTTGTGTTGTTTTCTCCAATAATTGCTAAAATAATCGGCAACTCAAAATCAAGGCTTACTATGGTAGCTATAGCACCATCCATTATATTCATTTCGCTATCCGGTGTTCTTCGTGGTTTGCTGTCTGCGAAGATGAGCTTTTTGGATATTTCAATTTCGCAAATAATAGAAGGCGTTGGAAAGCTTGCATTCGGTTTGATTTTCGCAATCTTGGGAAAAATGTCAAATCTTCCATTAGAAGTAATATCTGCATTAACTATATTAGGAGTAACACTGGGTTCTATTTTTAGTTTCATACATCTTTTTATTTGCGCCAAATCTCGATTATCGCTAGATAAAACAGGGCAGAGCTCTATATCTGAAAGCAAATTGGTAATTAAACGAATTTTTAGAATATCAATTCCAATAACCCTCAGTGCGGCAGTAATGAGTCTTACGAATCTTATTGATCTTGGACTGATTATGCGCAGTTTATTAACGCTCGGATATAATGAAAATGAAGTGGCAGCATTCTTCGGTAACTATACAACACTGGCAGTACCGATGTTCAATCTAGCGATATCTCTTATTACTCCAATTTCTGTTACCTTTATGCCGATATTAACTAAAACGAGAATAGAAAAGGATTCTATTCGTATAAAAGAAACACAAGAATCTCAAATTGAGTTAACTGCGTTCGTAGCCGCGCCATTAACACTAGGATTAATGATTTTTTCGGATGAAATTCTTTCGTTATTATTTAAAAATTCAAGAATTGACATTGGCGCAATCCTTTTAATCCTTCTTTCGCCAGCAATAATTTTTTCTTCCTTACTAATTGTCTTAAATACAATTTTGGAGTCGGCAGGATATTTTAAAGCACCTATAATTTCAATGTTATTGGGCGGATTGGCTAAGTTTTTGGTTAGCTTTCTTCTAATCAGAAATCCACATTTCGGAATATCCGGGGCACCCATAGGAACAGTTGTTTCATACGCCGTTGCACTCATGTCTTCGCTAGTTATTCATCACAGAAAGCTCGGGAAAGGCCTACCGTTGTTATCAAAAAATATCAAGCCATATCTCGCATCAATTATTTCTATACTTCTCGCGAAATATGTTTACTATCCGTTACATTCCATGTTCGGCAAAACTCTATCACTTTTATTTGCAATTTTTCTCGCAGGAACTATGTATTTCTGTATTTCATTACTTTTAGGAACTATTAAAACAAAAAGTAAAAATCTATTAGCATATTCAACAAATTTTAAGAAATAAAATTATAAAATAAGACGAAATCATTATTTTTGTAAATCATTTTTTTCATTATACTATTGACTTTAATCAAGCTGCGCTGATATAATATATCTGGTATCATTAAATTTGAAAGGATGTACAAACCAATGAACAAGACAGATCTCGTAAATGTTGTTGCAGCTGAAACTAACCTTAGCAAGAAGGATTCTGAGGCTGCAGTTAATGCTGTAGTAGCAGCTATTTCTAACGCTCTTAAGAACGGCGATAAGGTTCAGCTTATCGGTTTCGGTACCTTCGAGGTTAAGGAAGTTGCAGCTAGAGAAGGTCGCAACCCTAAGACCGGTGAGGTTATCAAGATTGCTGCTTCCAAGAAGCCCGCATTCTCCGCTTCCAAGGTTCTTAAGGATCAGGTTAACGGCTAATCAATGCGTCTCGATAAATTCCTGAAGGTCTCAAGACTCATCAAACGAAGAACCGTTGCTAATGATGCCTGCGATTCGCAGCGCATATCTGTCAATGGTAAGACTGCAAAAGCGTCATATGACGTTAAGCTTGGTGACATTATAACGATCACCTTTGGAACAAAATCCGTTACCGTTAGAGTTCTTGAAATCAAGGAAACGACTAAAAAAACAGAGTCGTACGGAATGTATGAAATCATTTCGGAGACAGAAGAATAAATATTTTTCGCACCGCATATTTTCGTATAGAGAATATGCGGTGTTTTTTTGCCGTTTTTACGGAGGTCGATATGTCAAAAGAGGAAATAAGGCACACAAATTTGAATGTTAAAGAAAGAAATAGTCTGACACTTAACGGAGTATGCAACGTTATTGGCTTTGATGAAGGTTACGTGACTCTCGCAACATCGGATGGTAAGATAATTATAGAAGGCGAGGGACTAAAAATAGAAAGTCTCTCAAAGGACGGGGGAGTAATAAACATTTCAGGGAAAATTAGAGGTGTATTTTATAGCGAAAAAAGAACATTAAAATCCCCATTTAGCAAAATATTCGGATGATAGGTTTCGGTAGAGAAGAAATTATTATGTCCGTATTATATGCTTTAGTTTTTGGCGCGGGATTGTGTATGGTACGGACTATGATAAATACTGTTTTTGAAATATTTCCACTTTTACGACAGATGATCATTTGCGCTGTTAAGTTTGACAAGATACTTGACTTCCCAAAAATCAACTTGCATCATACGTCAAAAAATCGACCTGTTTGGGATTTTTTTGCTGTTATTTTATTTTCTCTGTCATTTATGCTTCTATCATATTATTCACTGGACGGACAAATACGACTTTATATGATTTTTTGCGTTTTTGCCGCGTTTTATTTGTCGAAAATCGCTTTTTTTGGTTTTTTAGAGAGCTTATTTAGTAAAATTCTGTGTCTAATCTTTTCATTATTGTCAGTTTTGTTAAGAATATTAATTTTGCCATTTACGTCAATATTTTTAAAATTTTTTAAGCAATTTAACCATACACGCACGTAATTATTTAATATAAATATATTTATTACTTGACAATTCACTTAAATAATGATAAAATACTGTGGAAGGAGGATATAATATGTCTAACATCGAACTTAACAGCTATCTGTTTCATCAAGGTACTAATTATCATGCATACGAATTCCTTGGATGTTCGCTTGCAAAAGCAGATGAAAAATATGTATATACCTTCAGAACGTGGGCGCCCAATGCGAAGGCGGTTGGTTTAATTTCCGAGTTCTCGGGTTGGCACAGATCCATTCCTTTCACAAAAGTAACCGATAATGGAATCTGGGAACTCAATTATAGCTCTGATTACTCGCTTGAATTAAAGGCCTATAAGTTCCGCATTCGTTCATCGAAAGGCTCACGTGATAAAGGCGATCCTTATGCCCGTTTCTCGCGTGCAGGTGCTGATGGCGCATCTCTTATCTATACCGACGGTAACAATTTCCGTTGGGAGGACAAGCGTTGGATGGACCATCGCAAGAAAACTATCTCATCAAACAGCGGAAGATATATGAGTGCGCCTCTTAATATCTATGAAATGCACATGGGAAGCTTTATGCGTCATCCCGAGGACAATAGATATCAGTCCTATAGCGAACTTGCTGACATTCTTCCGGCTTATCTCAAAAAGATGGGTTATACCCACGTTGAATTTCTTCCTTTGCAGGAGCATCCCTTTGACGGTTCATGGGGATATCAGGTTTGCGGCTTTTACGCCCCCAGCTCTCGCTTCGGAACTCCCAATGAATTTCGCCATTTAGTTAATAGTCTTCATAAAGCTGGAATTGGTGTAATCATGGACTGGGTTCCTGCGCATTTTCCAAAGGACGAGTGGGGACTTTTCGAATTTGACGGCAAGCCTCTTTATGAATATCAAGGCAAGGACAGAATGGAATCTCGTTCGTGGGGCACCAGGTTCTTTGATCTTGGTAGAGAAGAGGTGCAATCCTTCCTTGTTTCAAATGCGATTTATTTCCTAAAAGAATTTCATATTGATGGTTTACGAGTTGATGCTGTTGCATCCATGCTTTATCTCGACTACGATAGAATGCCCGGCGAGTGGCATCCAAATCATCTTGGAACAAACATAAACCTAGAAGCGGTTGCCTTCCTTCGTAAGCTAAACACCGCTGTATTCAACGAATTTCCTGATGCGCTTATGATTGCAGAGGAATCAACATCCTTCCCGGGACTAACACATCCTGTCTGCAATGGTGGCATCGGATTTAATCTTAAATGGAATATGGGATGGGCAAACGATTTCTATGCATATGTTAAAACCGATCCTATTTACAGAAAATATCACCATAAGGCATTGAATTTCCCGCTTATGTACGCCTTCAAAGAGAAATACGTTATGCCTATTTCTCACGACGAGGTCGTTCACTGCAAGGGCTCATTTATCAATAAAATGCACGGCTCCTATGAGGACAAGTTCCATCAAGCGAGAACGTCGCTTATGCTTATGATGACATATCCCGGAAAGAAAATGCTCTTTATGGGTACAGAATTTGCACAGTTCAGAGAATGGGATTACGACAATTCGCTCGAATGGTTTATGCTTGATTATCCCATGCACAAAGGATTCTCCGAATTCGTAGCATCTCTTAATTCTTTCTACCTTTCCAATAGCGAGCTTTGGGATATTGACTTTGACGAGGATGGCTTCGAGTGGATCCTTGCCGACGAAGCGGATAAAAACCTCGTTGCTTTTAAACGCCGCAACAGAAAGGGAAGTTACCTTACTGTTTTGCTAAACTTCTCGGGCGGCGAGCAAAGTGTAAACATCCCCACCGATAGAGGCGTTGCTCTCGAGTCTGTGTTCGATAGCGGAAACCTCAGCCCAGAGCAAAGAAGAGTAAATATCCGTCGTGGAGAGCTCGGTTATTACGCCGAAATCACGCTTCCTCCTTTCTCGGGGGTAATTTACAAAAGAATTTACGCAAATAAAAAAATCAAGTTATAATATTAAGGAGACTCAACGATGTACTGTAAAAAAGAATGTATAGCAATGCTCCTTGCAGGAGGACAGGGTTCTCGTCTTTATGACCTTACAAAGCAAATTGCAAAACCTGCCGTTTCCTTTGGCGGAAAGTATAAGATTATTGATTTCCCTCTCTCCAACTGTATTAACTCCGGTATCGACACTGTAGGTGTTCTTACTCAGTATCAACCCTTCGCGCTTAACGAATACGTTTGCAACGGCGCACCTTGGGACCTCGACAGAATAAGAGGCGGACTTTACGTTCTTCCTCCTTATCAAGGTAACAAGCACTCCGACTGGTATAAGGGGACTGCAAACGCTATTTATCAGAACATTACTTTTATCAAGCAGTATGACCCCGATTATGTACTTATCCTCTCGGGCGACCATATCTATCGTATGGATTATAAGAAGATGCTTGATCAGCACAAGGCCACCGGCGCAGCTTGTACGGTAGCTACTATTACTGTTCCCATGGAAGAGGCTTCTCGTTTTGGTATTTGTAATACAAATCCCGACGGTTCTATTTATGAATTTGAAGAAAAGCCCAAGAATCCCAAAAACAATCAGGCATCCATGGGTATCTACATCTTCAGCACAAAGACTCTAATTGAATATCTTGAGAATGACGAACAGGACGAAAATTCCTCTAATGACTTCGGCAAAAACATAATTCCCAACCTTCTTGGAAATGGCGAAAAGCTTTATTCTTATAGATTTGAAGGTTATTGGAAGGATGTAGGAACTATTTCCTCTCTTTGGGAAGCTCACATGGATCTTATTGGTGACGATCCTATTTTGACACTTGCTGATACCGAATTCCGTATCTATTCTAAAAATACTGCTCGTCCTCCTCAGTTTGTTGGCAAGGATGCTGTTATATCCAACTCTCTTATATCCGAGGGATGCAGGATTTACGGAACGGTTATTAACTCGGTTGTTTCCGGCGGATGTACCGTTGAGAAGGGCGCAATCGTTAAGGATTCCGTCATTATGGAAGACGTTATTGTTAAAGAAAATGCTTGTGTTTATACAGCAATCGTTGACTCCGACACGGTTGTCGAAAGCGGTGCTGTTGTTGGCAAAGAAAACGCCCCCAAGGATGAGATTGCCCTTATTGCAAGCGGCAGTATCATCAAAAAGGCATAAGACCACTCTTATAATTTAATAGAGAAAGGATTATTAACAATGGCAATTAGTGCAGCAGGAATTATATTTTCTAGTTTAAATAATAACACACTCTCCAGATTGACAGCGGATAGAACGGTTGCTGCGATTCCTTTCGCATGCCGTTACAGACTAATTGATTTTGCGCTTTCCAATATGGTAAACGCTAATATTTCCAATATTTATATTGTTGCAAATTACAAATATCGCTCTCTCCTTGAGCATCTTGGAAGCGGTAAGGATTGGGATCTCGCAAGACGTGAAAAGGGAATTACCTTCGTTTCTCCCTTCCAGACAGCGCACGATTCCGAAGGAAGGATGTTTTCTACTCATATGGAGGCTCTTAAGAGCATGAAGGAATACATCGACGAGATCAAGGAAGATTACGTTGTTCTAATGGATTCTGACACTGTTCTTACTATCGATATAGCTGATGTTATAAAGACCCACGAAAAGACCGGTGCAGAGGTTACGATCGTTACCTCCGACGTAAAAGAAAACTACACCGCGAAGAATTCCAGGCTCATGGCATCTTCCCAAAACGGCAGGGTTACACAGCTTGCTATGAGCTCTTCTTATATCAAAGATTGCCCTCAGCTTTCTCTTGGAATCTATGTTATGAGATCCTCCCACCTTCGCAGAATTATTGACGAGGCCGAGGCATTCAATCTCAAGAGCTTTACGCTTCTTCTTTTGAATACTTGCAAATCTTCCAAGTACGTTACTTACAACTTCAGCGGATTTGCTGCATCTGTATCTAGCTTCCTCGATTACTACAAGTACTCTATGGAGCTCGCTCAGAACTACGAAGCTAGAGAATCTCTTCTTGGTCAGAAGGAAGCTCCTATATTCACAAGAGTACACAACTCGGCTCCTACAAAGCACTCCTCCAGCGCGAAGGTTGAAAACTCTATTATCGCTGACGAATGTGTAATTGAAGGAACCGTTATCAACTCTGTAATATTTAGAGATGTTAAAATTGAGCGCGGAGCAGTTGTTAAAAACAGCATACTCTTCCACGGCGCTCACGTTGGCAAGAATGCAAATCTCAATTGTATAGTTGCAGATAAGAACGTATACGTTACCGACGGAGTAACTCTCTCGGGTAATGAAAACCTTCCTTTCTACGTACAGAAAGGACGCAAGATCTAATTCAAGGAAGTAGATATGAAAATTTTATATGTAACCAGCGAGGCTAATCCCTTTGCCGCAAGTGGTGGCCTCGGCGACGTTATGGGAGCACTTCCTGCTGCCGTAGCTGCCGAGGGACACACCTGCGAAGTTATTATGCCTCTCTATAACACAATGAAGCCCGAATACCGCGCCAAGCTCGAACTTGTTATCGATATAAGTTTCTCGTTCAGTTGGCGACACACCGGCGCTTCTATATACAAGATCGATCATAACGGAGTACGATATTATTTCGTTGAAAATCATTATTATTTTGACCGTGGAAAGCTTTACGGTGAATTTGATGACGCCGAAAGATTTGCCTTTTTCTCTAGAGCTGTTCTCGAGTTTATGCTGCATACCGGAAATATTCCGGATATACTTCATGCTAACGATTGGCAAACTGCTCCCGCTGTAATTTACCTTAAGACAGAGTATTCACACATTCAGCCTCTAAAGAAAATCAAGACGGTTTACACCATCCATAACATTGAGTATCAGGGGAAATTTGGTTCGAACATCCTCGGTGACGTTTTTGGTATTTCGCCAATGTATCGAGATGTTGTCGATTTTGACGGATGCATAAATCTCATGAAGGGTGCGATTGTTTGTTCTGATTATATTACTACTGTCAGCCCGAACTACGCACACGAGCTTCAGCACGATTTCTTTGCATTCGGACTCTCGGGAATTATCAAGAATTCTCAACATAAGATGTGCGGTGTAATAAATGGCATTGATTATGATTACTTCTCTCCCGAAAAGGGTGGAGATATTTATGCACCCTATAATAACCGCACCTATAAGTCAGGGAAGGCCAAAAACAAGGCAGCACTACAGGCCGAAGTTGGACTTCCTGTAGAACCCGACGTTCCTCTTATAGTTATGATCACCAGATTTGCATCTCAAAAGGGAATTGATCTCGTTCTTCATATTATGGACGAGCTTCTCCGCGAGAACGTACAGGTTATTGTGCTTGGAACCGGCGAACGAGAATATGAAGATGCTTTCCGCGCACTCGAGTGGCGTCACCCTAATCTCAAGGCCATGATCATGTTTGATAGAGTTTTATCTAAGAAGATGTATGCCGGTGCTGACATCTTCCTCATGCCTTCCAAGAGTGAGCCCTGCGGACTTGCGCAGATGATCGCTTGTTCCTATGGAACAGTTCCGATTGTTCGCTCGGTAGGAGGTCTTTATGACTCCATTCGTACCGTTGGCGAGGAAGGAGCAAACGGATTCCGATTCGATAACTATAATGCTCACGAGCTTCTCTTTAAAATCAAAGATGCATTAGAGCTTTATAAAGACAAGAATCAGTGGAATGCTTTGACGGCTTCTGCAAAGAAGTCTAACTTCACATGGGAGAATTCTGCCAAGGAATATATTTCGATTTATCATAAAATTATATAATTAGCAAAACAAAGGAAAAGACCAATGAACAGTAACACCAACCTCAGTCCTATGGAAGGACAAAAAGAAAAAATCACAAAACAGGAACTTAAGGAGCGAATTGAAGCAAAGCTTATAACTCGTGGAATTTTTAATGCTCATAAGGCAACTCCCGAGCAGCTATACCAGGCATCTTTCCTTGCGCTTAAGGATATTATGCTTGAATATCGTGACGCGTTCAAGAAGAGAATTAAGGCTACCTCCGGCAAAAAGATTTGCTATCTCTGCATGGAATTTCTTGTAGGTCGTGCTCTTAAGAATGACTCTATGAACCTCGGCGTTTATGACGAGCTTTGTCAGGTTCTTGAGGATTTCGGCTCCTCGTTTGAGCAGGTATATGCATGTGAAGTTGACCCCGGCCTCGGTAACGGTGGTCTTGGTAGACTTGCAGCTTGCTTTATGGACTCTCTTACAGCGCAAGACTATGCTGCTAACGGATACTCTCTCCTTTACGAAAACGGATTGTTCCGTCAGAAGATAGTTGAGGGCGAGCAGGTTGAGCTTTCCGATGAATGGCTCACCTCCGGTGGCGTTCGCCTCGTTCCCCGAACACATAGAACTCTCACCGTTAGATTTGGTGGTAAGATTGAAGAAAAGTGGGAAAACGGTAAATACATCGTCGTAAACTATGATTATGACGAGGTACAGGCAGTTCCGTATGATATTCTCATTCCCGGAACAAACACCAATGCAGTTAACGCAATAAGACTTTGGAGAGCTAAGCCCATTCCTCAGCCCGCTTCCAAATATGCCACACAGGGAAGTTACGTGAAGAACTTCTCGCCCGATTTCAATGCTGAGTCGATTACCAAACAGCTTTATCCCCCGGATAACTACGATGGCGGTAAGCTTCTCAGACTTACCCAGCAGTACTTCCTTGTTTCTGCGTCCTTGCAGAATATAATCAACGATTACCTCGCCGACCACGGCACGCTTGCAGGATTTGAGGATAATGTTTCCATTCATATCAATGACACTCATCCCGCGCTCTGCATTCCCGAGCTTATGAGAATTCTTATGGACCAGTATGGCTATAGTTGGGATGACGCATGGTCTGTTGTTGTTAAGTCGGTATCCTATACCAACCACACAGTCCTCCCCGAGGCTCTTGAGTGCTGGAGAGTTGATCTCTTCGGTATGAAGCTTCCCAGAATTCTTATGATCGTTAACGAGATCAACCGCAGATTTACTGCTGATCTTTGGATTCTTTATCCCGGTGACTGGGATAGAATCTCCAGAATGGCTATCGTTGCTTACAATCAGGTAAGAATGGCTAACCTTTCTATCGTTGGCTCTCACACCGTAAACGGCGTTTCCGCGCTTCATAGTGATATTCTTAAGAAGACTATTTTCCATGACTTCTATAAGATGACTCCCTGGAAGTTTACCAACGTTACTAACGGCGTTGTTCACAGAAGATGGCTCAATTATTCCAACCCCGCGCTTACCGAGCTCCTCGCCGAGCTTATTGGCGAAGGCTTCAAGGATGATGGTTGTCAACTTATCGGACTTGCTGATTATAAAAATGACAAGGCTGTTCTTGATAGAATTTCAGACATCAAGCATCACAACAAAGAAACATTTGCTTATTACGCATACAACAAGACAGGCAAGAGAATTGATACCAATTCTATCTTCGACGTTCAGATTAAGCGTATGCACGAGTACAAGAGACAGCTTCTTAACGTTCTTAAGATTATGTCCCTTTACACTGAAATTATGGATAATCCCAATGCGGATATTCCTCCTCAGACCTTCATCTTTGGCTGTAAGGCTGCTCCCAGCTACGTAATGGCTAAGAAGCTTATTAAGCTTATCTGGTTCCTTTCCGAAGAGCTTGAAAAGAATCCTCTTACCAGAGATAAGATTAAGATCGTTTTCATGGAAGAGTACAACGTATCTCTTGCCGAGGTTCTCATTCCTTCTGCCGATATTTCCGAGCAGATCTCTCTTGCAGGTAAAGAGGCGAGTGGAACAGGCTGCATGAAGCTCATGATGAACGGTGCTATTACCATGGGTACCATGGACGGTGCAAACGTTGAGATCTACGAGGCTTGTGGCAAAGATAACATCTATATCTTCGGTCTTAACACCAACGAGGTTGACGAGCTCTGGAAGAATGGATATAATGCTAGAAGCTTCTATCACAACTCCGAACACCTTCGCCGCGTAGTCGATAGATTCTACTCTCCTATCGGTGGCCAGGACTTCTCTCATATTGCAGATTATCTTATCAATGCTGTGAACGGTATCGCCGATCCCTTTATGTGTCTTGCTGACTTTGAGTCCTATACTCACACCTATCGCAGAGCAATGAAGGATTATTCGGATAAGGAAAAGTGGGCTAGAATGTCTCTTATGAATACAGCTACGAGTGGTGTATTTGCATCTGACAATTCTATTAGAAACTACGCCGAGAACATTTGGCACGCAACTCCTATCAATAAGATTAAATAATTCACCTATTTGAGGTTTTAAGTGAATCCAAATCAGTATATGGCAGTCGAGATACAGTCATTTCGTGTAGAATATGAATATATTCACAACGGAAAGGCGGGTATCTCGACCGCCTTTAAAATTAAGGACAATGCCGAAATTTGCCTAAAAATACCGAGAAAAATCGGAGTTTTAGAGGTGAATCTCGAAATATACTCCGAGGACATCCATACAAAGCTATACGATGTTTGTGGCGAGTGGGACGGTCTTGATGGTGAGTGTGACAGATATATTTTTAATATTTCCGGTCTAAAACCAAAGTGCGGTCTTTATTTTATGAGACCGTACCTTTCGCTATACGGAAAACGTTATTACGGTCATAAATGGGCAGGGGTAATTTACTTTAATGATAATCCAGCCATCACCGATCTTTTGCAACTCTCCATTGTTAATCCAATTCATAAAACTCCTACAAAAATTAGAGGTGGAGTAATATACCACATCTTTGTTGATCGATTTAATAAGGGCGGTAGAAGGGAAGTTCCCGACGGAGCAAAAATTGTTCCGGGAAGCTGGAGTGTTATCCCTGAATATCCCGAATATCCCGGTGCACCACTTTATAACAACACCTTCTGGGGAGGAACACTTTGGGGTGTCATAGAGAAGCTTGATTACATCAAATCACTTGGTGTAACTGCAATTTATCTCAGCCCTATTTTCAAAGCTTTTTCTAATCATAAATACGATACCGCCGACTATATGACGATTGATTCGATTTTTGGCGGGGAAAAGGCATTTATCGCCTTAATAAAAGCGTGTAAAGAAAAAGACATAGAAATAATTCTTGACGGTGTCTTTAATCACACCGGATCAGACAGTATTTATTTTAATCGTTACGGTCGATACAAGGAGCTCGGCGCTTATCAATCAAAAAAATCGAAGTATTACTCATGGTATGACTTCCAAAATTATCCCAACGAGTACACCGCATGGTGGGGAATTGAAACTCTGCCTAGAATTAACCCCGACAATCCGCAATGTTGTGATTATTTTGTTGGTGAGGACGGAGTTATTGATAAGTACTCTAAAATGGGGATATATGGTTTTCGTCTCGATGTTGCAGACGAGCTTTCGGATGAGTTTATCTCAAAAATCAAAGGTAAACTAACCCATAACGGTTCCGAGAATATTCTTTACGGCGAAGTATGGGAGGATGCCTCTAACAAAATATCCTACGGCAACAGACGAAAGTATTATTTGGGTGAAGAGCTTGATGGTGTAATGAATTATCCTATCAGAACAGGAATAATTAATTATCTCCTCGGTCGCAACTACGAAAGCCTTGCGTACGCCCTTACAGACGTGACGAATAATGCTCCATACTACGTTCTGCACAATCAGATGAATCTCCTTGGCACTCATGATACCGAAAGAATAATTACCGTGCTCGGAGACGAAGACATGAGTGGCATGAACAATTTCCAACTCGCACGTATCCGTATGAAACCTGAGGCAAAATCAGCCGCTGCTAATAGGCTTAAATGCGCTTATACAATACTAGCAACTATTCCGGGCATTCCCACAATCTTCTATGGTGACGAAGCCGGCCTTGAAGGCTATAAGGACCCCTTCAATCGTATGCCATATCCATGGGGTAAGGAAGATCACAGACTGATTAATCACTATAAGCTCCTCGGTAAAATCCGTATTTCTAATCCCGTCTACAAATCAGGCGATTTTAAACTTAATCATATTGATAACGAGCTGCTTGTATTTACAAGAAGTAATGGACACCACCTTTACGTTACAGTAGTTAATAATTCAAATAGAGACAGGGAAATAGTTTTTGATAATAGGGCTATCGAGTTGATTGGAAATAAGGAAGCAGAAAACTTTACACTTGCACCAATTAGTGCCTATATTTTCAAGCTCCCCTATGAATCAACACTCGAAATAAACTAATTGTGGAAAAGAGGCTCGACAAATGACAATTACACTAATAGGTATGCCCGCGGTTGGAAAGTCTTGTATGGGCAGAGCACTTTCCAAGGCGTTTAAAATGAAAACAGTTGACGGCGATAGAGTAATAGAGGCAAAAACCGGCAAAAAGCTACAGCAGATAATAGACGAGCAGGGGATGGATTCCTTCAAGAAAATTGAAGCTGAAACACTTCTCTCTATCGATGAAGATAATATTATTATCACCCCCGGAGGCAGCGCGGTTTATTATCCCGAGGTTATGGAACATTTCAAGAAAAAAGGGATTGTTGTTTATTTATACGCGAGTCCCAAGATAATTATCGAAAGACTTGGTGATTACTCCCAACGTGGCGTGGTATTAAAACCCGGGCACACAATTCTCGATTTGTACAACGAACGGCTTCCTCTTCTTGAGAAATACGCCGACATCACAGTAAATTGCAACGGTAAAGCGTATCCAAGATACAAGGCTGAAGCAGTTTCAAAAATCAGAGATTTCCTGGAAAAAACAGAGCAGAAATAAATAAAAAGCAGGAGCTTGGGAGAATATCCCTGGATTCCTGCTTTTTCATTAATGAATGGAAGCAATACGTTGCATAGATGTATACAAAGTATCTAGGCACTTTTTTGAATTGAAATAAGAGATTGATGCCCTAACCGCTCCTTGATTATCTGTAGCATTAAATTTGTGCGCCATAGGAGCACAATGAAGTCCTCCGCGCGTACATATTCCGTCTTTATCAAGCAAATCCGCTATATACGACGATGGATAATTCTTATAATTAAACGATACTATTCCTGCTCCACTGATATAAACTACAATACCTTTAATTGACATAAGTCTATCTATAAGATCGGTGGACAGTAACTCGATTTTTTTAGCTAAATTTTCTATACCAATTTTGTCAATAAAATCTATTCCGCTGCCAAGAGATACTATTGCGGGCGTTGATAAAGTTCCTGCCTCATATCCTTCAGGGAGTAACATTGGCATAAAAAGACTTTCACTCTCCGAACCACTTCCGCCTTCAATAAAGCTATCTTGTCTTTTATTATCATGAAAAATCGCAATTCCGCAACCTTGAATTCCAAAAAGTGCTTTATGCGCCGGAGCACACAATACATCGCAAGGGGTTTGTGTGAGATTGATTTTTCTGTGTCCAGCAGCTTGAGATGCATCGACAATCAAGAATAAACCATATTTTTTTGCTACCCTAGACAACAACTGCAAAGGCATGGAATAACCAAACACATTTGATTGCAGAGAGCATATTATACCCGTTGTATTCGCCTTTAAAGAAGCTCTAATATTTTCTTCAATATTACCCATCGACGAGAAAGATGAGTAATCAATTTGCAGCTTGTTTTTTAGTGCTTCCAACGGTCTAACAACCGAATTATGCTCAAATTCTGATATTAAAACGTGGCAGTTTTTTGTAACATAAGTTTTTATCGCTATATTCAATGCATATGTTGCATTGTAAGTGAAAACAACACACTCGGGCGAATTCACACAAAAATGCGTCGCAACCTTTTCTCTAACGCTATAAATAGCCTCCGCTGCTGCGATAGAAAGCTTGTGAGAACTTCTTCCCGGATTTCCGCAATATTTCCTTATACAGCTATTTACTTCATTTATAACTAATTCGGGCTTCGGAAAAGAGGTTGCCGCATTATCAAGATAGATCATTATTATTTGCAACTATACTGTAATTTACATTGTATTTCTTCATAATCACAACCGCACTGTAAAAATTTTTCTCCGGTATTTCCAAACCATGAGTACAACCAACGTCAGTTGCATCAATCTTAATAAGTCTAGTCGGAATCCCTTCGCGTGAGAATAATCTTTTTAGCTTTATCGCGTAAGTGACACTACCGACGGTAATAATCATGTTATTCAAGCAAAAGGTCCTTTGTTTTCTTAACTCGGAGAAAAACAAACTTTCTCCTAACAATATTCTATGAAAACGCTCTAAAATTGTTAAAAAATACTAGACTTTTTAGGATATTTGTGTTATACTAATGTGTAACAAATTATTTTGGAGAGAAGATATGCTTCAAATCAAGCTTTTACATTCTCCTCATCCGTTTGCCGCAAATTGCTATTTAATTTGCTCATCGGGTGAGTATGCAATAATCGATCCAACAACGCCATACGATCCATCCTTATTCGATGGCGAGCTGAAATATATTTTGCTAACTCACGCTCATTTTGACCACATTCTCGATATAGATAGCTGGGCAGAAAACACAAATGCCTGTATAATTTTAGCAAAAGATGAGGTAATTGCCCTTAAAGACCCGATGAGAAACTGCTACAAGCTCTATAATGGTAGTGATAAGGGATACTTCGGTGCAGCTAACGGACTCTCTAGTGGCGATATTATTCCGCTTGGAGATACCGAAATTACACTTATAGAATGTCCGGGCCATACAATCGGATGCGCGACCTACCTTTGCGAGAAAAACGCCTTTGTCGGTGACACAATTTTTGCCGGCGGCGGCTACGGTAGATTTGATTTGCCTAGTGGTAGCTTCGTTATGCTTAAAGAATCAATCAGAAAACTAATAGCTCTCCCCGATGATACGGTGTTTTATCCGGGCCACGGAGAAGCTACAACAAATAAACAATATAAACAGGATATAGGAAGATAAAATGGAAGAACTCAGAAGCAATTTCATACACGACATAATTGATGCGGACCTCGCTGCTAATCCCGAGCTCAAAATTCATACAAGATTCCCACCCGAGCCTAACGGTTATCTGCATATCGGCTCAGCAAAGGCGATTTGGATCAATGCCATGACCGCAAAAAAATACGGCGGAAAGTTCAATCTTCGCTATGACGATACAAACCCTTCTAAAGAAGATAACGAGTACGTTGAGAGCATTTATGAGGACCTCAACTGGCTCGGATGCGCTCCCTCCGGTGGTGTGTTCTATGGCTCGGATTATTTTGATAAGTGCTACGAATACGCAATTAAGCTTATCAAGGATGGCAAGGCATACGTATGCGATCTCAACGCCGAAGAAATGCGCGAATATCGCGGCACTCTTACCGTACCAGGTAAGGACAGTCCTTACAGAAACAGAAGCGTTGAGGAAAATCTTGACCTCTTTGAGAGAATGAAGAATGGCGAATTCCCGGACGGATCGAAGACGCTTCGAGCAAAGATCGATATGGCATCTTCAAATATGAATATGCGTGACCCTGCGATTTATAGAATAGTTCGCATTTCTCATCACAGACAGGGCAACAAGTGGTGCATTTATCCGCTTTATGATTACGCTCATCCAATTCAAGATGCTCTCGAGGGAATTTCTCACTCGCTTTGTTCTATTGAGTTTGAAAACCATAGACCCCTCTATGAATGGGTTATTGACAATATTGGATTCGATAAGAAACCCAAGCAGCGTGAGTTTGCTAGACTTAACGTAACTCATACAGTAATGAGCAAGAGATACCTTCGTAAGCTCGTTGAAGAAAAACTTGTTGATGGCTGGGATGACCCCAGAATGCCTACTCTTTGCGGTCTTCGTCGCAGAGGTTATACTCCCGCTTCTATCTTTGATTTTGTAGCGCGCGCCGGTGTTGCTAAAGCTTACAGCGTTGTTGATTACGAGCTTCTTGAGCATTGCATCCGTGAGGAGCTTAATGCAACTGCAGACCGTAGAATTGCTATTATGCATCCTATCAAAGTAGTTGTAACCAACTATCCCGAGGACAAGGTTGAATATTTCGATCTCCCCAACAATCCTGGCAATCCCGATGCCGGCACAAGACAGGTTGCTTTTACTAGAGAATTGTATATTGACTCTGATGACTTTGCCGAGGTTCCTCCGCCCAAGTTCTTCAGAATGAAGCCCGACGGTGAAGTTCGTCTTATGGGTGCTTATATAGTTAAATGCAACGAGATCATCAAGGACGAAGAAGGCAATATCGTAGAAATTCACTGTACAGCAGATCTTGAAACAAGAAACGGTATGCCTATTGACGGCAGAAAAGTGAAGGGAACTATCCACTGGCTTTCCAAAAAATTTGCAGAGGATACAACTGTTATGCTTTACGATTTCCTCTTTGATATCGAAAACACTGCAGATATTCCTGAGGATAAGACCTACGATGATTATCTTAACAAGTCTTCGGTTACGAAAATCGAAAACGCAAAGATTGAGCCTGCTTTAACAAACGCAAATCCCGGCGAAAGATTCCAGTTTGTAAGATGCGGCTATTTTGTAAAGGATACAAAGAACGAAAACACATTTAACCGTATTGTCGGTCTTAAGGACAGCTTCCCAAAGAGTAAGTGATCGATGAATATAAAAATGATAATGGACAGGGTATTTTTTGCCCTGTCCGTTCCTAAATGTGTATGCTGCAACGAAAAGCTGGATTATGGGCAAAAAGCATTCTGCCGCAAATGTTCTATCGAATTTGAAGATTTCAAGTCCAGGAATTGCTCTAAATGTGCTAAAATTCTTTCAAAATGCGATTGTTCAAACAGCTTTTTGGAAGGACATTTTATCAAAAGAGTAATTAAATGCTATCGTTATAACAACAGAGGAAACCGTACTCCCCAAAACGCCCTGATTTACAGCTTAAAAACAGATAATCGAAAGGATGTTCTTGAACTTTGTACAAAAGAACTGTATTTAGCAATTTCAAACTCCATAGATAATCCTTCCGACTATATCTTCACTAATATTCCAAGACGTAAAAAAGCTATCATCGAGTATGGAATTGATCATTCCGCGCTTCTTGCCGAGTCTTTGGCAAAGCACTTTGGCGCTAAATACATAAATATAATGAAATCCAATGCCAAAAAGCCTCAAAAATCCCAAGAAACAGAGCAAAGGCTTCAAAATGCGAATTTTGAGCTTACGATAGAACCGAATCTACAGGGTAGGGGTGTTATTATTGTAGATGATATAATTACTTCCGGTGCATCTATGAGCAGCGCAGCAGCACTCATTAGATCGCTCGGCTGCAAGAATATTGTAGCAGCTGCAATAGCAATTGCGTACCGAGATAACTAATCAAAACTCATAACTAAAACGAGGCAGAGGGGCTTACCCCTCTGCCTTAAAAATTATTTAACATATTTAGATTGAAAATCTTTGATAACACATTGATACAATTCCGTTTGCTTATACATTCCGTTTCCGTGATTGCATCCGGGAAGAATAACGATTTCTGTAGGCTGTGGATTGGTATCTCTAATTTTCTCAAAGAATTCATTTAAATTCTCCATGCTGCCAGCTGAAAGAAGTATTGGATATTTACTATCTTTAACATAGTCAATAGCGTTGAAATTCCTCGCATCAAATCCGGTATATCGTTTAAAACTCTCCATTGCACATATTGCTACCTTGTCACCATTTGTTTTGAATACCTCTCTAGATACATTTCTAAAGAAAAATTCAATACCGGGTGATGGAGCATCGGAGATTATAGCCTTTAATCCGGGAATCTCATTATCCGCAAGTGTAAGCGCAATAAGACCGCCCATACTTAATCCGTGAAGAAGAATTTTTCCATCAGATGTGATCTCATTTACTTTTGCAATCCATTTTATAATATCAAATCCTTCAAGAGCGCCAAAGGTTATTCGTTTTCCTTGACTAATTCCGTGAGCGCGCTGATAGGGAATTAAAACGTTATAGCCCAGCGAATGATAAAACAATCCCGGGAATGCCCACTCCCGTTCGGCGTGACTTCTAAAGCCGTGTACACAAACAACCGTCTTATCTGAATATCCTTCAGCGGGATAATAAATAGCACGTAAAATAAGACCATCCGAACTTATAACTTCAAGCGTTTGGTGTGGCAGTTTTTTTATTTCCAAAAGAGACTCGTGAACCTTTTTTATTGTGGAATACCAGGAATCTTCAGGACCAACCATTGCGTATGCCTTATTAATATTAGGTCTTGAAAGCAGAGGACCGAACAAAAATTTAGATTTGATTTTTTCGAACATAAGCATCTCCTAAATAGGGTATGTCAAAATTATACACCCTATTTTTTTATTTGTCAACAAAAAGACCGAGAATATAATCTCGGTCTTTAGTATTATTTGTTTTTAAGCTCTGCAAGAATTTGTTTGAGAAGATCCTCGGTTGTTTGATTAGCCTCTCTGGCAAGTCTTGCCGCTTCATCTGCTGCCTCCTTTTCTGCCTGCGCCTTTTCTTCAAGATAAGCCGCAACCGCCTTCTTGTTACGAAGTTTTATTCCGCGGGACTTAAGAATTTTCTTATCTTCTTTTGTGAGTGCAGAGTTATAAATTTGTCCATTGATGTTTTTATGAATCTCGCGAATATGATTCATAAACTTAACAATGCAGAAGAGAACAAGCGCAATAAGTAGGAAGTTGATCACCGCATTGATAAACTCGCCCCAATTGATGTAGATAGAGTTTTCGAGATCAATTGCACCTGCTTCATCAAGCACAGGCTTAAGCATGGTATAAACTTCGGTAAGCGTTTCTGCGCCGAAAATAAGAGCAAGAAAATAATTGATGATGGGTTTTAGGATATAGTTGCTCATACCATTTACAACTCCGGTAAAAGCACCGCCGACAATAACGCCGACAGCCATGTCTACTACATTACCTCGTAAAATAAATTTTTTGAATTCACCAAAAAACTTTTTCATATTACCTCCATAATAATTTATTTGCAAATATATTATACCATTCTGTTGGTTAATTGTCAACAATAAATGAATTATGGGGAAATATGGATAAGAAGCCTCTTTCTCTCCGCCACATACAAAACAAAAAACCGCCCTAATGGGCGGTTTCGTATGTGGCGGAGAGAAAGGGATTCGAACCCTTGATACCGGTTAGGGTATACACGATTTCCAGTCGTGCGCCTTAGACCAACTCGGCCATCTCTCCACGCGACTTCTATATTATAA
>JAZONX010000031.1:0-73958 GCA_045654725.1 Eubacteriales bacterium
TCGATACAGAAGCTATTACTACGATAGAGAGACCAAGCTTTACTACTTAAAGTCAAGGTACTATAATCCTGAGTGGCGTAGATTTATCTCGCCAGATAGCACTAATTATCTTGATCCCGAAAGCATAAACGGTCTTAATCTTTATGCGTACTGCAACAATGATCCGGTTAATTATTGCGATCCAAGTGGATGTTTAGCAATTACAACAACTGCAATAATCATAGGATCATTGATTGGTCTAACCATTGGAGCTACATCATCGGTTGCAACACAGCTTGAAGAACATAATGGTGACTGGAACCAAATAAATTGGGGGGAAGTTGCTTTTGACGGTATTTTTGGTGCGATCAATGGTGGTCTAGCTGCTTCAGGAATTAACATATGGTGGTCTGTGGGGCTGGGAGCTGCTTTAGGATTTGGTTCCAGTGTCGGAAAAGATTATTTATTCAACGATAAAAACATTGATTGGAATGCAGCAATGAAATCTTTCTTCATTGGTGCTCTTGCAGGTTTCATTGCTGGCGCTGGTGCTAACAACGCAAAACAGGGAATGCATGTTACAAAATTTGTAAACAGCAAAACTATTTTGAATAGGACAATAGCGAACGGCACTAAAAGAGCTATAGCTCGCCAAACTCATGCGATGAATGTTCATGCAAATCAGCTGTTAATTTCCGGTGTAAAGTATATGGGGGCTAATACCGTTTCGACGATTTATACAATGTTTACTAATTAGTCGTTAATTTAAAAGAGGTCAATACAAATTTTATGCACATTTTTCTAACCATTTATCTGACGAGCATTCTTGTTCCTATAATTTTGAGATTTGTTACATGGAAAAGTCAATCTTCAAAATCCTGTTCACCATATACGTTCAAGTATCCTTTGTTTTTGGTACTGTTTTTCTTAATAGGGGCATTCGAAATTATTGCTCTCTGTGTTGCAGCCTATTTACAAGACAATGAAGCACAAATAGAACTTCAAATCCTTATTTTTTCGTTTTATTCTATATTTGAATTCGCTGCGATTTGGCATGTTTTGAAAACCTTAAATTTCAAGTTAGTATTGGCAGAAGATTTTATGATATATAGGAATCTTTTTGGAATTACTAAAGAAATACAGTATGAAGAAGTATCAAGAATAAAAACATATATGGACAAATCTCACAATGTAATTAAATATGAACTTTTTATAGGTGAGACCAAGATTGTTGTCGATAATTTCACTACTAATTTCAACGATTTTCCTAAAATTATGAAAAGAAGACTTAAAACAATAAAAAGCACAGTAAGATTTTAATTCATTCAAAAACAATATCAATTTTAGGATGCCGCCTTGTGCGGCATCCTTTTTCCTTCGGTCAATTATCAAGAGAAAACAATCAGGCACTTGACAAATTATTTATTTTGTATTATAATTTAATCTGTATGAATATTTTTGATTTTTGAAAGGACAGACTGTTTTATGGCAGGCAATGAGAAAAACAAGAAGTTGGTTACCGAGATTACCGCTATGGACGAGGACTTCGCCAAGTGGTACACCGATATAGTAAAAAAGGCAGACCTTATCGACTACTCCAGCGTTAAGGGCTGTATGATTATCCGCCCCTACGGATACGCTATTTGGGAGAACATCCAGAAGATTCTCGACGCAAGATTCAAGGAGACCGGCGTTGAGAACGTTTATATGCCTATGTTCATTCCCGAGTCGCTTCTCAAGAAGGAGAAGGATCACGTTGAGGGCTTTGCTCCCGAGGTTGCTTGGGTAACACACGGTGGCGAGGAGAGACTCACAGAGCGTCTTTGCGTTAGACCCACATCCGAAACCCTCTTCTGCGAGCATTACGCAAACATTATCAAGTCCTACAGAGATCTTCCCAAGGTTTATAACCAGTGGTGCTCTGTTGTTCGTTGGGAAAAGACAACACGTCCCTTCCTCAGATCCCGTGAATTCCTCTGGCAAGAGGGTCACACTATGCACAGAACTGCCGAGGAAGCTGAGGAGAGAACCGTTCAGATGCTGAACGTTTATGCAGATTTCTTCGAGAAGGATCTCGGTATTCCCGTAGTTAAGGGACAGAAGACCGACAAGGAGAAGTTCGCAGGCGCAGAGGCTACCTACACCGTTGAGGCTCTTATGCACGACGGCAAGGCTCTTCAGGGCGGAACATCTCACAACTTCGGCAACGGATTCTCCAAGGCGTTCGATATTCAGTTCCTCGACAATGACAACCAGCTTAAGCATCCCTACGAGACATCCTGGGGCGTTTCTACCAGAATTATCGGTGGTATCATTATGACTCACGGAGATGATTCGGGTCTTGTTCTCCCCCCTGCTGTTGCTCCCATTCAGGTTGTTGTTATTCCCGTACAGCAGCACAAGGAGGGCGTAATCGACAAGGCCAACGAGATCGCTGCTACCCTTAAGGCGGCAGGCTACAGAGTAAAGGTTGACGCATCCGAGCAGTCTCCCGGTTGGAAGTTCTCCGAGTACGAGATGAAGGGCGTTCCTCTTCGTGTTGAGATCGGTCCTCGCGATATCGCAGACAACAAGTGCGTTATCGTAAGACGTGACAACAGAGAGAAGAGCTTTGTTTCTCTCGACAACCTTTGCGAGTCAGTTGCAGAGGGACTCAAGAACCTTCAGCATGCCATATTCGAAAAGGCTCTCCAGAACAGAGAGAACCGCACCTTCACAGCAGAAAATCTCGATGAGCTCAAGAAGATTGCATCCGAGAACAACGGCTACATCAAGGCAATGTGGTGTGGCGAGCTTGAGTGCGAAATGAAGCTCAAGGAGGAGGCTGACGTTACCTCCAGATGTATGCCCTTCGGACATGAGCCTATCGGCGACAAGTGCGTTTGCTGCGGTCGCGAAGCAAAGAAGCTCGTTTACTGGGGCAAAGCATATTAAACTAACATTTACTAACTACCAAAAGGAAAGGAGAAGGCAGACGTGAGTGAAGAAAGAAACGTTATAACATTCCGCGCATCCGACGGTAATACCGTAAAAATGGAATATCGAGCAAGTCTGCCTTCAACTGCCCAGGTTGCAAGAGATTATGCCCTTGCAGGCTACCCCGACAGATACGTTGTTTTTACCGAAAGACAGACGGGCGTTTCTGCGACCGGTGTGACTTTATCCGAAGGAGAGTCTGAGCGCGGACTTTATCTCTCCTGCATTTTAAGGCCCTCAATCTTCCCTTCCCAGGCAGGTGCAATCGGACCATTTAGCGCGCTATCCCTCGCCATCGCTCTCGAGGAACACTCCGAGAATGATATTGGAATTGGATGGGTGAGCGACATATACTGCAACAGCGAGAAAATTGGCTGCAGTACAGTAGAAGGTAAGCTCAACAGTTTTAACTCCTATGAATATCTGATAGTCAGCTTCTCAGCAAAGCTCGATCCTAGGGTCTTCCCTCCAAGGCTGACCGACATGGTACGTCAGGTCTTCGAAGATGAGAGCTTCTCGGTGCCGATTATTATGACAAAAACCCTGCTGAATAAGTTTTTTGCTATGTATAAGGAGCTTAAGACTCCCGAAAAGCATTTGAACAACTATTTGGAAAAGTTCATACTTCAAGACAGAAAGATAAAATATTACAGCAACGGTAAGAAAAAATCCGGACGAATTGTCGGAGTAGATAAAGAGACTCTGGCGCTCTTGCTTCTCGGAAAGGACGGAAAGGAAATCAGCATCTCCTCACCCTCCGGTGTAATTCTTCCAAAGAAAATATAAACTGCGTTATCCCGCAATTATTGTGTGAGGATACGCAGTTTTTTCTTTTTCGGTATTCATCGGCTAAGCGAATAATAAAATGGTATCGATAAAAGGATTACGGAGAATGTTATGTCTTATAGAAAAAAAGGTATTATACTTAGATTTTGTGAATTTATGTGCGGGAGTTTATCCATGTTGTTCTGGGTACTGCTGATATTCGGCTTCGAAGAAGGATACGTTGCTATCGCGACATTATTGAGTGCGCTCATTCACGAGATGGGGCATATCGTGTTTTTGCATTTCTCGAGGAATTCTCGAGCGTCCTTGCGTGCCGTAGAAAGTGGCTTTCGTATAAAATCTGCTAATATGCTAGACTACAAGAGTCAAAGATGGCTCTACCTCTCAGGTTCAATGGCAAACATTCTCACGGCGTCATTCTGCCTAATATTATCTCTTGTTTTTGGAGGTTTTTTTGTTTTCTTCTCTATAATTAATCTTGCAACCGCTTTTTCAAATTTGCTCCCGATAGAAGGCTATGACGGTTACGGTGCTATAAAAACCTATGTAGAGGAAAAAGAATTTCCCTGCTCCTTTTTGCGCGCTCTATCTACTCTTTCAACCTCGCTTGTCTTCATTCTTACCGTACTTTCACTTTATTTAATGGACAGATTGGATGGAGGATACTGGATTTTCGCGATTTTTTCCTTCACGATGATAAAACATATGGAAAACGGACTATCATCTTATCGAGCGAGATTTTAAGAGAATTCGGGAGATTTTGGAAGATTTTACGAGATTTTTCCAAAATTATTACAGAAAATTAAGGCTAAATTCGGCTAAACACGGTTAATTGCGAAAAAATAATAATATAAATATTAAGAAAAGTATTGCAAAACAAAAATCTTTTTGCTATAATTATGCTTGTCAAACTGTTGACCTTTTTTGAGGCAGTTTGACAAATAGAGACGCTTTTATGTGTTTTTGGAAAGGATTTGAGATTTTAAGAAAATGGCAAAGCTCATTGAGTTGAAAGGAATTTCGAAATCTTACGACGGAGAAAAGGTTATCCACGGTATGAACCTTTACATTCGTGACGGTGAATTTATCACCTTCCTCGGTCCGTCGGGTTGTGGCAAGACCACCACGCTTAGAATAATCGGCGGATTCGAAACCGCTGATGAAGGCGAGCTATATTTCGACGGTGTCGAGATAAGCGATGTTCCTGCATATAAAAGGCATATTAATACCGTATTCCAGAAGTATGCCCTGTTCCCTCATCTTAATGTTTACGAAAATATTGCTTTCCCTCTCAGACTTAAGAAAAAGCCTGAGGATGAGATAAAAAGGCGCGTAACCGATATGCTTAAGATGGTTGCTCTCTCGGGATTTGAAAATAAGAGCGTTAGCACCCTTTCGGGTGGTCAGCAGCAGCGAGTTGCCATTGCAAGAGCTCTTATTTCGCATCCCAAAGTTCTCCTTTTGGACGAGCCTCTCGGCGCGCTCGACTTGAAGCTTCGTAAGGATATGCAAAACGAGCTCAAAACCATACAGCAGGCAATCGGCATTACCTTTATCTACGTAACGCACGATCAGGAGGAGGCTCTTTCTATGTCTGATACCGTCGTTGTTATTGCAGATGGCGAAATTCAGCAGATCGGCACTCCTACCGATATTTATAACGAGCCCAAGAATGCCTTCGTTGCCGATTTCATCGGTGAGAGTAACATTATCGACGGTGTTATGCTCGAGGATAAGAAGGTTAAGTTCTCCTCGCACGTGTTCGATTGTGTTGACGGAGGCTTTGACACTAACGAAGCTGTTGACGTAGTAGTTCGCCCCGAGGACGTTGATGTTGTTGCTCCCGATCAGGGTATGCTGACCGGTAAGGTTACAAGTGTTACCTTCAAGGGTGTTCATTATGAAATAATCGTCGATATAAAAGGCTTCAAGTGGATGATTCAGTCCACCGATTACGTTGCTCCCGAGGCTACTATCGGTCTGTTCATTGAGCCCGAGGCTATCCATATTATGAAAAAATCCAAATATTCCGGCAAATTCGGTGACTATTCTTCCTTCTCTGACGAACTTGACCAGCTTTCGGATGCGGATACCGCAGAGGAGTTCTGATGATGAAGAAGAAGCGTTCCGTTATGCATTCAATAGCGGCAGCGCCCCATATTTTCTGGGCTATTCTGTTCATTGTTCTGCCGCTTATTATAGTTGTTTTCTATGCTTTTACGGATGATGCGGGAACTTTTAGCTTTGATAATATCAAGGAGCTTGGAGAATACGTTCCAGTATTCCTTCTCTCGCTCGAATTGTCTGTAATTGCAACCTTTGTTTGTCTGCTTATTGGTTACCCACTCGCTTACATAATGGCGAAGGCAAAGCCCGAACATCAGAAGATATTTGTTATGCTTCTTATGCTCCCTATGTGGACAAACCTTCTAATAAGAACATATTCTATTATGGCTATACTCGACGACGGTGGTCTTCTAAACACCATTCTGGGCACCTCTATGCATATAGTTGGTACTAAAGGCGCTGTTATCTTTGGTATGGTCTACGACTTCCTGCCTTACATGGTGCTTCCTATCTACACCTGTATTTCCAAGATAGACAAGCATATGTGGGAGGCTGCAAGCGACCTTGGATGCAACACCTTCCGCGTTATCACCAAGGTTATCTTCCCTCTCTCCATGTCGGGTGTTATTTCGGGAGTTACAATGGTTCTCGTTCCCTCTATCAGCACATTCTATATTTCACAAAAGCTTGGTGGAGGAACGTTTGAGCTTATCGGTGACTCTATCGAAAGGCAGTTCGTTACCGGCGCATATAACGTCGGCGGCGCTATGTCCCTTGTGATGATGATTCTTATACTCATTTCGATAGGTATTATGAATAAGTTCTCAGAGGATGATGACGGAGGTATTATCATATGAAAAAATACGCCTCCAGAATATATCTCTGTCTTGTATTCGCAATTTTGTATATTCCCATACTCACGCTTATTCTGTTCTCCTTCAACAAGACCGAAAGCACGGCTAACTTTGCCGGATTTGGAATTGATTGGTACAGAAAGCTCTTCTCGGACGAGATAGCATTCCGCGCGTTGGGAAATACACTTATTCTTGCAATAAGCTCTGCTCTGCTCTCTACCGTAATCGGTACTGCAGCGGCTGAAGGCATCTATCGTATGAAAAGCAAATGGATGAAGGCTGCCGTAAACTCGGTGACCAACATTCCTATGATGAACCCCGATATAGTTACAGGCGTTTCATTTATGCTCTTCTTTGCAGCAGTGGTAGGAATTTTCAACATCAGTGACTACAACTCTATTGGCTTCTGGGCAATGCTTATCGCACACACGACGTTCTGCCTTCCATACGTTATTCTATCGGTTCTTCCGAGAATAAACGAGCTCGGCGAATCTCTCACAGAAGCTGCCCTCGATTTGGGATGTACTCCCTTTAAGGCATTCTTCATGGTAAAGCTGCCTAACATTATGCCCGGTGTTCTCTCCGGAATGATTATGGCGTTTACTCTTTCTCTTGACGACTTCGTTATCTCCTATTTCGTAAGTCCGTCTAATTTCCAGACCCTTCCCCTGCTCATCTATTCTATGACTAAGAAGACGGTAAAGCCGGATATGTATGCTCTCTCGACCATTATTATCGTGACAGTATTTACCCTTCTCATCATATCCAATATTAAGAGCGCGAGAAAGACAAACAACGGAAATCGCAAGAGAGGAGGCAAAAGATGATGAAAAAAATCAAGCTGATGCTTCTTATTGCGCTGGCCACGATCATTGCGCTTTCCTTCTGTTCCTGTGGCAAGGACGAGGCGGAGGCGAAGAAGAATTATCCTACTAAAACTCTCAACGTCTACAACTGGGGCGAATATATCTCGGATGAAGACGACGAAGAATGCGGTCTGTTTGACGTTAACGCAGGCTTTGAGGAATATTTTAACGAGAATCTTGCCGACAAATATAAATGCTATATCAAGGTAGATTACTCGACCTATGCAACCAACGAAGATATGTATGCAAAGCTTACTAACAGCGCGGTTGCGTACGATATAATCATTCCCTCCGACTATATGATCCAGAAGATGGTCTCGGAGGATCGTCTGCTCCCCCTTGATTATTCCGTAATCACCAACTACTCTAACATTAATGACGATTTCAAGAATATGTATTACGATCCCCAGAACATGTATTCTGTTCCTTATACCTACGGTATGCTGGGTATCATTTACAACGAGGAATTCGTTAAGGACGAGGAAGACGTTGAGAACGAGAGCTGGGCGCTTCTCTGGAATTCAAAGTACAGCGGCAAGATCCTTCAGTTCAACAATCCGCGTGATGCATTCGGTACTGCTATGTACTGGAAGAATCTTGATATTAACTCCAAGGATCCCGCGGTATGGAATCAGGCTCTTGAGCTTCTCAAGAAACAGAAACCCCTGCTCCAGGGCTATGTAAACGATGAGATCTTCAACAAAATGAAGGGCGCATCGGCATATATAGCTCCTTACTTCGCAGGAGATTTCCTTACCATGGCTGCGGAAAACGAGGATCTTCGTTTCTACTATCCCAACGAAGGCACAAACTACTTTGTAGATGCAATGTGCATTCCTAAGAATGCCTCAAATCCCCAGCTTGCCAACGAGTATATAAATTATATGATCTCCGCCGAGCCGGCTATAGCAAACGCCCTCTACATCGGCTATGCTTCGCCTAACAACAAGGTTACAGGCAGCGAGTATTATAAAGAGATGCTCTCGAGCAACTACGATACCGATGAGATTTCGGCGTGGGATACCCTCTATGGCGAGGATAAGAATACCGCTAACGCCAACTACTCATACAACCCTGCTTACGAGAATTTCTACAAGGATGAAAACGTAGATATTCAGGAGCACGTAAACACACTCTGGGAATCTCTCAAAACCGAAAACTCCACAGAACTTTGGGTGCACATAACAAGCATTACCATTGTCGTGGCGGTTCTCGCCTGGGCGATCTACAGCCTTTATATCAAGAAAAAGCGCTCAAGAGATTATCGACTCAGAGATAAAAACAACAAAATAAATAAAAGGACTGACAGTTAAGTCAGTCCTTTTTCACGCCTGTGTTATCAAATGGTGGAATAAAGCTCTCCTCTGCGCTGCCAAACTGCTGTGTAAAGCCGTTTACAAGACCTAATTTCTCGGCATAATCGGTAAGCTGGCGATATTCCTCGCGAGTAACCCTTCGGTTAAGAGGAGCAGCCATCTCGGGCATAGGAGTGTATTGATTCATAAGGCTGATATAAATTTTGTCGCCGTACGTATCAAAAAGATGCTTTAGCACGAGCTTCGCCTCGGCAACGTGACCCGGAAGAAGGAGTATGCGAACGATGACTCCCTTTCTCATTATTCCGTCCGCATCAAACTGCGCTTCTCCCACCTGGCGAAACATCTCCCGAATAGCCGCCTTGGAAACACTTGGATAATTCGGTGCGTTTGAGAGCTTCTCGGCGGTGGCAGAGGTGAAATATTTAAAATCGGGCAGAAAAATGTCCACAATACCGTCGAGGATTTCAAGTCCTTCTACACTGTCATAGGAGGATGTATTATAGACTATCGGAATTGCAAGTCCCCGGCTTTTAGCGATCCTAATTGCCTTGGCAATAGAGGGAATATAGTGAGTCGGTGTAACGAGATTTATATTATGAGCACGCCGGTCTTGAAGCTCCAGCATTATCTCAGCAAGGCGGTCAACAGACACTTCTAACCCGCTTCTGCCACGAGATATTTCCCGATTTTGACAGAACGCACATGATAGCGAGCAACCCGAAAAGAATATTGTTCCAGAGCCGAGCTCACCCGAAATAGGCGGCTCCTCCCAATAATGAAGGGCGGCGCGCGATATGTAAAGTTTATCCGGCATTTTGCAATAGCCTACCAATTTTGCTCTGTCTACGCCACAGTTCCTGGCGCAGAGATGACAGTTTTGATATTCCTGCATTCCTTCCCTCCTCAAAATAATAGTTGACTTTGCCATCTAGATATGGTAAAATATAAAAAATCCCTTTTGTGAGGTTTTAATATGAATTCTAAAAGAAAAGACTACATATCCTGGGACGAATATTTTATGGGCGTTGCGCTCCTTGCATCCCAGAGATCAAAGGACCCCAGCACACAGGTTGGCGCTTGTATAATTGACGCTAACAAGAGAATTCTCTCCACCGGATATAACGGCTTCCCCCAAGGCTGCTCGGATGACGAATTTCCCTGGAACAGAGATGAGTCTTTAGGTGAAACGAAGTACAACTACGTTGTCCACGCAGAGCTTAACGCAATCCTCAATGCTAGTGGAAAGGACCTTGCGGGAGCTACGGTATACGTAGCACTATTTCCCTGCCACGAATGTGCAAAGGCGATTATTCAGTCGGGTATCAAGGAGGTTATATACCTCTCTGATAAGTACCACGATACCGAATCTATGGCATCCTCTCGTAAGATGCTTGATGCCGCAGGCGTAAAGTACAGGCCTATCAAGCCCACCAAGAGCAGTATTGTGCTAAAATTCGATTAATACTTTTGGGTGTTGCATCAGCAACACCCTTTTCTCATTTGAAATAGTTTTTAATTTCATCAAGCGACGTCGCAAATGAGCCTTGTATCATCTCGGCTCTGCCGCCTCCTCTGCCCGAAAGAGCAAGGTTAATGTCCTTCGACATTGCTCGCAAATCAAGAGTAGATGAGGAAATCACATATTTGTAATCCCCCTCGACACCCGTTAGTGCAACCGTGATTTTGCCCACCTTTTTGTTGGCTATGTTCGAGAATGCAATCAGCTCAGGAATCGAGAAATCATGTAGATAAAATACGGCAGAGCCTTCTGTTGCTTCTATTTCATCCGCCTCCAGCTCAGCAATTTTCAGTCTTGCGACCTTGAGTGATGCTCTGGTGTTGTCGGCATCTGTAATATAGTGTTCGAGTGCATCCGCTGTGTCGATTTGCGGAACCGAAAGCATACCCGAAATTCTCTTGATGTTCTCATATTTCTTTCTGTAATCAAGAAGCGCACGACTGCCTGCAACCATCCATATACGAGTTCCACCGCGATGCTTCATAAACTCCAATATCTTGATCAGTCCGATCTCACCCGTAAACGAAACGTGAGGCGCACAGCAGGCGCAGGTGTCAACCTCGCCTATTTTAACAAGACGGACTCCCTCGGTGATGTCAAGCTTTGCTCGGTAATCAATAAGAGGAAGCTCCTCTGCTCCGGGAAAGATGGTATCTACCTTCAAATTTTCAAAAACAACCCGGTTGGCAAGCTGCTCCACTCGATCAAGATCCTCACGAGTTAGAACACCGTTCACGTCGAATGTTACCTCATCGTCACCGAGATGGAAACCAACGTTATCAAGACCAAAGAGCCTGTGAATTATTCCGCAAAGAATGTGCTCTGCGGTGTGACACTGCATACGATCAAATCGAAGGTCAAAATCAATCGAACAGTGGCAAGCGCCAAGTCCGGGATTACTGTCAGTAATATGATACACCATACCGTCCGACTCGCTTACGTGAATAACCTTTGCAGATCCAATCACGCCGGTGTCGGAACTCTGCCCTCCCTCCTCGGGAAAGAAAGCAGTCTTGTCAAGAAGTACCGAGTATCCCGACTCCAATGGCGTAACCGAAAGCACCTCGGCATCAAACTCTTTTACGTATGCATCAATATAATAAATTTTCTCGGTCATATATTCACCTGTATTTTCCCTCGTCAAAGAGCGACCATGGGTAGTTGTTTAAATTAGGCATGCAGGAAACTTCAATTTTTTTTCCTTTAAACTCAAATGCAAGCCTTGTAGCAAAGAGCGATGGCGTTCTTGCCGAAAAATCTCTGCTACCGTACTTTTTATCGCCAAGAAGCGGCATTTTTCTTGCGGCAAACTGTGCGCGAATTTGATGAAATCTTCCGGTGTGAAGTCTGACTCTCACAAGAGAAACACAGCTTTCGCCGGATTTCACAATATCCAGCGTTTTATAATCAAGAACAGCTTCTTTTACTCCCGCGCGCTTTCTCTCGGTCACAAATGCCTTGCTTAACGTAGCATCCTTATAAAGATAATCCCGCATCTCGCCTTCTCCGCATTCACCGGGGGCAACCGCGAAATATTCCTTCGTCATACGCTGCTCGCTAACCGTCTTTGATAGAATCGCTGCGCTCTCCTTATTTCTCGCAAAAACAAGCAGACCTCCAACCACACGGTCAAGTCTGTGAATAAGAAAAAGAGAGTCCCTCTCTCCCGCCTCGCGAAGAGTCTGCGCGGTAAGGGTCATAGCATCGGGATCACCCGTAGGATCGGACTGCGAGGGCATACCGACAGTCTTATTTATTACAACAAAATCAGGCGTTTTATAAATAATTTCTATCATATTTCACCATAAGAAAATCGGAGGCCTAAAACCTCCGATTTCAGTTTTATTTATCGAAGAATACAGCTTACCACAATTTTAACACAATTTAGCGTCTTTTTCAAGTGGTTTTGCCGTTTTTCCCCTTTAGGGTGATGCATTTGATAGCCTGTCCTCCTGAGAGAGCAATCATCTTAACCGCGGTGAGGTCAAACTCGTTTGAATAAATTGTGAGAGCCTTGTTAAGGCTTCCATCCGAGGTAATTCTAATGTATGAGGTATCTTTCGAAATCAGTGATTTCTCCTTCAGACTGTTTACATCAACAATATCGCCTACAGAAAAGTTATCGCTAATAAGCCCAATTTCTATATTTTCTCTCGCGGAGCCCGAAGTATAAATAACGTCACCATCCTTTTTGATGAGGCTTTTTGCCAGCTGATCGGTTATCAGAAGATCCGCCCTTTCGGCATCCACCTCCGAGTCCATAAATTTAATGTCGTCCTCGACGTCGATGATATTTTCTTCTTCCTCCGACTCTTGACTTTTCTCCTCGTCTTCAAATTCCGGAAGCTTGAGGTCACTCGAGATGCGCGCGACGGGATGCGGAGCAACGTAATTCCTGTTTTTAAAGCGGCATTTTGCCATAGCGAATGCACGAGCGATCTCTCCTCTCTTGCGAATCACTATAAGAATAGATATAAGCATTACGGCAAGAGAAAGAACTAGACATAGAATTTTCAGTCCGGTCTCCATTGTTGGATATGGCAATCTATTTATTTTGCCCGACTCTACTATCAGCGTATAGTTGGGATTGTCTGCGTAGGCGAGAATTTCGTTGCCCTCGGCATAAAACCTTATTGTTAGTGCATCCTTACCGAAAAGCATTCCCGAGGTAATTTCGAAATCTCCGCCCGAAATCTTCTCAAAAAGATGTAACTCCTGATCAAGAATTTTTATCGAAAGATCTGCAGGAATGATTTGATATATCGCGTTGGCAACCTGACTATCCGTCTCGGCAAAAACATAATTTTCAGGATCAGCAAGCATTAGAGATACCGCGTAAATTCCCGCGTCGGTATATCGCTCGGGGCTTACAATGACATAAAGCGATTCCTGGACGGCGGGTTGCTGCGCTTTGCCGTTATAAACGCTTTTTAGATGAGGAATATTGATAGGTTTTTTCTGAATTACAAATTCGCATATCGGAACATTTGGCGGATTGTAATTTTCGCTATCGTATTCCACTATCGCCATAACGGTGTAACTGCCTGCATTGATTGCCTCGTCACCGCTGTAACCTGTTACTCTGATACCATCGGGAAGACCCGTTAGAGTCGGAAACAGTGACTTTCCGGTATAAGTAACCACCGCATTTTGCCAAACCACGCTTGACATATCATATTCGCCTTTCAAAATCTCCCAACTATGCGTCAGTGCCGGCGGAGGATTGTAATTGTTTGTATCCCACTCAAGCTCTGCGGTAGTAATATAGCTACCTGCTTTTGAGTTGGATTGATTTATATATCCGATCACGCTGACACCCTTCGGCAGACCCGATGCAGTAATGCTTTTCTGTCCACCATCATATACAAAGCTATCGGCACTCCACTTGACGGTGGAAAAATCGTAATTCGCTTTTTTGATTTCAAAGCTCTCGGTGGAGTTGTTAAATACGTAATTTGTATCGGGTGAATATGCCGTAGCGATATATCCAACACCTGCATTTGTTGCCGAGCCGATAACCGATGGATAAACTCTATTTCCGCTGACGTCTGTATAGCTTGCGGTCGGCAACTTGCTCTTTCCGTCATAAGTAAAGGATAGCGAACTCCATACAAGGTCAACCGACATCGGCTCGATAACCATAGTGAGCGCACGGCTGTCGGGAATGACATAATCCTTGCTATCGCTGTTGAAGTCGATAATGATTTCGTAGCTGCCTACGTTGATTCCACCACCTACCGCGCTCATTCGCAAAGGCAGACCGTCGAGCCCCTTTATCTCAGGTAGAGTATCACCGAATGTCTGATATTTTCCGTTATACACCCTGCTTATTCCACGAAGATCGAGCGAGGAGAGGTCGTAGGATATTCGATTAACCGTCACAGGTAGAAAAACGCTTTTTCCTCCGTATGAGAGTGTAACGCCGCTGTCCTCTGCGCGGAAGCAACTGTCGCTCTGGTAACCTACAACTATATTGCTATGCGGCACTACCCTCTCACTTCCGTCGCTATAGGTCGCGCGAAGTATCATTCCGTCAGCCTGAAAGCTCTCAAAAGCTCGATAAACCGTTTTTGTCGGATAGCTCTCTATACTGAGTGATGTCACCTCTATCGTCGAGGCTACGCTCTCCTCTGCTGCAGCCCCTATTCCGAAGGCAAGGACAAACACTAAAATGACCGTAACTATTGCCAATGCTTTTTTCATTATTCCCTCCATTTTTTCCATTTTTTACCATAAGATATGGCTATTATACCACCGAAAGTGCATTTCTTCAAGTGGCGGAGGCGTTAAGATTTCGCATTGATGCGACAGAAAAAAGCCGCCTTTGAGCAAAGGCGGCAAAAATCACGATTTTATCGCAAAATTATATCTATGTCGGTTTATTTTTCTTTGTAGTAGAGGTAGCAATGGCAATAGCCCTCGTAATTCTCGTCAGCGATTTGCTCACGAAACTCGCGGCACATACATTTGTTCTCCTCGCTGCGCTCCATACGGCAGGGACAGTATCCACCGGTGCGTTTAAGACCTTCCTTTACCGCCTCAACTATCTCTTTGTCTTCATTAAATCTTATCTTCATTTGTTCGCCTCCACAAGCTTTGCGAGATTTTCCTTCGGAACGAAACCAATAGAAACGTCGGCAAAAGTATTATCCTTTACGAATGCAACCATAGGAATGTTGGTCACTTTAAAGCTCTTTGCAAGATCGGGTTCGTTATCCACGTTGATTTTGCAGAACTTCACATCGGGATACTCTGCTTCAAGCTCCGCGAGAATGGGCGCAAGCATACGGCAAGGTCCGCACCAATCTGCATAAAGATCTATAACTGCAAGACCCGAAAATTCCTCAACCTCACTCTTAAAATTATCCTTTGTTAATACTACCATTATATTAAACCACCTTTTCTTTTATTCTTATCTTAATTTTAGCATAAAAATACTCGTCTGTCTACTAAAATACAAAATGTTTACATATTTTTCGCAGTTAAAATTTGACAAACGATGTTTTATTGTGTAAAATAGATATATCTGAAAGGCGGTATTACTATGGAATACAGAATGAAAACCGAGGTTGATATTCACGACGTTGATTTTAACGGTGTGGCAAAAACCTCATCGGTGTTAAGATATATACAGACAGCGGCGCAGTGTCAGCTAACCGATAGCGGAATGTCCTATGACAATCTTCGGAAAAATAACAGAGCCTTCCTGCTCTCACGACTCAAGCTTGAAATTTTAAAGCCACTGCGCGCCTATACTCCCCTGACGGCGGTAACCTACCCCTGCGAGAGTCGTGGTTACAGCTTCCTCCGATGCTACGCTCTTGAAAGTGAGGGCGAGGTGGTTGCGAGAGCAATTTCGGTATGGGCTCTTATTGATACAGAAACACATGGACTCGTAAGAGTTGATAATTTCGATCTCAACCTTCCCCTGCTTCCCCAAAACGGACTTGTGCTTGGCGCAATGAAGCTTCCCACGTCGCTTGTCGACATCGGCAAATACGGTGTTCATTATGGTGACGTCGACCAGAACAGGCATATGAATAACACGAAATATCCGGATATGTATTCGAATTTTCTACCCCTCAATGGTAAAATGATACGTTCTATTACTATCAATTATTCGAACGAAGCGCAGATCGGCGAGTCTATTCGTATTCAGCGTGCCGAGGAGGGCGGAGTGTTCTATTTCCGCACTATCAGAGGTGATGGAAAGGTAAATTCCGAAGCGCAAATCGAGCTTTGCGACATTTAATATTGCATTTCTTGCTTTTTATAGGTCAAATTAGCATAAAATAAGGTTTATTTTGATTTTTGACGACTTTTTCAGTTTCAAAATGCAAGAAAAAAAAGCAAAAATCAACAAATATTATCCTAAAGGGCGATTCACTTCGCCCTTATTTATTTCAAAAAAGCATTTTTTGCAATACATTATTTTAACGACAAAAGCTGTCATAATTTTCACCCATTTTTCTTAACGACATTTATATTTACTTTGTGATAGAATGTTAGTAATGAAAAAGAAAGGCGAAAATATATATGAATCACAAGATTTGCAACAGACTTTTACGCAGAGAAGAGGTGGCGGATGACGGAAATCTTTACTCCTACGAGCTGAGTGTACGCGAGGGCAACACTACCGCAGATTGGCGTCTTCCCTTATATTCAATCAAGGTTAATATGACCGACATTACAGGCAAGAGTCGTGAGGAGGATGCAAAGGATGTGTTTTCGAGCAGAGTGAGAGCAGACGAATTTTTCGATAAGATCGTAAAAAATCTCGCTACACCAATCGATCTCGCTTACATAATCGAGGACGAGATGGCGGATTAGGTCTTGAAAAATAATGCGGAATGTGATATAATAAAGGAAAACAAAAATCGAAAGAAGGTAAATTATGAAAATCGGTGTGCTTGGCGCTGGTACCTGGGGAATTGCCCTGGCTAACCTCCTGGTCACCAACGGACATGAGGTTATCCTTTGGTCTGCCATTCCGGAAGAAATAGATTTGCTCGCCGAAAAGCGAGAGCATAAAAACCTTCCCGGACTTAAACTTCCGAGCGAATTAAAATATACAAAATCCATTGAAAATGTCGCCAAAGGATGCGGTGTTGTTCTGTTCGTAGTACCCTCATCATTTATCAGGACAACGGCAAGAAAAATCGCTCCGTATATCGAGAAAAATACCATTCTCGTCACAGCCGCAAAGGGTATTGAGAGTGGCAGTCTGCTGACTATGAGCGAGGTTATCGAGGAGGAGATGAAGGCATCTCGCCCTGAACTTCATTACAATGTCGCCGCGCTCTCCGGTCCCACACACGCAGAGGAGGTTGCTCTCGGTGTTCCTACGTCAATAGTTTCCGCTTGTGAGAATAGCGGAGTGTCCGACCAAATTGCCGAGATTTTTGCAAACTCCTGTATGCGAGTTTACACAAATACAGATGTAAAGGGCGTTGAAATTTGCGGCGCGATGAAGAATATTATCGCGATTGCAGCCGGAATTAACAATGGAATGGGACTTGGTGACAACAGCAAGGCAATGCTTATGACACGCGGAATTGCCGAGATAACAAGACTAGGTCTAGCGATGGGATGTAAAAGGCGCACCTTTATGGGTCTTGCGGGAATCGGAGATCTTATCGTAACCTGTACTTCAAGACATAGTCGAAATAATCGCTGCGGTGAGCTTCTCGGCAAAGGAATGTCCTACGAGGAGGCATCGCGTGAAATTGGAATGGTTGTCGAGGGTTATCACGCACTTGAGGCGGCTATGGAACTTTCAAAAAGATACGACGTTGAACTGCCGATTACCGAGGCGGTTTACGGTGTAATTAAAGAAGGTCTTAATCCGAAGGATGCCCTGCTCCGACTTATGACGAGGGATCTTAAAAGCGAATTAGATGACTAATATGAAATGCCATCCACCAGGGTGGCATTTTTTTGAATATTTCTCATTTTTTGTGTCTACAATCCTTACGAACAACAAAAAAGGAGAAAGAAAATGAAATCAATACCCAGAATTGCACTATGTATGCTCATAGCCACGATGCTGCTTTCGGCATTGCCAACTGACGCGGAGGCTGAAATATACAAAGACACGATAAGGCTACATATTTTAGCCAATTCCGATTCAGAGAAGGATCAGACGCTGAAGATAACTATTCGCGACAGATTACTTGCCGAATACGGAGAACTTCTTCGCTCTGCAGAATCATTTGAGGCTGCAGAGAATCTGACAAATCAGCTTTTACCGGAAATAGAAAAGACAGCGGAGGAATGGATACGAGAGCTCGGATACGATTACCCCGTCAAGGTCAGCCTCAGCGAAGAGTGGTATGAAACACGTGATTACGAGGATTTCTCACTCCCCTGCGGAATTTACTCCTCTCTGCGAGTGATAATCGGCTCGGGCGAGGGCAACAACTGGTGGTGCGTTATGTATCCGCCTCTTTGCACCGAGCTTGCGATGGAGGACGCACCTGCCGATGACGGCTTTATCGACTACTCGAGAGAGGAGATAAATCTAATAAAAGGTGGAAAATATCAGGTAAAATTCAAAATTCTTGAAGAACTTTCACGCGTCTTTACAAAAAACAGTTGATTTCGCCAAAGAACTGTGATAAAATGGTAGCATAAAAACAGTTTTAAGCGAGTTAATTATGAAAATAGAAGGAAAAATCATAACAGATAATCGCAAGGCAAGGCATGATTATTTCGTTATCGAAACATACGAAGCAGGCGTTGAACTGTTCGGTACAGAGGTAAAATCTCTACGTGCGGGTAACGTGAATCTAAAGGATTCCTACTGCGAGGTCGACGATGGCGAGCTCTTTGCCCTCGGCGTTCATATAAGCCCCTACGAACAGGGAAACATTTTTAATAAAGAGCCTTTGCGTCCGAAAAAACTGCTCATGCACAAGCGTGAGATTATGAAGCTGGCGGGACTTGTAAGTCGCGAGGGTTATACACTCGTTCCCCTCTCGCTCTATTTCAAAGGGTCAAGAGTTAAAATGGCAGTCGGTCTTTGCAAGGGTAAAAAGCTTTACGACAAGCGCGACAGTGCCGCAAAACGTGATGCCGACAGAACTATCGAAAAGGCTATGAAAAACAGATTTTAATTAAAAAAGCGACCGAAATGGTCGCTTTTTTTATAGCTTTGGAGCCTTTAATGCTCTCATAGAATTTAATATTGCTAGCACCGCAACACCTACGTCGGCGAATACTGCCAGCCACATATTTGCCATACCAAATAGACCTAGAAGAAGTATCAACCCCTTCGTCCCAAGTGCAAAAACGATATTCTGCCTTGAAATATTTATCGTTTTTCTCGCAATTATAACCGCCTCGGGTAATTTCAAGAGATTATCCGTCATAATAACCATATCGGCTGCCTCTATGGCAGAGTCCTGACCGAGGCTGCCCATTGCGACGCCAACATCGGCAAGAGCAAGTGCCGGAGAATCGTTTATTCCGTCGCCAACGTACATCGTGCTTTCGCTCTCCGAAATAAGAGCCTTCAGCCTTTCGTATTTCTCCTCGGGAGTAAGCCCAAAGGCTGCATCATCCACACCAACAGAGTCTGCTACTCTGCGAACGTTCTCTTCCCTATCTCCCGAGAGAATAACGGTTTTATTGACACCGAGCTTTTTGAGAAGATTAAGAGAGCCTTTTCCCTCGGGCTTTATGCTGTCGGAGAGAGTTATCACGCCTGCCAGGTTGCCGTCAATGGAAACGTATACAGTGCCCTCAAGTCGGTCGGATAAATTAACAGAAAGCTCATTCATAAGCTTAATATTACCTACTGCACAGGACTTTCCGTTTATCTCTGCTATAATTCCGTACCCCGCACGTTCGGTGACCGAGTCGGGAGTTTGAATTTTGTCGGTAGATGCCTTGATGCACTCGGCAATCGGATGATTTGATGCATATTCGACAGATGCCGCAACAGAAAGCAGTTCTTCTTTCGACATACCAAATGAGATTACATCGGTTACGACAAATTTACCGTTTGTCAGCGTTCCCGTCTTATCGAGCGCAACGGTTTTAACCCTCGCAACAGATGAGAATACATTGCCACCTTTATAGAGAATTCCCCTTGAAGCCGCACCGCCGATACCCCCGAAAAATGCCATGGGGACAGAGATTACAAGCGCGCATGGACATGAAATTACAAGGAAGGTCAGCGCGGTATAAATAGAATTCGTATGGTTGGTTATTCCAAAAATAGGCGGAATTATAGCTACAAGCAGAGCAATAATTACAACCACAGGCGTGTAATATCTTGAGAATTTTGTAATAAAGCTCTCCTCTCGAGATTTATTCTCGTTTGCGTTTTCTACAAGCGCAAGAACTCTCGATGCAGCAGAATCGGTAGACTTTTTTGTGGTTTTAGCATGCAAAAGTCCGTTTTTCACGATATATCCGCTGCAAAGTGCCGTGCCTTGTGTAGCAGAGATTGGCAGAGGCTCTCCTGTCATACTGGAGGTGTCAACGTCTGCGCTTCCCGAAACAACAACAGAGTCGATCGGAACACGTTCACCGGGGCGAATAACGATAATGCTACCGATTTCAACGTCCTCGGCATCTATTGTTTCCTCGCCGTCATCGGTTAGAACACACGCCTCGTCAGGGCAAATATCCATCAGCGCGCGAATAGAGGCTCTCGACCTACGAACAGCATAATGCTCGAAGGTTTCGCCAACGAGGAAGAATAGCATAACGGCAACACCCTCGCTCGATTCTCCAACTATCATCGCGCCTATCGAGGCTATTGACATAAGGAACTTTTCGTCGAGCAGGTCGCGGCGCAAAATGCCTCTGACAGCATCAATAAACACCCGACCGCCGGATATGAGCAATGCAGATAAGTAAAGTACAAACGCTCCGCACTCCGACACGGTCTGCTCAAGAATAACCGCCGAAATGAAGAAAATCAACGATACTCCGATCTTCGCCACATCCGACTTTAAAAAACTTAACAGGCGTTTCATTTCTCGATTTTTATTCCCTTTTCGAAGGCGGTCGCCTTCTTCTGCAAAAGCTCGGTTGCTGTCGCTTCATCAAGCCCGGTTTCAACGGTGAGTTTCTCGGTTAAAAAGTTGATTTTTGCAGAGTCAATGCCCTCGATTTCTGACATCTGTCCCGCGAGCTTTGCCGCACAGTTAGGGCAATCTATTCCTGTGATAGTGTACTTAATTTTCATAATTTACTCCTTGATATGTTCTAATGCTTTTTCAATAATATCCCTGACGTGATCGTCTGCCAGAGAGTAGTATACATTTTTTCCCGCCTTGCGATAGGTGACGAGGTCATTTTGCCTCAAAATCTTCAGCTGATGAGAAACAGCAGATTTTGTCATTCCAAGCAGATTCGCTATATCGCAAACGCACATTGGCTCACCGTCGATGGCGAAAAGAATACTGATTCGCGTGGAATCACCAAGCACTTTGAAGAAATCCGAAAGGTCGTAAAGCGTGCTCTCATCGGGCATCTCTCCCCTTCTCTTCTCAATAATATCGCTGTGGAGCTCCTCGCATTCGCAGGATGGCGCGATTTTTTCGTGTTTACTCATTTTTATCGTCCTTTGATGGATTTATGGTTGAATAGTTGTTCAACCGTTGTGTTTATTATATCACTATATTCAAGCGATGTCAAGTGGTGAAAGAAAAATAATAGAAAAATTCACATTGCATGGCTTGTTTTTTATCGAATAATGTGATAGTATATTCTAAAAGCTGTTAGAAAAGGATTTTTTACAATGAAATGGTTCTTTAAACTTTTTGAGATAAATGAAAGACTCGAGTCCTTCAAAATTCCGGCGCTGAAGATCGCAGGATGCGTGATCATCATGCTTGCGGTATGTCTTTTTATGCTTCTCGTTGAAATTCCCCCATCTGCACTTACGGTTGTTTTGACAATTGTTTCGGTACTGATTATTGGTGTTTCGGTGATTGTTATGTTCACCGCTATGGCAGAATGTCTTCAGGTTAGCCAAAACATCAAAAACAGAAGAGACAGAGAAGGTAGAAAATAAAAAAAGACGCCAGGTGGCGTCTTTTTTTATTAAAATTATACGGTAAACTTCGCAAGGTTTGCAAAGAGCTCGTCAGCATTATCGGTACGCGCGACCAATTTGATCGGAGAAAGAAGATCGAGCGAGAAAATACCCATAATCGACTTTGCATCAATAACGTATCTTCCCTGCACCAGATCCACGTCGTAATCCGCAAGAATAACTACGTTTACGAAATCTCTGATGTCCTGAACATTGCTGAGCTTAATGTTAATCTCTTTCATTTTTTTACCTCTTTTATTTTATTTACAAACCCATTATAGCAAATAAAAAACAAAAAGTCAACCGAAATGTATCATAAAGAATTCTTGGTTTTTCGCAGCTGTTATGTTTCATTATTATCTTATGTTAACAAAATATCTGTAATGCGAGGTTTTAGATTGTTTTGCTATTGACTTTTATATAAAAAAATGTTAAAATATATCTGGTGAAATTTGATTTAAAAGGGGGAGCGCGGTTTGAGAAGCTATTTTCCGAGGTTGCTTGGCAACGAAGAAACCAAGGTCAGAATCGGCAGAGCCATAGAATCCGGCAGACTCCCACATGCCTTTCTTATCGGTGGACCATCCGGCAGCGGAAAATCTACCCTCGCAACCGAGATGGCTGCGGCTATTAACTGCCTGGAGAAGAATAATCAATCAAGTCCTCTTCCCTGCGGAAGATGTAGCTGCTGCAGAAGGATTTACGAAGGGAATTTCCCCGATTTCAAAATTCTCGAGAAGAAAAAAGACAAGGCAACGCTTGGCGTAGAGCCGGTCAAGGATTTTCGCGAGGATATGTTCCTTTCATCCACCGAGTCGGATACGAAAATTTATCTGATAGACGATGCCGAGTGCATGACTCCCGAAGCACAAAACGCTCTTCTCAAGGTGCTCGAAGAACCGCCAAGATCGGTTATTATTCTGCTTCTCGCCACCGAATGTGACAGAATTCTGACCACCATAAAGAGCCGCGCGCAATATATTGCGATGAGCCGTTTCGAGGATGACGAGCTGGCAGCCGCCCTGCTGGGAGACAGCAGCGAAGCAAGAATGCTGAAGTCCACGAGCGAGGATAAATTCAAAAGTCTTATTATGAGTGCCGACGGTAGACTCGGACTTGCAAAGGCTTTGCTCGGCAAAAGACTCTTTGACGAGAGCGAGGAGGAGCGCAGCGAGGTTATCAGGTTTATCTTCGCAATCTCAAAGAAGGCGACTTACAGCAATATTTACTCCGCGATTTCACACTTTCCAAACAAGAGGGGCGATCTCAGCAATACTCTCGAGCGACTGATGAACGCTCTGCGCGATCTGATCGCCGTCAAGTATGACTCCGGCGTCAAGACGGTGTTCTTCGCATCGGCGGATGAAGCAGAATCTTACAGCAAGAATATTTCCGCAAAAAGACTTATTTCAGTTTACGACGTGGTAAGTGACACACACGAGCTTTGCTCGAGAAATGCAAATATATCTAATCTGTTGGCAAATCTATCTTCAAGCATTATGGTTGCCATCAATAACTAAAAAGGAAAGAAAAATGTCCGAAAAAATAAAGAATGTTCCAGAAAATAACGAAGCTCTTCCTGAAAAGGTTGAGATTGTAGGCGTGAACTTCCGCGAGGCGGGAAAAATCTACTACTTCTCTCCCGAGGGACTGAAGCTTTTAATGGGTGATAAGGTTATCGTTGAGACCTCCCGCGGTGTCGAGCTCGGAACGATAAAGGTCGCTAACAAGGTAATCGACTCATCCAAAATTGTTTCCCCTCTCAAGCCCGTGACAAGAAAGGCTACCGAGGCTGATATTCAGCATTATGAGAAAAACCGTCAGGCAGAGGCGGACGCGATCGCTATCTGCCAGAAAAAGGTGGAAGCGCACAACCTTGGTATGAAGCTTGTTGGCGCAGAATATACCTTTGATAATTCCAAGCTGATCTTCTACTTCACCTGCGAGTCGAGAGTTGACTTCAGAGAGCTTGTTCGCGATCTCGCGTCAACCTTCCGCACTAGAATCGAGCTCCGTCAGATCGGTATTCGTGATGAGGCAAAGATGCTCGGCGGCATCGGTGTTTGCGGCAGAAAGCTCTGCTGTGCGGAATTCCTCTCGGATTTCGTGCAGGTTTCCATAAAGATGGCGAAGGAGCAGAACTTCTCGCTTAATTCATCCAAGGTTTCGGGTGCTTGCGGAAGACTTATGTGCTGTCTTCGTTACGAGCACGAAATCTATGAGGAAGCGATCAAGCAGACTCCCCCTGTCGGCTCTGTGGTAAAGACCTCCGACGGCGAGGGTGTGGTTGTTGAGATCAAGCCTCTCGCAAAGGAAATCAAGGTTAAGCTTAACGACAACGAAAAAGACACTCCTAAGCTCTACAAGTGCGCCGACGTTAAGGTTCTCTCCCGCCCGAACAAGCAAAACCAGAAAGACAAAGACGAGGACGAGATCATCGAGGATTGATGATTTATAGAAAAAATTGGCATTTTCGTAACTTTTTTATGAAATAGACTTGATTTTTTTTTCAAATATGATAGAATATATGTGACAACAAAAATGGAGGTTAGTCAAATGGCATACAAGATTTCTGATGAGTGCATCTCTTGCGGTGCTTGCGTAGATGCTTGCCCCACCGGTTGCATCTCCGAGGGTGACGGCAAATATGTTATTAACGCTGACGATTGCATCAGCTGCGGTTCTTGCGCTGACGCTTGTCCTGTAGGCGCTCCTGCAGAGGAATAATTTTACTTATTCCCTGTTAATAGGAACAAAAAAGCGGGGATCTTTCTCCGCTTTTTTTCTACGAAAGTAATTTTGAGGTTATAGATGGAACGCTGTGATTTTGTAAACGACGACCTTAAGCTGATACAGGAAACCGACGGACTTACCTTCGGTACCGATGCTCTGCTACTCGCAGGATATATCAATGGCAAATACAAGCGCGGATGTGAATTCGGTAGTGGAAGTGGTATTATTTCGATGCTTTTGCTCTCTCGAAAAAAGTTGGATAATATTATCGCTCTCGAGGTCCAGGAAGAGTATGCTCTGCTTACCAAAAGGAATGTAGAGCTAAACGGACTGACCGAAAAAATGTCCATTGTTAACACCGATATTAGAGATTACAGACCTGACGCGGAATTTGATATTATATACACAAATCCGCCATATATGAAAGTGGATTCCGGGCGAAAAAACAGCCTTGAAAAGAAAAATATCGCTCGCCACGAGGTGTGCGGAGATATTAATGACTTCTGTAAGTCTGCAAGAAAAATGCTCAAATTCGGTGGAAATTTTGCAGCAGTATATCGACCAGACAGGTTGATCGACCTAATTTCTGCTATGCGCGACAACAAGGTCGAGCCCAAGCGAATGACTCTCGTTTATGCAGACACCGATTCCGAACCCTCTATGGCACTCATCGAGGGAAAAATGGGCGGAAGAAGTGGTTTGCTACTTACGAAACCTTTAATAATCTATGGTGATAAATCCCACAAAGAGTACACCGATGATATGAAATATATTATGGAGAACGGAAGCTTCCCTTCCGAGTTTAAACGATAATGAGTTCTGAAAAAAACAAGATTATTGGCGGCACTCTCTATCTAGTCGCAACACCGATAGGAAATCTCGCGGACATTTCCGAGCGAGCTATCAAGGTGCTGACAGAAGCGGATTTTATTGCCGCTGAAGATACGCGAAATTCCCTAAGACTTCTCTCCGCACTGGGCATAAAAAATGAGCTTGTAAGCTATCACGAGCATAACAAGAAGGCTAGCGGCGAAAGACTAATTGCAAGGATTCTCTCGGGAGAATCCTGCGCACTGATCACAGACGCGGGTATGCCTGCTATCAGCGATCCGGGCGAAGATATTGTCAGACTCTGCGCAGAAGCAGGTATTACGGTATCTGTTATTCCCGGCGCGTGTGCTGCTGTTTCCGCGCTCTCGGTTTCGGGACTGCACACCGGCAAATTTGTCTTTGAGGGTTTCCTTTCCGCGGCAAAGGGCGAGAGAAAAAAGCAACTCGCCGCCCTTATTAAAGAACCGAGAACTATCATCTTTTACGAGGCTCCGCATAAGCTTCGCGCAACGCTTACCGATATGTGCGACAGTTTTGGAGAAGATAGAAAAATTTCACTCTGCCGCGAAATAACCAAGCTAAACGAAGAAATTCAGCGGACAACTCTCAAAAACGCGGTTGCATATTACTCCGCAAACGAGCCTCGCGGTGAATATGTTTTGGTGGTCGAGGGCTTCTGCGGAGCACAGATTTCAGAGGAGGCAGAGAGTCTTATTTCCCTGACTCCCGAGGATCACGTTGCAGAATATGAAAAACAGGGTCTCTCCAGAATGGACGCTATCAAAAAAGCGGCAAAGGATAGAGGAATGTCCAAGTCCGAGCTTTACAAAATATTGAATACTTAAATTCCCTAACGCAGCTTTCAATATGATGGCTGCGTTTTTACTATGATTTTAAATATTTTTCGCAAAATGTATTGTATTTCGCGCTATAATATGATAAAATATATTATTATTTATTTTCGAAAGGCGGTGCTTTAGATGGAAGAAAATACAAGAAAGAATTCCACCGAGAAAACCGAGAACTATACAAACGTACCCGAAAGTCATAGCATTGACGCTTTGCTCATGGAGGATGATAACGCTTTATCAAACGTTGAGAGCGTTGAGGACAACGATTCTTTCCAGGCTGTTATGCAGGACCTTCGCAGCTTTATCAGCAAGGAGGATCCGTCCCTTTTCGAGAAAAAGGATGAAGTAATCGATGTTGATGAAAGCAACATTCTCGTTACCCCGCCCCCCTATACAAGAAAGACTCAGAAAAACAAGGAATCTTTCGAGCAAGCGAAAAATAACGATGATTGGGACGAGGATATCACCCTTGCGCCGCAGAATTATGTGGATGCGATAGATAATAATGACCAGATTGTACACGATATACCAGAGGATGAGCCTACTCCCGATTTCAATCTTGGTGAGAATGTGGCACAGAGCGACGATAAATTCCAGCTTTCAATAAACTTCACAGGCGAGGCATCGAAGGAAACCGTCGAGGAGCCTGAGGAGAGAAAATACGATCCCGAAAAGCCTAGAATCATCGATTGGATTTATGACTTTGCGGAGATGATCGTCTTCGTTCTTCTCGTGGTTATGATACTCACAGCATTTGTTTTCAAGCACGCTGTGGTTGAAGGTCCTTCCATGAACAACACTCTTGAGGACGGAGAGCATCTCATAATTTCCAACCTCTTCTACACTCCCGCGCGAGGCGATATTATCGTTTTTGAGGACTACTCCACCGTACTCAAAAAGCCGGTAGTTAAAAGAGTTATTGGACTTCCCGGTGACACGGTAGAGGTTAAGCTCGACGCAACAGGTAACGTAATAGTTTCTGTAAATGGCGAGCTTCTTGAAGAAAATTACGCCTACAACGCCAAAGACTCGGTAACTCTAACGGGCACAAAGACGGTTGTTGGTGAAGGCGAAGTATTCGTTATGGGCGACAACAGATACCACTCCACCGACTCCAGAGATCCCGGCGTCGGCACGATAGAAATCGACAGCATACTAGGCAAGGTGCTGTTCAGATTCTACCCATTCGACAAGTTCGGAACAGTTGAATAAACGAAAAGGATAAAACAATGGCAAGTAATCCTATACAGTGGTTCCCCGGGCATATGGCAAAGACCAAACGCATGATGCGTGAGTGTTTGCCCGAGGTAGACCTTATAATCGAGCTTTTGGATGCGAGAATTCCTTACAGCTCGAAAAATCCCGAAATAGATCAGCTGATCGGCAACAAGCCAAAGATTACTGTTCTTACAAAATCCACCCTTGCTGACCCTAACCTGACGCACCGTTGGGTTGAGGCATACAAAGGTAAAAATAAAATAGTTGTGATCGACTCCACTGCAGGAATTGGCATTGACTCTCTTGCAAGTGCGGTTAAGGAGCTCATGGCAGAAAAACTCGAGAGATACCACAACAAGGGTATGGACGGCAGAAAGCTTAAAGCCATGATCGTCGGCATCCCAAACGTGGGCAAATCCTCGCTTATCAACCGAATTGCCGGCAACAAAAAAGCGAAGGTAGAGGATCGCCCGGGTGTTACCGTGGACAAGCAGTGGGTTCCCACAAAAATCGGACTTGACCTTCTCGATATGCCCGGTGTTCTCTGGCCCAAATTTGAGGATCAGAGAGTTGGCGAAAACCTAGCCATGACAGGTGCGATCAAGGATCAGATCCTAGACACCGAGGAGATCGCTATGATACTCTGCTCAAGACTTATGCAGGTTGCGCCAAACGCATTTATGACGAGATACAAGCTCACCGAGAATGAGGTGGAAGGGCTTGATTCCTATGATCTCTTCGAGCTTGTCGGTCGCAAGCGCGGTCTGCTTATCAGCGGCGGAGAAATTAACCACAAAAGGTGTGCAGACATGCTTCTCGACGAGTTTCGCGGAGGCAAAATTGGCAGAATTACGCTAGAAAAACCCGAGCAGAATTAATTTGGAGGTTTTTATGCCTACTTTTGAATACGAAGAAAAGCATTACACTGAGGGCTATACAGCCATTTGCGGTCTTGACGAGGCGGGCAGAGGTCCACTTTGTGGCCCCGTAGTCGCGGCGGCAGTTATTCTCCCCCTCGGCCTTGAAATTGAGGGGCTTAACGACTCCAAAAAACTCAGTGAAAAGAAGCGTGAGGCTCTTTTTGATCTCATCAAAGAGAAAGCTATTGCTTATGCTATTGCCGAGGCAAGTCCTGCGGAAATTGATGAAATAAACATACTCAACGCATCGATGCTTGCTATGAGGCGAGCTGTAGAAGCACTTCCTATCACTGCGGATTTTGCGCTTATTGACGGAAATTGCTCACGCGGCTTTGAAATCCCAACCGAAACGATTGTTAAAGGAGATTCAAAGAGTTACTCCATCGCGGCGGCTTCGATACTCGCAAAAGTGACTCGTGACAGACAGTGCGAGGAGCTAGATAAAGCATACCCCGAGTATGGAATTGCCAAGCACAAGGGCTATCCTACGAAAGACCACATGGATGCCGTGAGAAAATATGGCCCTGCTCCAATTTATCGCAGAAGCTTTCTCAAATTTCTTGACAAATGAAAATTTTAAAGGTATTTACTCTACAAAGAAAAATCGGCAACCTCGGCGAGCGAGAGGCTGCGAAGTTTCTGCGAAAAGCAGGTTATCGCATACTCGAGAAAAATTACGTTGCTCTCGGCTCGGAAATTGACATCATTGCGAGAAAAAAGGACGTCACCGCATTTATTGAGGTTAAGACGAGAAACGTCAAGCATCTCGGATACAAGGAATCGCGTCCCGGCGCATCGGTCACCCCCGAGAAGCAAAGAAAAATCATAAAGGCAGCGGGCTTTTACAGTGCGCATCACCCAAGCGACACCAGGCTTCGCTTTGATGTAATCGAGGTTTATACCGAAGATAGCAAGCGAGGTATTAAGGTGCGCGAGGTCAGGCATCTTGTCGGTTGTTTCGACAAAACGAGCGCATTCGACAAAGCATTTTATTATAAAAGCAGCAAAGAAGGATCGGTATTATGAAATACATAAGCACAAGAGGTGCAGATAACGAGGGAAAATCCTCCGCATACGCGATAAAGACCGGGCTTGCATCCGACGGCGGACTTTTTATGCCCGATAACATACCCCAAATAGACCTCAGTTTTATGGAGGAAATCTCTGCTCTTTCCTACCCCGAAAGAGCCGCAAGAGTGCTTTCTCTCTTCCTCACCGACTACAGCTATGACGAGCTTCTTGAGGATGCAACAAAGGCGTATTCTGCCGACAAATTCATTCCTTCCCCTGCTCCTATAACCAAACTCTCGGGCAAAAAGTATATGCTCGAGCTCTGGCACGGTCCTACATGTGCCTTTAAGGATATGGCGCTTCAGATTATGCCCCGTCTTTTCACTCGTGCATTAAGAAAGTGTGGCGAGAAGAGAACAGCTCTGATTTTGGTTGCCACCTCTGGTGACACAGGAAAGGCGGCTCTGGAGGGATACCGTGACGTGACCGGCACAAAAATTCAGGTATTCTACCCCATCGACGGCGTCAGTCAGGTGCAAAAAAGGCAGATGCAGACCCAGGAGGGCGGCAATGTGGCTGTTTCGGGAATTTGTGGCAATTTTGACGATGCGCAAACCGGGGTTAAACAAATCTTCTCGGATCCTGATATTGCAAGATCTCTTGACGAAAACGGAGTATTTCTTTCCAGCGCGAATTCTATTAACTGGGGCAGACTTGTTCCCCAGATAGTTTATTATATTTCGGCATACTGCGATATGTACAAATCTAACGCAATCTCACTGGGTGAGAGCATCGATGTTTGCGTTCCCACGGGTAATTTTGGTAACATATTCGCCTGTTTTATATCCAAGAAAATGGGTCTGCCGGTAGACAAGCTGGTATGTGCATCCAACAAAAACAATGTTCTTACAGAATTTATCAGAGAGGGTGTATATGATAGAAATCGAGAGTTTTACGCTACGATGTCACCCTCTATGGATATACTGATTTCTTCTAACCTCGAGAGACTTCTCTATCTACTTTTTGGAAGCGAGAGATGTTCTGCCCTGATGCAGGAGCTCACCGAAAGCGGAAGATATCAACTAACTCCCAACGAGCTTTCCCAGCTTCAAAAGAGCTTCGTCGGATACTATACCGACGAAAATGAGTGCTCGTCTACTATAAAAAGAATTTACGAAAACGAAAATCGCCTCATAGACACCCATACAGCAGTTGCCGTTTCCGCGGCAGAAAGATATATGAGCGACCACAAGGCGAAGTCTGCCATGCTGGTTGTTTCAACCGCATCAGCTTATAAATTTGCAGGTGACGTGCTTCTTTCCCTTACCGGATCGAAGCCTGAATCAGATCTCGATGCACCCACCAAACTTTGCGAGGCAACCAAGGTGAAAATCCCCGCGCCTCTACTCGAGGCTCTGTCAAAGTCGCCTATTCACACCGGGGTTCACGAGAAAGACAAGCAAAGCATGGCAAATGCCGTTTATAGCTTTGCGCTAAATAATTAGCACTCGCGAGGCTTGAAGGTAACGCAGTTGGTGTTAGAGGAGCAATCAGCCTCTCTGGGACCAACAGCAATGCTACCTGCATAGCAATTATTCTTTTCCGCGTGATAAACGCAGTTTTTAACATCGCACTTTATTCCCTTGATGTGCTTGGATTCATCGCATTTACATTCGTTATACAACTTATTGTTTTCCATTGTTTTATCTCTTTTCTTTGAATTTCGCCAAATCAAGGCAAAGTTAGTATTAACGAAATTACAAAAAATATACGAATACAACCTTCCCGAAGGTTGAGAAAGGATAAGGATGTCGCTTTACACAATTGCGGATTTGCATTTATCGACATTGGACAAAACAAACAAGTCGATGGAAGTTTTCGGCAAATCCTGGACGGATTACATTTTAAGAATTGAAAACAACTGGCGGCATCTTATCACCGACGAGGATACTGTCATTATTCCCGGAGATATTTCCTGGGCGTTGTCACTTGAGGAAAGCGAAAGCGACATGAAATTCATCGACTCCCTGCCCGGCAAAAAAATCCTCGGCAAGGGCAACCACGATTTCTGGTGGTCAACTATGAAAAAACATAATGCTTTCTTCGAAAAGCATGGAATAACAAGCATATCATTCCTCTTCAACAACGCCCACGAAACCGAAGATTTCATCATCGCAGGAACGAGAGGCTGGTATAACGATGAGGATGCAGCTAACGCGCCTGATAATGCGGATTTCGAGAAGCTTACAAATCGAGAAGGTCTTCGCCTAAAGGCGAGTCTTGAAGCGGCGGCAAAGCTTAAGGAGTCTTCTCCCGACAAGGAGATAATCGTCTTTATGCACTTCCCTCCATTTTGGAACGGAAAGGCGTCAGACGGTCTTGTTGAGATCCTAAAGGAGTACGGAATTAAGCGCGTTTATTTCGGCCACATTCACGGAAATTACACCGTTCCGCCACACTTTAGCTACGACGGAATCGATATGCACATCATATCGGCAGATTATCTTAAGTTTGTTCCAATGCTTGTTAGATAAATCTTATCTGCCTTTGTTTTTTGTCGATTATTAGCAAAATAATGAATTCAGAGCTTGAATTTTGGTAAAAAAGGCAACAAAAATTCTAAAACTTTTGCCCAAGTATTGACAAATAGGCTTTTTTGATGTACAATATTATGGCTAAATTGATATTAATAAAAATAAATATATACATTTCGGAGGAAAAGAAATGAGTCTTATCAAAAAGGAACTTACCGAGAAGTCCGGTTTCGTTATGGAGTTCTCCGTAAGCAAGGAAGTTTACGCGAAGGCCGAGCAGGAAGCATACAAGAAGAACGTTAAGTCTATTAACATTCCCGGCTTCAGAAAGGGCAAGGCTCCCAAGGCAATCATCGAAAAGTACTACGGCAAGGGCATCTGGTTTGAAGATGCTATCAACGAGTGCATTCCCGAGGCATTTGAGGAGGCTGTTAAGGAGGCAGGTCTTGATATCGTAGGTCAGCCCCAGTTCGATCTCGTATCAAGCGATGATGACATCGTGCTCAAGGCTGTTGGCTTTGTTAAGCCCGAGGTTACTATCGAAGGCTACAAGGGCATCGCAGTAGAAAAGAAGGTTGAGGCAGTTAGCGACGCAGATGTTGACGCTGAGGTTGAGGCTGCAAGAAAGAGAAACGCAAGAACTATCGAGATCACCGACAGAGCCGCAGAGATGGGCGACATCGCTAACATCGATTATGAGGGCTTTGTTGACGGTGTTGCATTCGATGGTGGCAAGGGCGAAGGACATGACCTCACTCTCGGCTCCGGTCAGTTCATCCCCGGCTTCGAGGAGCAGATCGTAGGCAAGACTATCGGCGAGGAGTTTGACGTTAACGTTAGCTTCCCCACCGAGTATCACGCAGATGAGCTTGCAGGCAAGGCTGCTACCTTCAAGACCAAGCTTAACGCTCTTAAGTGCGAGGAGCTCCCTGCCCTCGACGATGAGTTCGCAAAGGATGTTTCGGAATTTGACACTCTCGATGAATATAAGGCGGACATCAAGTCTAAAATGGAAAAGAGAAACGAAGCTAAGGCTGAGTCCGAGGTTGAGAATGCTCTCGCTGAGGCTCTCGTAGAAAAGCTCGTTGCGGAGATTCCTGAGGTTATGTTCGAAATCGAGACCGAGAACTTCGTTCGTGACTACGACACAAGACTCCGTCAGAGTGGACTTGATCTCAACACATACTTCAAGTACACCGGTCTTACCATTGAGGCTCTTCGCGAGCAGCTTCGTCCCCAGGCAGAGCGCCAGGTTAAGACAAGACTCGCTCTTGAGAAGATCGCTTCCCTCGAGGCTCTCACCGTTACCGAGGACGAGACAAACGAGGAATTCCAGAGAATTTCCGACGCTTATAACGTTCCCGTAGATCAGGTTAAGTCCATGATCGCAGTAGATGACCTCAACGCTGACATCCTTGTTGGCAAGGCTCTTAAGCTTGTTCGTGAGAACGCAAAGATTGGCGCTCCCAAGGCAAAGAAGACCACTACCAAGAAGGCTGCTCCCAAGGCAGAAGGCGAGGAGTCTGCAGAGCCCAAGAAGACCACAGCAAAGAAGACTACAACAACCAAGAAGACTACCACCAAGAAAGCTGCTCCCAAGGCAGAAGATGCAGCTGAGTAATCTTAAAATAACACATTTCAGCCGACGGTCAAGGCAGCGTTCTTATGCCGTCGGCTGTTGTTAAATAAATTTTATGAAAGGCGGATATAAAAATGGCACTTGTACCCGTTGTCGTTGAGCAGACCTCGAGAGGCGAACGCTCCTACGACATTTATTCAAGACTTTTAAATGACAGAATAATCTTTCTCGCTGATGAAGTGAACGACGTTACCGCATCTCTCGTAGTAGCGCAGATGCTCTACCTCGAGGCGCAGGATCCCGATAAGGACATATATCTCTACATCAACAGCCCCGGAGGCTCTATCTCCGCGGGTATGGCGATTTACGACACTATGAACTACATTAAGTGCGACGTATCTACAATCTGTGTTGGTATGGCGGCATCTATGGGCGCGTTTCTGCTCAGTAGTGGCGCAAAGGGTAAGAGATTTGCCCTGCCCAACTCCGAGGTTATGATCCACCAGCCTCTCGGCGGAATGAAGGGTCAGGCATCCGACATCAAAATTCACGCAGACCACATCATTCGCATCAGGGCAAAGCTCAACAAAATTCTCTCCGAGCAGACAGGTCAGTCTCTTGAGACAATCGAGCGTGATACCGAGCGCGATAACTTTATGACAGCAGACCAGGCGCAGGAATACGGCCTCGTTGACAAGGTAATTACCAAGAAGGAACTTTAATTAATTATGGAAGAAACCACAAAGCGCGAGCTTCGCAAATGCGCCTTTTGTCGCAGGACAGAGCACGAGGTTGCTTTCCTCATCCCCTCTGCCGACGGAAAGGCTTATATTTGCGATAACTGTATAGACGTTTGCTCCGATCTCATTGACCAGCACATGGCAAGACTTGAGGGCGAGGACGAGGATGAAAAGCTCACCTTCGCATCTCTCCCCCGTCCCAAAGAAATCAAGGAGATGCTTGATAGCCATGTTATTGGTCAGGAGGAGGCAAAATACGCTCTCTCGGTAGCAGTTTACAATCACTACAAGAGGATTCTTACTCTCGAGGAGAAGGAAAACAAGAGCAAATCGAGAAGAAAAAACAAGGCAGAACCAGCTCCAGATGACGGAGTTGAGATACAGAAGTCCAATGTTCTTCTCCTCGGACCTACCGGCGTAGGTAAGACATATATCGCCCAGACTCTTGCAAAGACCTTCAAGGTTCCCTTCGCTATCGCCGATGCCACGACTCTCACCGAGGCGGGCTACGTTGGCGAGGACGTTGAGAATATTCTTCTCCGCCTTATTCAGGCGGCAGACTATGATGTGGAAAGAGCCGAGCACGGTATCATTTATATTGACGAGATAGATAAGATCACGAGAAAAAGCGAAAACAGATCTATCACTCGTGACGTATCGGGTGAGGGTGTTCAGCAGGCACTTCTTAAAATTCTTGAGGGCACAACCGCGAACGTTCCTCCCCAGGGAGGAAGAAAGCATCCTAACCAGGAGTTTATTCAGATAAACACGAAGAATATTCTGTTCATCTGTGGCGGTGCATTCGAGGGCATAGAGTCGATTATCGAGCAGCGTAAGGGCAACAGTATTATCGGCTTCAACACCGAAAAGACAACCAAGAAGGAAAAGGTCGAGAAGGGCGTTTACAAGGACGTTGTTGCGCACGATATTATCAAATACGGACTTATTCCCGAGCTTGTCGGCAGATTGCCGGTTATCGTTAGCCTTGAAAATCTCGACGAGGATGCTCTCGTCAAAATTATCTCCGAGCCTAAAAACTCTCTCTCCAAACAATATAAAAAGCTCTTCGAGCTTGACGGCATTGAGCTTGAGTTTGAACAGGATGCATACAAAGCAATAGCACATCTTGCTATCGAAAGAGAAACCGGCGCGAGAGGCCTTCGCTCTATTATCGAAAACCTTATGATGAAGCCCATGTTTGAGCTTCCTTCGCTTCCTGATGCGAAGAAGGTTATCGTTACAGCAGACTTTGTTAAGGGCGAAGAGGAGCTAAAGGTCATCTTTGAAGCCCCTGCTCTGACCGCAGCAAACGAATCCGTTCCCGTGCTTGCAGAAGCAAATTAACGCTTATTTTTTAGAGCGATAGGTCCCCCTGTCGCTCTTTTTTTGTTGAAAATAAATATTTGAAAACTCTCGTATTTGTATCATTTGCATAATTTGTCGAGATTATTTTTGATTTTTTTGGATATTTTTACTCTTTTCTATTGACAAGCAGACTTAAATATGATATATTTAAGATGCAAGGCGAAGAAGAGAAAACAAGTCGGACAAGAGCCCGACCGTATATTCGAAAAGTGATGTGAGTAGCTTTCTCTTCTACCAAAAATCTTAGAAAAGGAGGACACGCCAGTGCACAATTTAGATGAACCTATCAGCTTTATTACCTGCCGCTTTGCAGGTTACGAAATGGCGCGTATTTCGTGCATAGCGGCGGGTCTTAACTAAAGGCTGAGCTAACAGCCACAAAAAACTGAATATAAACAAAGGGTTATTGATACTACTCTTGTCGTTTAATTGTTTCGAGAGCTTATCTCGGTATGGTCGGGAACTTTATTCCCTTTTATGTAAGATGTGAGTATCAAGTGATGAATTAAGAATTGTTTGTTATATGAAAAAATTACGAGGCTCGACGCCCAAAAAATAAGAACTGCGGTTGCTTATCGAAAGGTAGGCAACCGTTTTTTTCTCTTTACAAATCGAGTAGAATATGATATAATTAATTTGTATCTTATTAAAGTGAGGGCAATCTGATGAAAAGAATCGTTGCGATAATGTTACTTACCGTAATTATAGTTAGTATGCTTTCTTCCTGCCAGAAGCACAAGCATCAATTTGGCGAGTGGAAAACCACGAAGGAAACCAGCTGTTCCAAAACCGGTTTAAAGGAAAGAATATGTGACTGCGGAGAGCGCGAAACCAAAGCAATTCCTACCATAGATCACAATTTCGTTGACGGAATATGCGAAGAGTGTAATCAAATAACCAACGTCCCTACGTCTGACGAATACTTTGTTTTCACCGAGCTTGATGACGGAACATATTCCGTAGCGGCTAAGGATATTGAGAATCTGCCCGCTACTGTAATTATTCCCTCCTCCTATAATGGAAAACCTGTTACTGTCATTGCTGAAAATGCGTTTGGTAGTAAGATAGTAGAAGAGGAAGTGGAATATAAAGGATTGCCTATCATCATTAATAAGGTAGTATATTGCTCCTTTACAACGGTAGTCATCCCTGACAGCATAACCAAAATTGATAATAAAGCTTTTTCCGATTGTAATAACCTTACCAGAGTTGAAGTGGGTAACTCGGTTACACATATTGGCGATTATGCTTTTCAGCATTGCAAATTTAAGACCATTGATCTATCAAATACTTTGACGACATATATCGGTAAATGGGCCTTTATGTCGTATCTTCAAAGCATTACTTTACCGGATACGCTTACTACTATTGCTCCTTATGCTTTCCACTCCAGTTCATTGATAACCATAACCATCCCCGAGTCTGTTACCGAGATCGGTGCAGAGGCGTTTAGTCTATGTAGTTTTCTCCGCGAGATAGTAAACAATTCCTCGGTTGATTTGTCACACGCGACAATGCTTTCTTCGATATTAGAAATTCACACGGGAACAAGCAAAATCATCGATCAAAACGGTTATTTGTTCTACAAGCATGAAGGTAAGAATCTTCTGATTAGATATGTTGGTGAGGAAACCGACCTCATTCTGCCAAAGAGCATAAGCGGAGAGTCGTACGAGATTTACAGCCATGCTTTTTCAAGTCTACATAATATTAAAAGCGTAGTTATTCCCGAAGGTGTAGAGGTGATTCATTTTAATGCATTCTTCTGGTGCGAATCTCTCGAAGAGGCTTATATCCCCAAGAGCCTTACCACAATTTACGGAGTGCCACTCTTCAGCAGCTGCAATATGTTTACCGATGTTTATTACTCCGGAACTCAGGAAGAAGGTAAAGCTATCACTATTAAACCGCAAAAAACTCATGCAAGTATGACCTATACTTTTGAGGACGTTATAGCACCGGCTGAAATCCATTATAATTACCAGCCCGAGTGATAGTTATCTTATAGAGAAGATAAAAGGCGAGCCAGATGGCTCGCCTTTTTTTATTTTGAGTTAGCAGCGCTCTTGCGGTAAGCAAGCGGGCTGGTAGTCATATATGCCTTGAAAATCTTGTGGAAGTAGTTGGGGTTTGAGAAGCCAATCATCTCGGCAATCTCATTTATCGGTGTGTCGGTCATAGTCAGTAGACGGAGTGAGTGATTTACCCTAATGCCGTTGATATAGTCAATAGGCGTCGTGCCGATGCTGTCCTTAAACATCTTGGTGAAATAATCCGGAGAAACCGAAATCATATCCGCGAGAGTTTCGATGTAAATCTTCTCTGCATAATGCTCTGCTATGTACTCGATAACCGGGCGAAGACGAATAACGTTGTGGTAAATCATTCGATCAAGCTCGCCTCTCTGCCCAGCGTAATAACGAAGAATCGTGGAGTTAAGAAGATAAACGTATGCTCTTACCGGCAAACGGTAGCAAACGTCTTTGGAGATATACTCCTCGTACGCCTCACTCATACAGTAGGATAGACTTTCGTGAATGGGATGTCCCTTCTTAAAGGTAACCACACGGCTTATGGACTGAACGTAGAACATATAGTTGATCTCACCGTCGAAATTGTCCATATTGTCTTCAACAAGCTCGCGCTCAAAGACCATTCCACGAATGCTCGCGGGTCCACCAATTGTTTCAACGCGAAAGACCAAATCCGAAGGAATAAAGAGAAAATCTCCGGCAGAAACCTCCGACACCTCTGTTCCGACGGTAACGGCAACGCTTCCGTTTACCACCTGAAGAAGCTCGGATGCCACAGGGCTGTAGCCTGCATCAATTATTCCCTCTCCGACCGCGGAGTAGAGTTTTATCTGCTTTTTATCCTCTGCCATTTTAGTTCTCCTTTAGAATTAATAGAAGGTCGCTACCTCCTGAATGGGCTTCTCTGCTCTCTCAATCTTTTTAACCGTGAGAACAGGGCCTCGACCTCTGTAAAGCTTAGAGAATTCCTCGGTTATCTTGCCCTCTACAATTACCCAATCACGGGTGTTGAGCTTAAGATTTCCCATTCCCTTCGCTACAACGCCTCTGTATGCGATGTCATCAGCGCAGCAGGTCATAATATGTCTGCCAATAGCGAAATGTCCGCCGGGAAGCATATTGTCAAGAGCAACTATACCCTTAAATCGAAGAGTCTTGCCATTATATTTACCAAAGTCCTCTGTCATATCACGGTAGAAAATTGCAAAATCCTCATCCTTAATCTCAATAAAGTCTGCGCTAATATCGTAAGGAAGGGGATCTTCGATTTGGTCGAACTCAATCTCTCCATTCACGTCCTCATAGCAGATGTTAGCCTTACGGCTGATACCTCTGACGATCTTATGAAGAGACATTTTGTCGGTGCGTTCGGTGGTGCGATTGAAAACAACCATCTCACAGCTTGTGAGCTTGTCCACCATAAGCTGACGCATGTTAGCGTTATAAACCTCTGCGGTGTTAGAGTCGCAAACGAATATCTCTTGATATACAGTAAAGTTTTGCGGAAGCGCATTATAGAAGCTGTCGAGCATCCACATTCCGTTATACTCAACAACAATTATATCTGCGCCTGCTCTCTTTTGCATAGCGCCGAGGCGGTCAAGAGTGAGCATCTGCTCCTCGTCAAAGGATGCGAAACTGACGTTATCGCCAAGCTCATCGGGATAGTACTCTACCTCGCCTTCCTCACAAGTAATTATCAAATATTTTCTTTTACCATCGTTGAAATTGGGATCCTTCATTGTTTCAACGATGAAACTGGTTTTACCGCCCTCGAGGAAGCCGGTAAATAAATAAACAGGTACTTCTATCATCTTATTTTCCTAATCTTAGATTCCGAAAAGCTCTTTAATTTTTTTCTTATCAATTCCTGCACCAATTACGCAAAGACGACCGATTACTCCTGCACTTCCCGTGCGAACGTCCGCCTCACCGGGGATGTAGTCGAAGTGAATCCACTTTCCACACTTGCACTCAACAATGCCCTTCGCACGAAGAATCATGCCGTACTCATCAGACTCGGAGAAGCTTTCGAGAATAGACTCAATCTCTTCCTTGGTGAACTTCTTGGTGGTTTCCTCACCAAGAGATGTGAATACCTCGTCAGCGTGGTGGTGATGGTGGTGATCGTGGCAACCGCAATCACAGTGTTCATCGTGGTTGTGGTGATGATGCTCGTGATCATGGCAACCGCAATCGCAGTGCTCATCGTGGTCGTGATGGTGATGCTCGTGATCATGGCATCCGCAGTCGCAATGCTCATCGTGGTCGTGGTGATGATGCTCGTGATCGTGGCATCCGCAATCACAGTGCTCATCGTGGTCGTGATGGTGATGCTCGTGATCATGGCAACCGCAGTCACAATGCTCATCGTCGTCGTGGTGATGATGCTCGTGATGGTGATGGTGATGCCTGTGCTCTTCCTCAAGTGCCTTTACAGCATCCTCAAGAGTGTCCTTATGCTCCATCGCAGCGAGAATCTCCTTACCATCAAGGTTATCCCAGGCTGTTGTAACGATAACGGCGTCCTCGTTGTGCTGACGAAGAAGCTTTACGCACTCGGAAATCTTCTCATCCCTTGCAGTCTGTGTGTGAGAAAGCACGATAGCCGAAGCATGCTTGATCTGGTCATTATAGAACTCTCCAAAGTTCTTCATATACATCTTACACTTATTCACGTCTGCAACGGTAGTGAAGCAATTAAGAGTTGCGCCGTGGTCCTCGGCAGTTCTTGCAGCGCGAATAACGTCAGAAAGCTTACCAACACCCGAGGGCTCGATAATAATTCTGTCAGGATTATACTCCTCAAGCACCTTAACAAGCGCCTTTGAGAAATCACCAACGAGCGAACAGCAGATACAACCTGAGTTCATCTCAGTGATCTCAATGCCCGCATCGGCAAGAAAGCCGCCGTCAATACCGATCTCACCAAACTCATTCTCGATAAGAACAACCTTCTCACCGGCGTAAGCCTCTTTTATCAGCTTTTTGATCAGCGTAGTCTTACCTGCACCGAGGAAGCCGGAAAATATATCTATTTTTGTCATTATAAATGCTCCTTAAACAATATTTCTACAAGTAATATTGTACTACAAATATACAGAAAAGTCAAGGATACTTTTTTTAAAAATCTATTGACATATATAAATATATGTGCTAAAATAACTATACTGTAAGATAGAGGCGCACTTAACGAAAAGTATCACACAAAAAAAGCCGCCGTGGCTGTGTGAAAAAGGCGTTGGTGCCGAAGCGGATGCTGTGGCAGGCATCTTGGCTGGCATTGCGGAGAATATCCGTACTGCTGTCGCATTTATGCGAAGGGCTATCATTCATTTGGCGCACTATGTCTGCGACTTTTTTGAGGGATAGCTGTTTTGCGGCTATCTTTTTTATTTTGATTATTTTACCCGGAGGATATACAAATTGAAAAATCCCATTTTTACAGGCGCAGCAACTGCTATCGTCACCCCTCTCACCAAAAACGGAATAGACTACGAGCAGTTTGGCAGACTTATTGAATGGCAAATCTCGGAAGGAATTTCTGCGATCGTAGCTGTAGGTACTACCGGCGAGGGCTCTACCCTTACGGATGCCGAGCATAAAGAAGCGATAAAGTTCTGCGTAGACAAAGTTGCAGGCAGAGTTCCTGTTATTGCAGGTACAGGCTCGAACGACACAGCATACGCTATCGAGCTTACTAAGTTCTCCTGCGAGGTTGGTGCTGACGCAATGCTTCTCGTTACTCCCTACTATAATAAAGCTACTCAGAAGGGTCTTATTGAGTCCTTTAAGGCTATTGCAGATGCTTCCACAAAACCCTGTATTCTTTACAACGTGCCCTCGAGAACGGGATGCAATCTCCTTCCCTCCTCTGCGGCAATTCTTGCCGATCACCCCAACATCGTCGGTATCAAAGAGGCTTGCGGAGATATTTCGCAGGTTGCGGAGCTCTGCGCACTCGTTGGTGACAAGATTGCGGTTTACTCGGGTAATGACGATCAGATCATTCCCATTCTTTCGCTCGGTGGAAAGGGTGTAATTTCCGTGCTCTCTAACATTATGCCTAAGGAAACACAGAAGATGTGCGATGACTATATGAACGGCAACATTGAGGTAGCCAGACGCGCTCAGCTCGAGCTTCTTCCTCTCATTAACGCACTATTCTGCGAGGTTAATCCCATTCCCGTAAAGGCTGCTGTGGCTGCTATGGGATATTGTGAGAATTATCTTCGTCTTCCCCTCACCCCTATGGAGAGCGAGCACGAGGAAAAACTTCTCGCGCTTATGAAGAAACAAAATCTTATCTAAAGGAACGGATATGAACATTTTACTTAACGGTGCTTCAGGATATATGGGTCGCGAGGTCAAGAAGCTTTGTCAGGAGAACTATCGCTCGGCAAATCTGCTCTTCGGTGTTGACCCAAGCGGTGATGACGGAGCGTACAAGTCGCTGGATCTTATTCCCTCGGTTGACGGAATAGATTGTATTATAGATTTCTCGCATCACTCTGCCACCCCCACGCTCCTTGAATTTGCTATTGCAAACAACCTCCCTCTTGTGCTCTGTACAACGGGTCACACAGCCGAGGAAAGTCATATGATATACGAGGCGACGAGAAAGATTCCTCTGTTTTACTCGGGCAATATGTCGCTCGGCATAGCAATGCTCATCGAGCTTGCAAAAACTGCAGTAGCTGCCTTTCCCGAGGCGAATATTGAGATTGTCGAGAAGCATCATATAAGAAAGATTGACGCCCCCAGCGGAACTGCGCTTATGCTTGCCGATGCCATTCGCAAGGTGCGCCCCGAGGCGTATCCAAACTGCGGAAGAAGCGGTCAGGGTAAACGTGATACCGACGAAATCGGCATACATTCGATAAGAATGGGCAACATAGTCGGTGAGCACGAGGTTATTATCGGTACACCAAGCCAAACTATAACGCTGAAGCACGAGGCTCACAACAGAGCTTTGTTTGCCGAAGGTGCAATCGCGGCTGCCGATTTCCTTATCAGGCGCGGTGCAGGTCTTTACGATATGAAGAGTATGATAGCTGCCGATGCGACAACAGACGCAGTAATCAGCTCGAAAAAGTAATTTAAAGGACGAAATTATGAGAATTGGAATTTACGGTTACGGAAATCTCGGCAGAGGTGTTGAGTGTGCTATAAGACATCACAAGGACACCTCGCTCGTGGGAATATTCACAAGACGATCGCCCGACAGCGTGAAAACCGTTAGCGGTGCGCCCGTTTATTCTGCCGAAAAAATAACCGATTTCAAAGATGAAATAGACGTGCTCATCATCTGTGGTGGAAGCGCAACCGACCTTCCCGAGATGACTCCCGATTTGGCGAAGAATTTTAACGTCATCGACAGCTTTGACACTCATGCGAAGATTCCAGAGCACTTTGAAAATGTAGATAGTTCGGCTAAAGAAAACGGTCATATTGCGCTTATCTCCGCAGGCTGGGATCCGGGTCTTTTTTCAATAATGAGAGTTTATTCCGAGGCAGTTTTGCCCACAGGTAAGGATTACACCTTCTGGGGCAGAGGCGTCAGCCAGGGGCATTCGGATGCTATCAGACGTATCCAGGGTGTCATTGATGCAAGGCAATACACCGTTCCCGTTAAGGAGGCAATCGCAGCTGTAAGAGATGGAAAATGTCCCGAATTTACCACTCGTGAGAAGCACAAGCGCCAGTGCTACGTTGTAGTCGAGGCGGGTGCTGACAAATCGAGAATTGAGAACGAAATCAAGAATATGCCTAACTATTTTGCCGACTACGATACCACGGTTACTTTTGTAAGTGCCGAAGATCTTAAGCAAAATCACTCGGGTCTTCCCCACGGTGGCTCGGTTATTCGTAACGGTGTGACCGGCTTTAACGATGATAACACGCACACCGTTGAGTTTGGGCTTAGACTTGATTCTAATCCCGAATTCACTGCCAGCGTGCTCGTTGCATACGCAAGAGCGATTCACAGAATGAGAGAACGTGGTGTGGTTGGATGCAAAACTGTGCTTGACATCGCACCTGCAGACCTATCACAGATGAGTGGCGAAGAGCTGCGAGCACATTTACTTTAATTTTAAAGGATTTAGAAATGATTGTTACACAAAAATCAGAAATGATTTGCGATAATTTGAGGAGAAACCCAGACGGCGAGCTTTGCTTTGCCGAAATGCCGCTTTCTGCCCTCGCTGAAAAGTACGGAACGCCTCTTTACCTTTACGACGAAGCACGTATCCGACATAATTGCCGAAAATATCTCTCTGCTATGCGCGAGGGATTTGGAGAGGATGCAAGGGTTATGTATGCCTCAAAGGCGGCTTCCTTCAAACGACTTTACGAGATCGTGCACGAGGAAGGACTCGGAATTGACGTAGTTTCCTGTGGCGAAATCTACACCGCGCACCTTGCGGGATTTCCCCTCGAAAATGCGTATTTCCACTCGAATAACAAGACCGACGAGGATATAGATTTTGCGATTTCCCACGGTGTCGGTTACTTTGTGGTAGATAACGCGGAGGAGCTCTTCGCCATTGAGGAGATTGCCGAGAAATACGGCATAAAGCAAAAGATAATGCTTCGCATTACGCCCAGCATTGATCCGCATACATACGCCGCAGTTGCCACAGGAAAGGTCGATTCTAAATTCGGCTCGGCCATCGAAACCGGACAAGCCAAGGCTATCACCTCGCTTGCGCTAACCTTCCCTCACCTCGAACTTTGCGGCTTCCATTGTCACGTTGGCTCGCAGATTTTTGATGCCGACGTTTATCTTGCGACATCGAGAGTTATGCTAAAATTCGTGGCAGATATGGAAAACGAGCTTGGATTTATCACACGTGACCTCGATATTGGCGGCGGACTCGGTGTGAGATATATTGAAAGTCAGCCCACGCTCGATATTGAGAAAACCATTCTTACGGTTGCGGATGAGATGAAAAAAGAGGCTGCTCGCCTCGGCATCACCCTTCCCAGAATTTCTATCGAGCCCGGCAGAAGCATTGTTGCCGATGCAGGACTCACACTATACACGGTTGGAACGGTTAAGCGTATCCCGGGCTACAAGTCCTACGTTTCTGTTGACGGCGGCATGACCGACAACCCGAGATTTGCCCTTTATGGCTCACCTTACACCATTTTGCCCGTCTTCGACGGTAATATTGAGCGCGAGAGCTGCTCGGTGGTTGGCAGATGCTGTGAAAGTGGCGACATTCTCCAGGAGAACGTTCCAATGCCCACCGACATTCAGCGTGGCGACCTTCTCGCCTGTCTCACAACCGGCGCATATCACTACTCTATGGCATCAAATTACAACAGAATTCCCCGTCCTCCCGTAGTTATGCTGAAGGATGGCGAGAGCCATGTTGCTGTTAAACGCGAGTCCCTCAAAGACATTGTAAGTCTTGATGTATAAATAGAAAACAGACCGATTTCTCGGTCTGTTTTTTGTTTTGTGTGAATTATTCGTTTACAAGCTCGCAGAATTCGTCGATCTGCTGGGCGATAGATGCGAGACCGGCGCGCCAGAAGTTTACGTCGGTAAGGTCGATTCCGCAAACGAGAGCTGCATCTTCAACGGTGCTTGTTCCGGTGGCACGGAGCATCTTTTTATAGGTTTCAACGAAGGGTTTACCTTCCTCGAGATACTTGGCGTAGATGCCTCTCGCAAAGAGTCCGCCAAAAGCGTAAGGATAGTTATAGAATGAGAGTCCGCCGCTATAATAGTGACCCTTGCAGAGCCACATATAGGGATGCATCTGGTTTTCATCAAGACCTTCGCCGTATGCCTGCTTTTGTGCATCGAGCATCAGCTCGCACATACGCTCGGGAGAGAGAAACTCCTGAGGACGGTTAGTAAATACGCTGGTCTCAAAGAGATAACGGGAATAAATGTCAACAATGATCTGTGTCGCGTCCATAAGCTGGCTTTCGATAAGAGCAAGCTTTGTGTCACGGTCAGTGCACTCGGAAATCGCAGTATTCATTACGAGAACCTCATTAAATGTAGAGGCGGTCTCGGCAACGGGCATGGAATAGTCACGGTTAAGAGGTGAATTCTTGTAAACCTGACGGTCGTGGAAGGAATGACCAAGCTCGTGAGCAAGAGTTACAATGTCCGAAAAGGAGCCGTCAAAGTTAGTAAGAACTCTGCTCTGACCTGCAAAGTGAACAGCACAGTCAAAGGCTCCGCCAACCTTACCCTCTCTGGGGAAGAAGTCGATCCAGGAGTTGTCAAACGCCTCCTTAACCATATCGTGAAGCTCGGTGTCGAACTTTGCGAAGATGCCGAGAAGATAATCGCGCGCATCCTCGGTTGTGTACTTCTTGTCACTCTTGCCCATAGGAGCAAAGAGATCATACCAAGGAAGTCCACCCTCGTGACCGAGAGCCCCTGCCTTCGCGCGAAGGTACTTGCGGAATGCGGGCATATACTCCTTCATTGCTAGAAGAAGAGCATCGAGAGTTTCCTGCTTCATAGCAGAGTTATCAAGCGCCTTTGCAAGAGGAGATGCATAACCACGACGAGCAGCCTCGTTAATAACCTGAAGCTTGATGGAGTTGAGCGCGAATGCGGTAGCGGTCTCAATCTTGGGATAAGCCGCAAGCTCTGCCTCAAATGCCGCCTTTCGTACCTCGGGATCGGGGTCGTAGGCTAGGTTTCTAACAGATGAAAGAGTGATTTGTTCACCCTTGTAGTCAACCTTAAGCGAGCTTGTGAGATTGGACTGAAGGTCACTCCAAGCAGTTGCGCCCGAAATGTCCATCTCGGCAAAGAGGGATTCCTCTGCATCCGAGAGAAGGTGCTTCGAGTTTTTGACAATAGTGAGAAGCTTATAGGAATGCTCCTTCAAAACCTCGTTCTGCTCAATTATTTCCTCAACATTTTCGATTTTCGCAATCGCCTTGTTAATTGCTGCACTAGGCGCTGCGGTAGCAGAAAGCTTGCCCATAAGCACACCCATTGTGCTGGCAGCCTCGGTGTCAGCGGTGTTTGCGCTGTAACGAAGGTTAGCGTAAATTATAAGCTTTTCAACAAGAGATGAAATCTTCGCTTCAAGCTCAATATATCTGGTAAGAAGCTCGGCGGGAGCAAGTGTGTCGAGCTGACCGCCAAATGCTACAAATTCGGCAATATTCGCATCAAGGCTCGCCATATCAGAAGCGAACTCGGGAGCATCAAAGCCGGTGTAAAGTATAGAAAGATCCCAGGTTTTATTCATTGTTTTTTCCTTTTATTTGTGATAGTTTGTGGGCGCGACGTACTTTTCATAAGCCTCGTAGGTAACGCCCTGATTTTTGATAATATCAGCGTAAAGACGTCCGCTATTCTTGATAGTTCTATTCTGTGTTTCGTAATCAACGTGAACTATTCCGAATCTCGCCGACTCACCCTCTCGCCATTCAAAGTTGTCGATAAACGACCAGTGATAATAACGCTCTATACGGTTATCGCTTATGCTGATCTGCTTTAACTGATCAAAAATAAATCTGCTGCGGAAGGAATCGGTATTGTCACATGTGCCGTTTTCGGTCACGTAAACCGGGTATTCTACCCCGTATTCTGCCGAGAGAAGATTTGCAAGATCAATAAGTCCGTCATGATAGATCTCCCAACCGAGATCGTTTTTGTAGCAATCATCGGGAGTTCCGTCGGCAATGCCGGATACGGTACTGCGCGAATAGTAGTTTATTCCAATAAAATCATAGTATCTGCCCTTGGTAATACCCTTGCGACGCATAACGGGAAATACGCATCTTCCGGTCATCATCGCCTCGGTAATAGCATTTTGGAACATATGCTCCATAAAGCGAGCGCAGAAAATGTGCCAGAGATTTCGAGGATTTTTAGGTGCAAAAACGCGAAGATGATTTGCAAAGGATACCCTGGTTTGTTCGGGATCCATACCCATTTCAATACGCTTTGCGTGAATAAGTTCGTAGCAATTTATGTGCGCCGCTGCCATGTTGGAAAACGCCTTCACGAATGCAGAGAGTGACTTTTTCTCGGGCGGCCAGATGCCGTAAAACAAACTGTTTAAGCAGTAAACATTGGGTTCGTTGATGGTGATATATTCATCAACGATATCACCAAGATAGTCGATAACGACAGAAGCAAAATTGATGAAAATATCAACACTTTCCTTGCAAGTCCAACCACCCATATCCTCAAACCAAAGAGGATTTGTAAAATGATGAAGGGTCAGGAGAGGTTTAATCCCCTTCTCCTGCATATAAAGGATCTCCTGTCGATAATGCTCAAGCACATCCTCGCGATAATCACCACGACTAGGCTCAATTCTCGACCATTCGATGCCAAGACGATAGATCTGAAGCCCCATTTCAGCCATAAGATCTATGTCCTCGCGCCATCTCTCGTAATGATCGCAGGCTCTCACGGGAGAGGTTTTATCATCGACCTTCCCCTCCGCGGCAAAACGCGCCCAGTTATTATTTTCATCGCCTCCCTCAATCTGAGTAGCGGCAGTCGCGCTACCCAACAGGAGGTCTCTTTTTAATCTGAATTTCATTATTATTTCACCGAATTTCTTTCTTCAAGATCGGTTACGATCTGTTCATAGAACTTCTCGTCGATTTTAAACTTCTTCTGATAGAGTATAAATCCTGCAAGGATGCAGATAAGCGGTAATATCATCATAAAGAGCTTCACTACCCAACCTGCATATCCGGGAAGCTGATTAATGAAATCGAGCTTAATTATTTCGGACTTAGTCAAGTCGGTGATTTTATTTGCCTCAAGATAATCATCAAAGGCATTAAGCATAGTGGTTATTCCCGAGAAGAAGAGAGCAAGAGAAATAATGCCCTTACTTATGGCTCCACCAAACTGGTTGATGAAGGGCTGAACGGCAAAGGACGCCGCCTCGTTACGCTTTCCAAGCTTCCATTCACCATACTCCACCGCATCCGCAAGGAAGAGGAGCATAAGAAGCTGAATAAACGCCTGAGCAAAGAATAAGCCAAGACCCGCAACAACTACGAGGGCAAGCTTTTCAAAGGACAGGAAGAAGATTATGTAAGAAGCAGAAACGGTAATCATAGCACCGGTGTAAAGCTGCTTTCTTGTAAATTTCTTTCTAAACAAGGGGAACAAAGAGAGTGCAAGGAGCTGTGCTACTGCAAGAACAGCCGCAAAGATACTGTACACACCTTTATCTCTATACACGTACTCGAAGTACTGATATCCAATACCGGTGGTGGTGCAATATCCGATCATAAAGAGTGCCATAGACACCGCCGTAACCATAAGCTGATCGTTACCTGCAAGGGCGCGGAAAAGATCCTTAAGCGTGGTTTTTTCGCTGGTATCAAGATAGGACCTGTCCTCCTTTACGCCAATCAGCGTAATGCTTTGGAATATCCACATAATTACGGCTACGATGATTGCAGTAAGGAAATAGGGAGTTCTTCTATCAAGGCCAAGACCGGCAAAGAGATTAGGAATTTCAGGATATATAAGAACCATTGCAAACATTCCTACGCTAGCACAAATTCTTGCGAAGGAGCCAATACCTTCTCGAGCCTTCTGATCCTTGGAAAGTGCAGGCATAAGCGACCAATATGCAATATCGTTAAGCGAGAAGAAGATGCTGAAGAGAAGATAGCACACGCAAAGAATTATAATGTGAGTAAGCTCGGGCATTTCTATGTTGTGGAACATAGCCACCGTAAGAAGTCCCGTACCTATCATACCGATAAAAATCCAAGGCTTAAATTTACCCCATCTTGTCTTGGTGTTATCAACAACTGCACCTACAAGAGGGTCTATTACCGCATCAAAAACGCCGAATACAGTTAATATACCACCGATAAGAAGAGCGTTCTCCTTGGTAAAAATAACTACATCGGTGAGGTAGGTTAAAAGATACATGCTGACGAGCGAATAAAGTGCGTCACGGCCTACTGTTCCGAGACCGAAGCAGAACTTATTTCGTCTTACTTGTTTATCCATTGTCTTTCTCCTCTGTTTTTTCTTTAATTACGTATAGGCTCGAGCCATAGTCACCAAGGATGCGAAGATTTGGGTCGTATCCACTTCCCTCGTACTGCATAGCAAGGTTGATACCCTCTTCCAGCATTGCGCCGGAGGCTGTGTAGCTCTCCCGACCGTCACACATAGCAAAATATCTGTCTACGGTTCGAAGTATAAATCCATTGGGATTAAGGTGTACGGGGGTTATATGCTTAATAAGTCCACCAAAGCGTTTAATACGCAAATACTGCGTATTGGACTCTACGGTATAGAGCTTTTCAGCATCAAGTCCGGGAACATCAAGACGATCTCTGCCCGGACAGGAGGTCTTGTATTTTTGGTAAATCGCAGCGAGCGTTTCGCCCTCTCCGTCAATCTGCCAAGAAATTTCTTCAGCATTTTTAAGTTTTACCTTCTTCAATCGCCCATACTGAAAACTACGGCGATGAGCCTTGTAGAAGGCAATCTGTTCCTTGACCTGCTTACGCTCCGCGTTTGTAAGCTCCGAGAAGTCAAGCTCGTAACCGAGCACGCCGAAAGCGGCAACGTTAAATCTCGTAGCTATAGGAGTATCGCGAAGTGTCTGCGCGTGTGGTGCCATAGAAACGTGTGCAGATACAGTAGACTGGGGATAGAAGTTGTAAATTCCTCCCTGAATATCAAGTCGCTCGATCGGATCGGTATTGTCCGACGTCCATATCTGTGGTGAATAATAGAGCATACCGAGGTCAAATCTATTACCGCCAGATGAACAGCTCTCAAAGAGAATTTTAGGATATCTCTTAAAGAATATTTCCTCAAGCACCTCATAAAGACCGAGAATATAGCGGTGGAAGAACTCGCCCTGCTGCTTTAGCGATGACGAATGCATATCGCTGATGTGGCGGGTATAATCCCATTTTACATACTCTATATTCGCGCTCGAAAGCACTTTCGAAACACTCTCGACAATATACTCTCTCACCTCGGGGCGAGTCAAATCGAGAACAAGCTGATTTCTGCCGAGAGTAAGATCCCTGCCCTCTATGCTTATCGCCCAATCGGGGTGTGCGCGATAAAGGTCGCTGTCGGGATTGACACACTCCGGCTCAAACCAAAGACCGAATTTCATTCCCATACGGTTGACCTTATTTGCAATATACTTAATGCCGCCCGGAAGCTTTTTGCGGTTTTCCACCCAGTCGCCAAGACCTGCGGTATCGCTGTTACGGGCACCAAACCAACCGTCATCCAGAACAAACATCTCAATTCCTAGCTTTTTTGCCGACCTTGCAAGCGCTAGGATCTTGCTTCGGTTAAAATTGAAAAAAGTTGCTTCCCAGTTGTTAAGAACAATGGGTCTATCAGCATTCTTATGCGCTCCCCTGACGATGTGAGCGTTAACGAAGGAATGCATATTTGAAATCATTGTATTAAGTCCTGCGTGAGAATACGTCATCACCGCCTGTGGTGTGACAAAGCTCTCCCCCTGCGAAAGCTTCCAAAGGAAGCAATGAGGATTGATGCCCGTCATAATTCTGGCAGTATCAAAGGTAGAGCGTTCTACCGCGCTGTAATGATTTCCGCTGTATATGAGGTTGAAGCCGTAGACCTTGCCACGTGATTCGTCTGCACCTCTTTCAAGAATGGCAAACGCAGGATTATGCTTATTGGAGGATGCGCCAACCGTTGACTCGTTCACAAGCAAACCGCACTCAAGGAATCGACGATGCTCGTGAGCCTCCTTCGCCCAATCTCCATCGAGAGTCAGCATATCGTAATCCGCCTCGGGAAGATCGAGCATAAGGCTCATCAGCTTGCGAATATAAAGCGCGCCATCGCCGTTGTTCACAAGCTCAACGTTACGGCATATAACGTCGCAATCCTCAAAAACAGTATAATTCATCTTCAGCAAAATATCGCCGAACTTTTTATCCTTTAAGGTTAGCTCGAGGGCCTTCGCCTCGCCGTATGCGGTGGGAAGAGAGTCTGTTTCGTAAGCACCGTCTATGATACGGTGACTGTCATACACGAAATCGCAGACAAAGGTTCCGTCGGGCATAAGAAGCTCGATCGGGCTGTGTCGGTAATCTCCCCTGCCCACACCCGAATATTCAAGAAGATTGCGTTCAAGGAAGAATTCGCTTTCCTGACATTTTACGGTAGCACCGAGATCGATAGTGTTTTTCAGAGCAACTGCACCAAAATCGGTATCAACCACTCGGCGACCATAATAGAGATGCTCAGGATATCCGTCGGTTATACGAAAGGCGTAGGTTGTATTTTTCGTTTCCAGCCTAAATAGGCCTTCGTTCACATTAATCATTGTTTATCCTCCAATAAAGGATTCCTTATTTTAAAGGGGAGATAAGTCTGAATTCGTAGGGACGAAGATTTGTAGATCTGCCCTTGTAGTTGGAGAGAACGGTGTGACCGCAGAGGATAGTCTTCGGCATCTTCTGCTCCTTGGTGGAGAAGTTAAATACCGCGATAAGCTGCTCTCCATCGAGCTCTCTCTTGAAGGCATAAACGTTCTTTGAGCAAGCAAGCTCGCCAAAAGTACCCTCCTTAAGTATCTCGCTCTCCTTCTTAAAAGCATTAACTCTCTTAAAGAAGTCGATAATTCCCTCTCTGTCGCTGAGATCACCTCTTACGTTGATCCAGGTGTACTCGGGATGAATCTTGAGCCAAGGGGTGCCGGTTGTAAAGCCTGCGTTCTTATCTGCACTCCACTGCATAGGAGTTCTTGCGTTGTCGCGGCTGGTCTTATTGATCATCTTCCATCTGAAGGGCTGGATGATTCCAAGCTTCTTCGCCATCTTGTCAACGTTATGGCTCTCGATGTCCATAATCTCATCAAGATTCTTGAACGCACCGTTTGTCATACCGATTTCCTGACCCTGATAGAAGAAGGGGGTTCCTCTGAGACAGAAGTTCAGCGCGATAAGCATCTTGGAGCCTTCCTTACGGTATTTACCGTCCTCGATAAATCTGCCGACAGATCTAGGCTGGTCGTGATTCTCAAGGTAGCAGGTGTTCCAATCAAGTTGGGTCTGCCACTTGGTGAGGATTTTCATAAGTCTCTTAGGTCTGAACTTGGTCTTGAACCACTTAACTCCGATCTGATCGCACTCCATATGTTGGAATGCAAATACCATATCAAGCTCGCCTCTATCGGGATCTGTCAGGTGGGATGCCATCTCGGGTGTTACCATTACGGTTTCACCTACGGTGAAGGCATCATAATTGTTCATAACGTCACGGCGAAGTCTTGAAAGAATCTCGTGGCATCCCTCGGTGGAGATATAATGCTCCTTACCTGTAAGAGCAAGACGCCATTTGCCGTTATCATATGTATCTTTGTGAATAATATTAATTACGTCACAGCGGAATCCTGCAATTCCCTTGTCGAGCCAGAAGCGCATAATGTCGCAGATCTCGTCGTAAACATCGGGGTTCTCCCAATTGAGATCCGGCTGCTTCTTGCTGAAGAGGTGGAGATAATATTCCTCGTTTGCGGGATCGCCGAAGGGCTCCCAAGGGCAGTCTGCAAAGAAGTTGCCCCAGTTGTTAGGCAGCTTTCCTTCCACGCCTTTTTTAATTACGTAATAATTTTTATATTTTTCTTCGCCTGCCAGCGCGCGCTGGAACCACTCATGCTCGTCGGAGGTGTGGTTAATAACGAGGTCCATAATGATCTTGATACCGCGAGCCTTCGCCTCGGATAGCATAAGATCGAAGTCATCCATTGTACCGAAATCGGGATGGATGTCCTTGTAGTCGGAAATGTCATAGCCATTATCATCGTTAGGGCTCTTGTAAACAGGAGAAAGCCAGATAACGTCAATTCCAAGGCTCTGAATATAATCGAGCTTTGAGATAATGCCGGGAATATCGCCGATTCCGTCACCGTTGGAATCGCAGAAGGAACGGGGATAAATCTGATAAACTGTTGCGTGCTTGTAATTGTTATTCATTGTCATTCTCCTCACTTATTCAAAATATCGGTAAATAGTGTTTTTACATTATTCTCTGTTTCGTCAAGCGGACGGTCATTTACAAAGTAATAATCATACTCGTAATTTTCAACCATATCGTCAGCAGCATTTCCATACGCTCCCGCTCTGCTTCTCGCTCCGCCTCGCACGAGAAGGGTTTTCGCAACGCCATCGGTTGCTTTAACAAATTTTTCAATCTCCCAAGGCTCTCTTATATGAACGAAAAGAATTTCCTCGTCATTGGAGAGAAATTCACGGAATACGTTGAGCGCCCATTTGGTGGGGAAATCGTTATATTCCGCGGTTACGGTCTTGAGATCGTGAAGGAATTTTCTCGCTCTGTCATCCTTCACACCCGTCCAACCGCAAAATGTCGCTATCTCCTTTATGGGATCGACTGATGAGATGTTTCTCACCTTAAAGTGCTTCGCTGCAAGATCACAGATGGTGTCCTTCCCGACTCCGCCTGCTCCGTTTATAATAATTACTGCCTTGTTCATATTTTGACCTGCCTTTATGTATTACAATAATTATAATAACATATTATAATTAAAATGTCAATGGTTGATTACATTTTGAATAGCCATTCTTTTTCATTTTTCTCTTTACTTTTTTGCATCTTTGGGTTATAATGTTTGTGATAAAACCTTTGGAGTGCGATATGACAAGAGAAATTTTCGGAAAAACAAAAAAAGGTGAGATGGTTGAGATCATCACCATTTCAAATAAAGATGCAGAGCTTAAGGTTATGACACGAGGTGCGACCATCGTTTCATTCAAGCCCTTTGGCGTTAATATTGTGGGCGGATACGATAACCTTGCCGACTACGAGGCAGACACAGGCTCATATCAGGGCGCGACTGTTGGACGAGTAGCGAACAGAATCGAGGATGCTGCGTTCACGATGGATGGCGCCATATATATGCTTACCGACAACGACAACGGAAACTGTCTTCACGGCGGTGACGGATTCAGCTTTAAACTTTGGAATGTAGAAGAAGTGAACGAGGACAGCATCACGCTCTCCTACTACTCTGCCGATGGTGAGGAAGGCTTCCCCGGGGGACTCTTCACCAAAGTAAAGTTTACCCTTTCGTGCACAACAGTTATCATCGAATACGAGGCAATTCCCGAGGCAAAAACGCCTATTGCCCTTACCAATCACTCCTACTTTAACCTCGACGGATTTTGTGGTTTGATTGATAATCACATTGCAACAATCTATGCCGACAGCTACACCGAGGTAGGCACCAATCTTATTCCGACAGGTGAAAGGCTCAAGGTGGAAGGCACACCCTTTGATTTTAGAGCACCAAAGAAAATCGGTGAGGAATTCGGCAAGTGCATTGATGGATATGATCATAATTTTATACTCTGCCCGAAAATTTGTGCGGAATTTAACAAAAATCAGATTCCTCTCGCTGCAACGGTAACAAACGGCAATCTAACTCTCAACGTCTACACCGACCAGCCCGGAATACAGTTCTACACCGGCAACTTCCTCTTTGGTGAGCCAGACTTCCGTGGCAACGTAAAGAAGATCAAGCACGGCGGATTTTGTCTTGAAGCACAAACCGAGCCCAACTGCATCAACCACGGCATCGGGTTCTATGAGGCAGGAGAGGTTTATAGACAGACTACGGTTTACGAGGTGAGAAAATGAAAAGAATAATAACATTCATACTAGCATTGACACTCTGCGTATCTCTTTTTGCATGCGAAAGCAAAGAAAAAAACAAAAATCGCAGTGACAAGGAAAGCAACAGTTCTATCCCCCTCCATTCCGCGCAAAAAATCGAGTTAAACAATAACATACGCATTGATGAGGTTTGTGAATTCACCATCGAAAACATACAGATAACCGACAAGGTTTCTCCCGCTGACCCCGACTCCTGGTATACAAGCTACAAATCGGGTGAAGGTAAAAAATATGTAGACATTCTGATTGTTTACAAAAATACGTCTACCGAAGATCAGAATATTGAAAACAATTTTGAAATAAGCCTATATTATGGAGAAAACTACGTTTACAATGGATTGATTGCGATTGAAGAATCGGATAGATCGGATTTCACATACGACGATACAGTAATTCCGCTTGCGAGCGAATACGTACATGCTCTAATCAAAATTCCCGATACTGTAGCGTCCGGCGAAGGATCTCTCGTTGCAGTCTTTGAAATCCATGGAAATAAATATCAAGTAAACGTTCGTTCCGGAATCGATAAATACACCGAATCTAAAAGTTCGGGTGCTATCGACAAAAAGGGCGGAAAAATAGCTTTGAACGAACTTCTTTACATCCCCAACAAGTGTGAATTTTTGGTTGAGCATTGTGATATGACGTACGATATTGTTCCTAAAAATCCATCTATGTTTTACACTCATTACGAGGCAGATGAGGGTAAGATATACGTTGATCTCCTTATAAATTACAAGCATCTGGGCTCCACAGAAGAAGAGTTCACAAATTTCCAAACAAGCAAGGATTCTATAATAAGCGCAACTTTAATTTATAATGGAAAATACAGATACTCCGGATTTTATTGCCTAGAAGACGAAGATCGAAGCGATTTTTCCTCTAGTGGCGAATTGATCCCCCTCTCTTCTGAATATATTCATTGCCTTTTCGAGGTCCCCGAGGAAGTAAAAAACAGCCAAGAGTCACTCTCCATTGAGCTAAAAATCGGTGGTAACAATTACACATTTACAATAAGGTAACTCTTGCTATCAATTAACATTTTTATAGAAAACTATTGACTTTTAGTATCCATTATAGTATAATTGTTTCATTGTTAAAGCGATGACGAGAAGAAGTAGCGACGGATAACGAAAAACAGAAAGTTGCCGGGTGATGAGAGGCGCGTGAGTTACCGTTGGTGAATACATCTCCGAGTGCGCACCGAAAAAGGGCATATTTGGTTAGATCGATAGCTTCTCACCTAAATCTGCTCAGTTTTAGTAGGCTGCGACGGTTCACGCCCGTTATAGCGTTTCGAGGCAGGATTTTTCCTGTGAATCAAGGTGGTACCACGTAATTTTCACGTCCTTGGGTTTTTGCCCAAGGACGTTTTTTATTTGTAATCAAAAATTTAGATATAGAGGTATGAAAAAATGAAAATTTATGAGGAATTGGTTGCCCGCGGCTTGCTTGCACAGGTAACTAACGAAGAAGAAATCAGAAGCATGGTAAATGAGGGTAAGGCTACCTTCTACATCGGCTTTGACCCCACAGCCGATTCCCTCCACGTTGGTCACTTCATGGCGCTTTGCCTTATGAAGCGACTTCAGATGGCGGGCAATAAGCCTGTTGTTCTTATCGGTGGCGGTACCGCGATGGTTGGTGACCCCTCCGGCAGAACCGATATGCGTCAGATGATGACAACCGAAACTATTCAGCACAACTGCGATTGCTTCAGAAAGCAGATGGAGAGATTCATCGACTTTGGCGAAGGCAAGGCAATTATGGTAAACAATGCCGATTGGCTCCTCGGCCTCAACTATGTTGAAGTGCTTCGTGAGGTTGGCGCTTGCTTCTCTGTTAACAGAATGCTCTCCGCAGAATGCTACAAGCAAAGAATGGAAAAGGGACTTTCCTTCCTTGAGTTCAACTACATGATTATGCAGTCCTACGACTTCTACCACCTCTTCAAGAACTACGGCTGTAATATGCAGTTTGGTGGTGACGACCAGTGGTCTAATATGCTCGGCGGTACAGAGCTTATCAGACGTAAGCTCGGCAAGGATGCTCACGCAATGACTATTACCCTGCTCCTCAACTCCGAGGGCAAGAAGATGGGTAAGACAGCTTCGGGTGCGGTTTGGCTTGATCCCAACAAGACTCCCCCTTACGACTTCTACCAGTACTGGAGAAACGTTGCGGACGCGGACGTTCTCAAGTGTATAAGAATGCTCACCTTCCTTCCCGTTGAGGAGATCGACAAGATGGATTCCTGGGAGGGCGCACAGCTCAACACAGCAAAAGAAATTCTCGCATACGAGCTCACAAAGCTTGTTCACGGTGAGGAAGAGGCGGAAAAGGCTCAGTCTATGGCTCGTTCGCTCTTCGTTTCGGGCGGTGCAGAGAATGCTCCTGTTGTCGAAGTTGAGGAAGCTTCTCTCGTTGACGGCCAGATCGATCTTAACAGCCTTCTTGTGCTCGGTAAAATGGTTCCCTCCAAGTCCGAGGGCAGACGTGCTATCGAACAGGGCGGCGTATCTGTTGACGGCGAAAAGGTTACCGACGTAAGAGCTATGATTACAAAGGATCAGCTCGCTGCAGGTATTCTCGTCAAGAGAGGCAAAAAGAGCTTCAACAAATTTCTTCTTAAGTAAGGAAAAATGAATTATAATTACCACACTCACACGGTAAGATGTCATCACGCAGTCGATTCCGATGTGGAATACATCGAAAGAGCCATCGAGGCAGGGATAGAATTTCTCGGCTTTTCCGACCACGCCCCCTTTATGTTCCCCGACGGCTACGAGTCATTTTACCGTGTGGATATGAGTGAGGGTGAGGAATATGTAAAAACCATCCGGGATCTGGCAAAAAAATACAGCCATAAAGTCCAAATCAGCGTTGGCTTCGAGATCGAGTATTATCCGCTTTATTTTGATAAAATGCTCGAAAATGCGCGAAAATTCGGAGCAGAATATCTTATTCTCGGTCAACACTTCCTCGGGAACGAGCATCCTGACGGTATCGGCACGAGGGCGCATATTGAAAATCCCGAGTTGCTCACCGAATACGTTGACAGCATTATTTCGGCAATCAAAACGGGGGTTTTCACCTATATTGCGCACCCCGATATCATTAGATTTGAGGGTAATGACGAGCATTATGTCCGTGAGATGACAAGGCTCTGCGAGGCGGCGAAGGAGCTCGACATCCCGCTTGAAATAAATCTACACGGAATCGCAAATAATAGACATTATCCGAGCGACAGATTTTTCGCTATTGCGGGCAAAATTGGCTCACCTGTCACCTTCGGCTTTGATGCCCATGAAAGCTCTGCCCTTCTCGACAGAGATTCCCTTAAGATCGCCACCGAACTTGTAAAAAAGCATAATCTCAACTATATCGGCAAGCCGAAGCTGGTACCGATTTATAAATAAACCCGGCAAAAAACAATCGTGCTTAACATAACCTCACAAAGCAAACTTTTTTATCAAAAGCTATTGACAAACTAAATTGAATGTGATATTATAGTTAAGCACGATTTATTTGCCCCTGTAGCTCAGTTGGTAGAGCATTTGACTTTTAATCAAAGGGTCCGGGATTCGAGTTCCCGCAGGAGCACCACAGAAGACTCACTCATCAGAGTGGGTCTTTTTTATATTGTCTAAAGGAGAAAAACGTGGAAAGTCAGCGCGTATTCGAGAAGAAGCCAGGTGAAGATATTTTTTTACCATTTCAAGACTGGAATGACCTAAAATAGCTTGTAAATTGTAGATATTTCCACCATTTTCTAAATAACGAGTAGCAAAGGTATGACGAAGCAAATGAGGATACAAACGAGGAATGCCGGCACGAAGCTTAAGCTTACGAAACATATTCTTTATAGTAGATTGAGAAATCGGTTCAAAACCACAAAGGGTCTCGGACACCTTGATTAAAAGGGCGTCCTTAATACCGGCATTTTTTGTAACTTGCAAGTACTCCAAAAGAGTCTTGGAAGTAAGATCACCAAAAGGAACGATACGTTGTTTATCACCTTTACCGGTAACAATCAAATATTTATCCTTCAAATGAACGGAAGAAGCTTGCAACGTAACAACCTCATTAAGGCGAAGACCTGAATCTAACATAAGACAAACAATCAAACGATTACGTACTGTAAGCCATTCAGATCCGGATAAAGCAAGAAGCAATCTTTCTATCTCTTCATCAGATAGAATATCAACTACCTTTCTTGTAGCTTTAGGAAGTTTAAACCTCTCGCATATATTAACACTAATATATTCTTCTTCATACAACCAACGAAGGAAGGAACGAAGACCACGAACGTAACTTTGTATAGAAACAGTATTAACATCTTTAGCCTCTGAAAGGTAAAGATAATACTCTTTACAAAGACGCAATGAAAGATCAGATAAGTCACGATCAGCGCCAACAAAGTTAGAAAATAGTCCTAAAGAAAAACAATAATAGTCTAACGTAGATTGAGAATTACCACGAACTCTCTGCTCTAAAAGAAATTCATCAATAGCTGTAGATAATGTCATAAAACACTCCCTTTATCATCTTGAGCTTACGGGGGACACCCCCTTCGTAACCCCAAGATGATAAAATGAATTTAGAATTTAAAAAGAGATTTAAAAACCCTAACAGAAACAAAAAAGAGAATACCAGAGCCAAAAACCAGAGAAAATAATGAAATATTAGATAACACAGAAAAGACACCTAAATTATTTAACTCATCATATAACCAATGGAAAAAAGAATCATCTGAAGCACCGTAATAATTAAGAAGCTCATCAAAAAGGGTGGGAAGAGGTAAAGTAATATACCACCAAGCGTCATCAACAAGACGTTGAATAGTTCCGTATAAACTTATAAAGAACTCAAATGTAGAAAAATCGTGAGGAAGATAACCACTTATCATAATTAAGAAATAATACGTTTAATAACGAAGAAACAGAGAGTAAAAGCTAAACAGGTGCAAAGAACATCCCAAATAGAAATAGAAAAAGATTTATCAAAAAGATCAGTTCCATGATAAATATATATATTATCAAAACCTTCAATAGGAAGATTAATTATATCAGACAAAAAACCGTCAAAGACATCTTCAGAATCAGAATAATTAACGCCATCAGAATATCCTTCACTATAACCATCATCATAACCATTATCATAGCTAATAGAATCATTTAGACCAGCAAGATATCCATCAGAATAACCACGATCATAAAAAGATTGATAAGGATTTTCTTCAACCTTTGTAGCATTCTCTGTAATTCTAAAATACAACTCTGGAGAAACGGTTACATTATCAAAAGTAATATAACGAAAAGATTCATCATGCCATTGACCTAAAGAATAAACATTAACAGCAATAGAACCAAGAGAATTTTGATAAGGGCCTAAACCAGTAAAGATAGAGCCGGAAGAATGAAAAACTGCAGAATCATATAAAGGGTTACCAAAATAATAAGATAAAATCGAACTATAATCCTGATAATAAGATTCCCATTCTATATACTCATTAAAATAATACGTACCGTCTAAAGTGAAAGAAATAGTAGAATAAAAAGTACTATTATCATAGAGGGCTAAAAAGCAAGAACGTTCAACTACAGGATTACCTACAGGATAAATAAAACGATGATTATAATTATAAAACCCTTCGTCATAAACATTTAAATCGTAACAACCAGCTTGAATAACATTATCATCAGATGTAATAGAGGTGTAATATTGACCATCACTAAAAAAAGGAAATTCATTAGTATATCCAAAAGCGTAGTTAAACATATAAGGATTAGAAAAATAAGTTAGATCACATTCTTTATTAAGATAAATTAATAATGGTAAAGTAAATTCACCTGAAGGACAGAAATAACCATTGTTATTAAGCCAAGAATAAAAATCAGATGAAACAGAAACATTATCAAAATAAAGACAACGATATATATCATTAGTCCAACCATTAGAATTATAAACAATGCTATCGGTAGAATAATTTTGACCGGAGTAAGGGCGAATACCACTAAATTCAGTTGTAGTCGAATCACTCTTTACAGAAAAACGAAGATCACTATAATTTGCAGAACTCGCAACATAAGCTAAATTAGTAATATCACCAAAATAGCTTAAGTCAATGGTACTATTAAGAACCCAAAGACCGGAAATAGATACAGAACTTGAATCAGAAGCAACAGCTTCAGTATTTTCATCAGCTGCGGAAGAAGGAACTATCACCAAAGATAATAGCACAGTCAAAGACAGAACTATGCAAAGAAGATATTTAAGGAATTTATTCCTTTTCATTTTTTTTCACCACCTAAAAATAGTTTTTCGAAATAGTAAGTATCGTGCTTGGATCGATTCCAATAAAGAAGAAGACGAGACTTTATATCTCCATAGGTATTATAAAACGTATCAAGATACAATTCTGCCTGTTGACGAACCTCTTTTTTTGCTAAAAGAGGAACACGAATACGACAAGGTTCAACACGATCAACACAACTCTGATACTTATCATAAAGTGTAATCTTCTGAAGAACGATCTTACCGAAAAATACTTTACAAAAACGACAACGAATATATATATCAGACTGCTCTCGGATCTTATCCCAGGCACGGTTTAGATTTTGAACGTTGATATGGAAATTGTTATGTGAAACTTGCCTTGAAAGAGCCATATAAGTGGGCAAATAAGCAAATTTACGGTTAAGCTCGGAGCAATACTGAGAAGGCATATAAATACCGACATCAGATATATAAATATCAGAACCGGACTCATAAGGATATTTATAATATTTAGGATTGCCTTGAATAAGGTTAAGCCAGGTGTTTTTTCCAACGTCTATCTTATCAAAATCAAGCTCTTGATAATTTACACCGTTAGTATAATCAAGATTAGAAACGTAAGGAACCTTACGACGAGCAATTACGTTACCGGTAAGGACATCCTTACCGGTGCCTCGAAGACCGGAAACACAAACATTACCTTCCTGGAACATTTTAACTATCTTTTTAAAATTCATTAAACCCTCCAAGAGAAGAGAAATTTCACAAGCCAAAAGCAAGCGATTACAGGAAGTGCAAACGCTCCAATACTGAAAATGGTGGCTAACTCGGTAGCCACCAGTTCCATTTCAGGAGTAAGGTCAACACCACCGTAAACATAAGTATGAATTATGTCATAGATTTGCTGATACCATCCCATAAAATTAACCAAGATGAAGGAAAGATTTGATCATATTAGCAATAAGGAGGATTACAGCAATACCTACACCGATAACAGAGAGAGTACCAAGGAAGGTAAGACCCTTATCTGTTTCATAGAAAAGCGCACCCATCGAAGTCATGGCAGTAATAAACCATTCGAGGATATCGGAAAATACTCCAGTTACCTGAGAAACAACACTCATCTTAAAACTCCTTTCTTAAAATTTATTCAATTACTTGCAAGGGCAAGTTAATTTGTTTTAGTTTGAGAAGCTACCTTCTCGAATACAAGGCAGAAGCCTTTATCATCACGATAAAGATCGTAAAACTCGTTTACATTAACATCACAAGGATCACAGACTTCTTCCGGGATGAAAAGCTGTGCTGCAGTTTGTCCATCAGGGAAAATAACAACTGCTGAAGTTCCGGTAAACGGTGTACCGTCTTTACGTTCACCAGTTTTAATTTCACATCTTTTTACTTTTACTTTCATTTTTTTAAATTCCTTTTTTTAAATTTAATTTGTTTTATATATAATCACTCCGCAGAGTTAATCACCAGGATCAGCACAATGTATTCATTTTTTCCTTCAAACAATCAGAAAAAGTAAGAATGAGGCTTCCTTCGGCTTCATCGGATTGCTGTTAAAAACAGCAAAAATTACTAAAAAACAGGACACCTATTTTTCTTAACGTAATTTTAACTATTTTTAATGCACAATCTAATCGCTGAAGCCGAAGAGATCTCAATGCACCTCATTGAGATCAGCGCAGGGAGTGGACCGACAAAACGGACGGTTTAAAGGGAATTTGATATCTTATTTTGTTTTATATATAATCACTCCGCAGAGTTAATCACCAGGAGAAGTTGACTTATGAAATATCATAAGTCTATTATAATTATATATGACTTTTCGTAAAAAGTCAATAGAAAATTATGAAAAATGATAAAATAAAGCAAAGGAGAAAATTATGACATATTATAAAAGATTAAAAGATACCAGAATAGACAAAGATCTGACACAAAAACAAATAGCAGAAATATTGCAAACAACAGTACCTGCAGTATCAGACTACGAAAATGGTAAGAATATGATGGGAATAGATAAATACATCAAACTAGCAAAATATTATCAAATATCATTGGATTATCTGGCAGGAATAATAGAGGAAGAAAGACCACTAAACGAAAACAACAATGATCAAACCAATCTAACACCTAAAGAAATAAAAATCTTAAAAGCATACAAACAGAACCCAGACTTGCAAAAAGCAATAGACCGAATACTACAAATATAGAAAGGAGATAAATAATTTGCAATTTGTAATAATTTTAAGAACACTTGCACTATTAATATTTAATGGTATAAAATTTATATTTAATGGAATAGCAAATTTTATTAGAAATTTGTTTAGATAAACTACATATACCGGCCGGCACAAACGGCCGGTATTTTATTTTAGATCAAAACCACGTTTTCTCAAATATTCCTCTGCCCAAGTAGATTTTTCAAGCTTCTTTTTCGTAGTACCAAGCTCTGCGCCAATCCTATGATTGAATTTCGCACGTGAGATTTCCTTTGTTTTTTCATGAGCATGACGATCAACAGAACGATACTCAGCACGAAGCTCATCAGCAAACTCAACAAGTTCAATCAAGGTTTCATCAGAATTAAGCTCAATAAACTCATCACCGAGTAAACACTCCTGGCGAGCACGTTCGTGCTCAACTTCAGCAACCAAACGTCTATATTTAGGATTTTTAGGATTGGGAGCTTTACGGATCATCTCAATAAACTCATCTGCGCCATATATTTTAATAAGCGTTTTTATACTACCAACAGGTTGAGTAAGTACATACTTTTCACAAACAGAGAGATTATAAACAACACCGGGCTTATCCGCAACGGAAATAGCCTTAGCATTATTTATAAATGCAGTCCACCAGGGAGATTCATCCCAACGACGTTTATTAGAATCTTCAGAAGGTTCTCTGAAGGATAAATAATTCTTCAGAACTCCGGTATAAAGCGCAGAGAGCGAATTATCAAGAAGCTTATTTACAAAGCCACAAGCATTTTCCTTACGGAGCTGAAGCTCACACCGGATCCAATGCCTGCTATCAGTAAATCCACGTTCACGTGCTTTATCATATATACGAATAAACACGTTACTGCCTTTGCTACCGAAATTAACAGAATTACCTTTACTACCATATATGGATTCCCAACGTTGAATACGTGAAACAAACTCCTGGAGACGTGTTTTGTCACAGATCTGATCAATGTCAAGAACACCTGTCATATCATCATAAGCAACGTCAAGACGAGTAAGACGTACATCCTGCATTTTCTTTTCCTTGCCTGACTCATTACGAACAAGCTTAAAAATGTTATCATAATTACCGTTACCGTACGTTTCAAACGTACGACAACCTTGACCGGACATTTCAAGAAGATAAAAACCACCAACGTGAGACATATCACCGTCTACAAAAGAGATGGAAACACCACCAAAATGATGACGGTGAGTATAACCGTTACCGGAGGTGAGGATTTCCCAAAGACAATCACGCATACCAATAAGATCCATTATCTCATCAGGTTTATGAATACGTGTAGAGAATGAAAGCCAGTCAAAAATCAGACGATTTTCTTTAGGAAAATCGAGCGTCTCGGGATTCAGAGAATTTTTATTTAGTAACATAAAGAAAACCTACCTCGTACGTTCTGACCCCCTGTTAGCCCGGGGGTCTCGCTGAATTTGAGCAATTTTTTTATCCGACCGCTTCAGCTACGGTCGGAGTCTTTTATTCTTATAAAGAAAGTTTTACTTATGGAAAATCAAAGATTTACCACAAGAAAAATTGAAAAGTGTGCAAAAGTAAAAACCGTAATCTTTACTTTCACACACTTTACAACATCGCTGAAGCGATGCTTAACAACAACTACCATAGACAATCAGGGTGACTTTTAATCAAAGGGTCCGGGATTCGAGTTCCCGCAGGAGCACCAGCAAAAAGACACCCTTGTGGTGTCTTTTTTTGTTTCCTATAAGTTTTTAAATTTCCGCAATTACCTCAACCTCGACGAGGACTCCTTTAGGTAGAGTTTTTACTGCAACACAGGACCTGGCGGGTTTTTCGGTGAAATATTTAGCGTAAACCTCGTTGAATGCGGCAAAGTCTGCCATATCTGCAAGAAAACAGGTGGTTTTTATAACCCTCGTAAAGTCTGTCTTCGCTGCTTCAAGAACCGCGGAAAGGTTTTTCATAACCTGCTCTGTCTGTGAAACAATGCCTTGTGCATCAACGTTGCCTGTTTCGGGATTTATCGGAATCTGTCCGGATGTGAAAAGCAAATCTCCGTGTACTACCGCCTGGGAATACGGGCCAATTGCCGCAGGGGCTTTGTCTGTGTGAATCTTTCTCATTTTTATCTCCTTTTTGAAAGCATACTTCCTTATTTTCGTTTCATTTTTTCTCTATGCTGCCGTTAACAACCTTCGCAAGAGTTGTGACGTCAATGTTTCCTCCCGAGAGGATACATACAGTCTTTTTACCTGATAGGTTGAGTTTTCTAAACATCGCTGCGGCAACCGACACAGCACCTGCCCCCTCGGTGACAAGCTTATATTTTTCCATGAGCGCAAGAATTGCCACAGAAATCTCGTCATCGGTGACAGTGACAATGTCGTCAAGATACCTCGAGCAAATCTCATAAGTAAGACTTCCGGGGCGCTTCACCGCTATACCATCGGCAATAGTTGAAACCGTAGAAAGCTCCTCTATCCTTTGATTTTTTAAAGAGTTGAGCATCGACGGTGCACCTGTCGCCTGAACACCGTAAACCTTCACCTTGGGATTTATCGACTTGATTGTAAAGGCAATTCCGGATGCAAGACCACCGCCGCCTATCGGCACAACAATCGCGTCAAGTTCAGGTAGCTGATCCTCAAGCTCTAAAGCAATAGTTCCCTGACCCGCGATTACATCGGGGTCGTCAAATGGATGAATGAAGGTCAGTCCATGTTCATTGCTTAACGAGAGCGCCTTCTCGTATGCATCGTCATATACGCCGTCAACAAGACAAAGCTCTGCACCATAACTACGAGTTGCTTCAATTTTTGAAATCGGAGCACTGTTGGGAAGGCATATAAGCGAGTATATTCGTTTTTTTTTAGCTGCCAGGGCTACCCCCTGCGCATGATTTCCTGCCGAGCAAGCGATAACGCCACGCGATCTCTCATCCAAAGAAAGGCGAGAAATCTTGTAGTAGGCACCCCTGATTTTAAAAGAACCTGTAGTTTGTAAATTTTCGGTTTTAAGATACAAATCCCCCCCAGGCAGAAGTCGTGGTGCATATACAACGTCGGTTTTTCTCACTACTTCTCGCAATACGTTTCCCGCGTGATATACGTTATCAAGAGTAAGCATAGGCAGTTCCTTACAACAATGTAATTATAACATTATTATATTCGAACAATAAAATGATAGCACATAGATTTGACTCCGTCAAGTAATTTTTTGGCAAAATTATTTTTTCTAACACAAAATACTTGACAAAAAAATATTGGTTTGATATAATACATAAGCGACTACTTCGGGATGTAGCGCAGTTGGTGAGCAGACAAAAACAATTGAGTATTGTTTTTGACGTTGCGAATGCGCTAAAACAAGGAGTAATGGGAGCAAGGCTTGTCCTTGCGAGCAGTACGACTATGTTTTAAGAGGGATGCAAGCGTAGCGCGCTACCCACTATTAGATAGCAAATTTAATACTTACTTCGGGATGTAGCGCAGTTGGTAGCGCGCGTGCTTTGGGAGCACGATGTCGCAGGTTCGAATCCTGTCATTCCGACCAAAAAAGGGACGTTTGTCGCACAGCGATCAAACGTCTTTTTCCTTTTTGGTCAGATTCCAGTCTTCGATGTTTGCTACGCAAACCAAATCTTGTTTCGCCTTTGGCGAATGTTTCATTCCGACCTAAAAAAGCAACCCACATGGGTTGCTTTTCCTTTTTTTATTCTATCCTCTTACCGGCGGTTGCAGGGTTGTCGATAAGCTGACCGTCCTCGGCAAAGCGTGATCCGTGGCAGGGGCAATCCCAGGTGTGTTCTTCCCTGTTATACTTCAGAGCACAACCGAGATGCGGACAACGTTTTACCGTAGGAGTAAGAAGGCCAATGGTTGTTTCAAAGGCGTTGATCGCAAGTTGAGGGCGAAGAATACTTCGTGAGGGAGAATAGAGATCGGCATATACATTCTTCTTATCTTGCACAAGGTCGGCAAGGATAGAAGCTGACGCCATTGCCGAGGTCATACCCCATTTGTTAAAGCCTGTGGCAACAAAAAGATCAGGGGTATTTTTCGAATATCTTCCGACGTATGGAATACCGTCAAGCGTCATACAATCCTGCGTTGCCCAACGTTGAACAATCTTTGCTTTGGGATAATATTTCTCTGCCACAGCCTCAAGATAAGGATAACTGCCGCCATTTTTACCAGTTCTGTGTCCTCCACCGCCGAGGAGAAGAAGATCGCCATAACTACGGAATGAAAGCCTACCGTCTGCCTCATCAATATACATTCCGTGAACGGGATTTGCGCCGCTAAGAGCAAGTACATACGAGCGCTCCTGATACATCTTGAGAAAGTAAAATCCATGCTTGTTGATTATAGGAAAATGAGTGGCAACTATCGCCTTTTTATATTTAATCTCACCACCGCAAAACACAGCTCTGCCGGGCATTATCTCTCGAATTTTTGTATTTTCGTATATTGGTAGCCCTTCAGCAATACTGTAAAGAAATTTCAAAGGATGGAACTGCGCGCGTCTTTTTATGCACACCGCCCCTACGGTTTCAAATGGCAACTCATCGGTTTTGACAAGCTTGGCATCAAGTCCCAAGCTGACGAGCGCATTCACCTCTTTTTCGAGCTCAGAATGGTTATTTAGCGAATAAACGAAGGAATCGCGCACCTGATAATCGCAATCAATCTGCGAGCAAATATCACGATATTCCTCCTCCGCGCGAAGTTGCGAATCGAGATAGAGTTCTGCCATATCTCTTCCAAAGGTTTTGATCAGTTTATCATAGATAAGATTGTGATGAAGAGTTATTTTTGCGGTGGTATTTTTCGTTATTCCGCTACAGATTTCCTTTGCCTCGACCAGCATACAATCCACACCTGCAGCCTTCAATTTATAGGCGCAAAGAATACCCGCAATACCGCCGCCTATAATCAAAACCTCAGTACTGTGGCTTCCGCATAGCGAGTCGAATTTAGGTTTATTTACATTTTCTACCCAGATTGAGTTCATAGTTTTCCTTTTCGTTTTTTGCTTATTTTTTGTGCTTTTTGAGAAAATATATGTGGCAGAAATTGTTAATAATGATTTTGAAGACCAAATCGGGAGGAAAACATGAACCTAAAAATGGACTATCAAAAACGAATCTTCACTATTCCGAATTTACTTTCATTTTTCAGAATTTGTCTGATACCGCTTATTCTTTGGCTTTATCTAATTCGTGGAGATTTTTTACTATCAGGAATAGTAGTTATCATATCCGGCATCACCGATGTAATTGACGGACTTGTCGCGAGGAAATTCAATATGACAAGTGACCTCGGTAAGGTTCTCGATCCTCTTGCAGATAAAGCAACTCAGCTTGCGGTCATGCTACTGATTTCAATTAACTACCCTCTTATGAGTCTACCGATTTCGGTACTTGTTGCAAAAGAGATCTTTATGTCTGTAAGCGGATTGATGGTAATAAAAAAACGCGAGGTCGTGCTCGGCGCAGGCTGGCATGGTAAGCTCGCAACCTTCACATTGACCTTTACAACTATTCTTCATCTGTTTTGGCAAAATATAGATTATCGATTTTCGACTTTAACCATTTTGCTATCCACGGCGATGATCCTACTTTCGCTGATTCTGTATGCAATACGAAATTATGAGTATCTTTACGGCAGAAAAGTAACTCTCTAACAAATATACCTCTTGCAAAAAATGTTTTCTTATGGTATAATGACTATGATTGGAATAAAAACACAGTAAAAATACAGAAAAGAGGTCATATTTATGGCAAAAAGCGTTCAGGACATTTTGGCTCTTATTAAGGAAAAGGGCATCAAAATGGTTGATTTCAAGATGGTTGATATCAACGGTCAGTACCGTCACGTAACTATTCCCGCAGAGAATTTCTCCGAGGACGTTATGACAAGCGGCATCGGTTTCGATGCATCTAACTACGGTTATGCTGTTGTTGAGAAGAGCGATATGGTGTTCATTCCCGATCCCGACACCGCTCTTATCGATCCCTTCTGCGATATTCCCACACTCTCTATGACCGGTAACGCAATGATAATTGATTACCCCAAGAACCGTCCCCTTCCCCAGTATCCCAGAAACATTATCAAGGCTGCTGTTGACTATATGAAGGCAAGCGGCATTGCAGACGAGATGAAGATTCTTCCGGAGTTCGAGTTCTATCTCTTCGACGACATTGGCTGGGAGGTTCAAGGCAACTCTATCGGCGTTTCGCTGGATGCAAAGCAGTCCTACTGGAACAGCGGCGTTGAGGGTCGTGGCGTTATTGTTCCCAAGCAGAAGAACTACCACATCGCAAAGCCCTTTGACATTTCCTACGAGTGCAGAAGTGAAATGTGTCTTCACATGCTCGACGCAGGCATCGAGATAAACTATCATCACCCCGAGGTTGCAGCATCCGGTCAGTTCGAGATTGAGCCCCAGCTTGGCGAGGTTCTTCACATGGCTGATGCGACCATGATGATCAAATACATCAACCACAACACAGCTCTCAAGTACGGCAAGAGCGCAACCTTCATGCCCAAGCCCATCTACGGCGAGGCAGGTAGCGGTATGCACGTTCATATGCTTCTCTTCAAGGACGGTCAGCCCGTATTCTCGGATGACAACGGATACGCTCACCTCTCCGAAACAGCGCATTACTTCATGGGCGGTCTGCTTAAGCACATCGCATCTCTTTGTGCGCTTACCAACCCCTCCACCAACTCCTTCAAGCGTCTTGTTCCCGGCTTTGAGGCTCCCGTTACCGTTGGTTACGCTACCTCTAACAGATCTGCGGTAATCAGAATTCCCGCTTATGCAAAGAGCCCCGACAAGCGTAGATTCGAGCTTCGTAACCCCGACGCTACATGTAACCCCTATTTCTGCTATGCGGCAATCCTTATGGCAGGTCTTGACGGCGTTAAGAACAAGATCGATCCTCACAAGGAAGGCTGGGGTCCTTACGACTTCAACCTCTTCCACCTCTCCGACGAGGAGAAAGCAAAGCTCAAGGGTCTTCCCACATCTCTCGATGCGGCACTTGATGCTCTCGAGGCGGATCACGATTACCTCACCGTCGGCGGAGTATTTCCCGAGGAGCTTCTGGAGAACTTCATTAAGACAAAGCGTGCAGAGTGCGCAGAGCTCTCCAAGATTCCTCATCCCGCAGAGTTTGATAGATACTATAATCTTTAATAAATTTACCCCACACCGATTTGGTGTGGGGTTGTTCTTTTGTTATTATTCTTCGTTTTGATTATCGCCGAAAGCTCTTTCAAAAATCAGGTCAATGAGATGTAATTCAAACTCTGTGTCCTGCTTGAAGGGGCTGTTTTTCGTCTTCCTTACAAAGTTCTGTCTTGCTTTTTCTGCCATTTCTTTATCTTTATCTCGAATTGCGAGAACAGCACACTCGGTACGCAGAATAGAGGAATTGCTGCCCATCGCCTTGGCGAAGCGTTTATATTGCTTGGTGTAGAGGGAGGAAATGTTCGCCTCGTTTCCCTTCAGCAAAAGCTCACAGAAAATACGATCGCATCGGAGAAGATAACGGTAAACGCTGATGACATTTGCACCGTCCGAGAGAAGCTTTTTCATCTCCTCGTTTGCCTCCTCAAACCTCTGCTCGTTCATCAGACGGTTGCAATAGAAGACCTTGATGCTTGTGCAAAGAGTGTTTCTTTTATCCGCATCATTAGGCAAGGAAAACCACTCTATCGGCATATCCTGAAGACTTGTACCGCGGGTTTGAGCCTCGCTTATAAGCAACTGTTTCATAAATGCTTCTCTCGCGTTTTTGTCCTGCTTAATAAGCTTAACGTTCATAGCGTCGTTGCTCATTCCACCAACATCGCGCGGAATTCCGTTGGTAAAGGCAAAATAGAGAGAAAACGCGCCGATCATGATGAATATCAAGCTGAAAAAGGACCGAATTCCAAAGAGAATACAAATTGGAATAGAAATCAGGGCAAGAATAAGGTTTGCGATCGTTCCACCGTAAAGATAAAGCTTAAACGGAGGCTTATTATTGTCCTTTGGCGGCATCATAAGACATTGACCGCCCGTGCCGGGAATGGAAAATTTGCGAAATACCATCTTCCCTTCCTGCTTCATCATCATTAGACTAAAAATTCTGAACGAAGAAAAGCGATAACCGGAAATAAGTCCGCATACGAGATGTCCCGCCTCATGCGCGATTATGGATAAATAAACTCCAATCAATACTGCAACGCCAATCTTAATGGCAGTGAGCAAACCACCAAACTCACCGGTCACAATTGCCGACGAGAGAACGAGTCCAAGCATAAGTCCAACGCCAAACATCAGTATTCCGATGATGACGATTAGTATAACATTTCCTATTTTCTTCATAAAATCACCTATTCCAGTCCTTCAAAATTACGCTGACGCAAAAATTCGTAAACCGCTATTGCCACCGAATTCGAGAGATTTAAGCAGCGAAGAGTTTTACGCATCGGAATACGCAGAGCGCGTGATTTATTCTGCTCTACAAGCTCCTTTGGAAGGCCTACCGATTCACAGCCGAAAACGAGAAAAACATTATCCGGATATTCAACCTCGGCATAGCTCTGCTCGGCGTGTGCAGTGAAGAAATACATTGCAGCATTTTCATTCTGCCTAAGAAAATCCTCGTAATTTTCATAATACTTCACGTTTAGCTTATCCCAATAGTCAAGTCCGGCACGCTTTAGAGTGCGGTCGGATATCTCAAATCCAATGGGCTTTATTATATGCAATTGTGCTCCCGTCACGGCGCAGGTTCGGGATATATTACCTGTGTTTTGCGGTATCTCGGGAGAAAGTAAAACTACGTTAACCATTTTTTGCCTCTCTGTTTTTACTAAAGGTATTTTAGCACACGTGCAGACAAAATGCAAGTACTTAAAGGTGGAGCAAAATGTTAATTTTTAAGTATTTTTATTTTTCCCCTTTATTTTTGTTTTACTTTGTGATATAATATAAAAGTTAAAATATGCCCTAATGCGAAAGGAACAAGTAATAATGGGTTTGTTCAAATCACTTTTTAAAAGTTATAGCGAGAAGCAGATAGAAAGAATTATTCCTCTCGTCGACGCTACCGAGGCTTTAGCAGATACGTTCAAGGCTATGACCGACAGCGAGATGAGAGCATATACAGATAAGCTGAAAGCCGATCTGGCAAATGGCAAGACGCTCGACGATATTCTGCCCGAAGCATTTGCCCTCGTGCGCGAGGCCGACGACCGAGTTCTCGGCAAGCGTCCCTTCCGCGTGCAGATCATAGGCGGTATTCTCCTCCATCAGGGACGAATTGCAGAAATGAAGACCGGTGAGGGTAAGACCCTCGTCGCTACCCTGCCCGCATATCTTAACGCACTTACCGGCAAGGGCGTGCATATCGTTACGGTAAACGATTACCTTGCTAAGCGTGACTCGGATGAGATGGGACGTGTGTACGGCTTCCTCGGTCTCAGCACCGGACTTATCGTTCACGGTCAGAAACAGAATGAAAAGAAGGCGGCATACGCTGCGGACATTACCTACTGCACAAACAACGAGCTCGGCTTCGACTATCTCCGTGACAACATGGTTGTTTACAAGGAGAGAATGGTGCAGAGAGGACATAACTTTGCCATCATAGACGAGGTCGACTCTATCCTTATAGACGAGGCGAGAACTCCCCTTATCATTTCCGGTCAGGGCTCTAAGTCCACCGATCTGTACCAGATGGCAGACAGGCTCGTACGAACCATGTCCCGCCACGTTATCAAGGAGGTTGACGCCAAGCAGGATCTCGACGTATATGATGAGGACTTCATCGTTGACGAGAAGGCACGCACCGCCGTGCTTACCAAAAACGGTATTGAAAAGGCGGAGAAGTTCTTCAACGTTGAGAACCTTTCCGACCCCGAAAACAGCAATCTTTATCACCACATCAACACGGCGATAAAGGCGCGCGGCGTTATGAAGCGCGACGTTGACTACATCGTTAAGGACGGTGCGGTCCTTATCGTTGACACCTTTACC